>NZ_JAWRXB010000007.1:0-360841 GCF_046535245.1 Paraburkholderia sp. SIMBA_030
GCCGGAATATGCGCCATCTTGTTGTATGCGCCGCGCACCTTGAAGGAGAACACCGGCTGGTTGTCCTCGCGCTTCAGGTAGACGGGATTGCGCAATCGCGCCGACAGATTCGGCGCACGCTCGAGTTCGGTCTCGCGGGCCACGTCGTAGACACGCGCGGTCAGGGTTTTCTTCAGGTAGTCGTGGGAAGCCATGCGGGTGGCGCGGTGCGCTTTGCGGGACGGGAAAGGATCAATGATAGCGCCAACGGTGCGCTCTCTGACCTTCAGCGTATCGCCCGGCGCCTCGGATGAAGGCCCGCCCGACCGTTCGGTCGGAAAATTCGCCGCAGGCACTGCCGGCCATCGTCCGCCAGGAAAGCGCTCCGGGCCGCCATCGTTTCGCGTCTTTCCGCCGGACATGACGCAAGGTTTTACACCAATAAGCTTGCCTGGCAGGCGACGCAAACGGTTCGTTCGACGAAGCGAGGCTGCCGATCGAACTCAGTAGTACGGATAAGGCGCGTACATCACCGGCGGCGGCGCGACATACCTCGGCGGCGGCGCATAGTAGTACGGCTGCGGTGCGTAATAGGCCGGCTGCGGCGCATAGTAGGCCGGCATCTGCGGCTGCGAGATCGTATTGCCTTTCGAGGTCATGCACTGCGCGTAGGCGGCGTCGTAGCGCGCTTGCAAGCCCGCCGCGGAATACTGCGCGCCATTCGCGCCGTTCGCGCCACCGATCAACAGCCCGCTGCCCGCCCCGATCGCCGCGCCCGCGCCGGCATTACCCGCCGCCGCACCGATCAGTGCGCCGACAGCGGCGCCGCCGAGCGTGCCGATCGCCGCGCTGTTCACGCTGTTCGTGGTCGCCGCTTGCGCAGCCGCATTCGGGTCGGTCGAGCGGTTCGCGTAGTCTCGGCATGCATAGTCGTCCTGTTGGAACTGCCCGAGCGGCTCGCCGCTGCGCGGCAGCGCCACCACACTTGGGCCGCCAGGCGGCATCACCGCGCAACCGCCGAGCGCGAGAGCGACGACGGCGGCCGGTATGACGATGCTTATCGACTTGGTGCTGGAGATCATATTGGTGTGCTTTAGAGACATTGGAATTCTAACGTTAGGCCAATCGGTACCGTCCCTGGTTACAGGATCGTTACAGAAAGTTTTTCGCTGACATCCGTGCAGCGGCCCGCGCGGTGGTCCGCTCAATGCAGGAATGGAGCCTCGGTCGCCAGTTCTGATTTCACGCCTCACGGCCTAAACTGGCTGTCTCCAACGCCGGGGAATCTAGCCGAAGCGCTGCCTCGCATCGCACGGCGGCTCCACTGGATGTGCACTCACCCGTTGGCTCGTGCGGCACCAGTCGCTGAATTAGAGGATCACTCGATGAATCGGTTTGTTTTCGCCGTGGCGGCTTCATTCGGCTGCATATCGCCCGTCTTCGCGCAGTCGAATATGACGCTCCCCAGCACCGTGATCGAGCCCTCGACGACGACATTTCCGAGCGCCGCGATCGCGCAGAATTTCCAATACATCAATCACCCGCCACCACCATCCGCACCCGCGAGTTCGGTTGCGCCCAACGGCGGCGGGCGTGGTCATCGGCATCGACAGATGTCGACGGATTCCGATACTGCAGGCGCTGCATCGACTCAGCCTTGAGCCGCGTGCTCACAAAGTCCGCTGCAATGGTCAGTTGTGCTCGCCGCAGTTACCCGATCGATAGCAGAAGTCGTGAATCCAGGTTCGACGTATTTGACCGGCCGATGCTTCACGCAATGCACACCGACCACTGAGGAACTGACGACCTGTTGACGTTGATTGCGTGCCGCGGCATGCGTCAGCAGAGAACGGGGCGTCAACCCACGGCTGGCCGTCCCAATTCTCCAGACGCTGAAAAGCAGAAAACCCTCGCGAAGGAGACCGCCACGGCCCGGATTTCACGCGTCAACGCGCAACTGGATCATGCGGTAGAATTCCATTTTGGAATAAGGATCGGAAGATGCATTGGCAGCCTCGGATCGCCCATTTGATGCCCGCCCCGCGTGAGTCTCGCCCCGCGGCGGAGCGTCATGTCCGCCAAGCGCGATCGTGTAGCGGTCTCTGAGCGCCGCGAAGCGACTGATGTGGGTAGACCGTCGGTCGTGCTTCGCTCCACAAGAAAATTTCCAGCATTGCGCACCACGCGCACCGTCAGCCGGCGCCTCGTCAATGAGCCCGCCGGGTTGACCCACCGAGTCGTCCGAACATGAACGCACCTCAAAGTTTCGATCCGCACGGGGCCGCCGCTGAGGTGGCCGCCGATCCCGAAGCGCGTCTGCGCGAAATCCCCTATAACTACACGTCGTTTTCCGATCGCGAAATCGTCATCCGTCTGCTCGGCGATGAAGCCTGGGCGGCTTTGGCCGAACTGCGCGCGGAACGCCGCACCGGCCGCTCGGCGCGGATGCTGTACGAAGTGCTCGGCGACATCTGGGTGGTGCGCCGCAATCCTTATCTGCAAGACGATCTGCTCGACAATCCGAAGCGCCGCGCGCTGCTGATCGAAGCGCTGCATCATCGTCTCTCGGAGATCGAGAAGCGCCGTCGCGCCGATCTGGTCGAGCACGGCGATGCAGCCGGCGTCGACCGGGCCGCTCGCGTCGAAACGCTCGTCACGGCCGCGCGCCGCGCCGTCGACGATTTCGAGACCGAATTCCAGAAGACAACCGATCTGCGCCGCCGCACGAACAGGGTGTTGGGCCGCGTCACGGAAAAAGACAACATCAAGTTCGACGGTTTGTCCCGGGTGTCGCATGTGACCGATGCGACCGACTGGCGCGTCGAGTACCCGTTCGTCGTGCTGACGCCGGATACCGAAGCCGAGATCGCCGGCATGATCAAGGCGTGTTTCGAACTCGGTCTGACCGTGATTCCGCGCGGAGGCGGCACGGGCTACACGGGCGGCGCGGTGCCGCTTACGCCGTTCTCGGCCGTCATCAATACCGAAAAACTCGAACAGCTCGGCGCGGTCGAATTGACCGTGCTGCCGGGCGTCGAGCGCAAAGTGCCGACGATTTTCTCCGGCGCGGGTGTCGTCACGCGTCGTGTGACCGAAGCGGCCGAACAGGCGGGCTACGTGTTCGCGGTCGATCCGACGTCGCTCGACGCATCGTGTGTCGGCGGCAATGTCGCGATGAACGCGGGCGGCAAGAAGGCGGTGTTGTGGGGCACGGCGCTCGATAACCTCGCCTGGTGGCGCATGGTCGACCCGGAAGGGAACTGGCTCGAAGTCACGCGTCTGGACCATAACCTCGGCAAGATCCACGACATCGAAGTCGCGCGTTTCGAACTGAAATGGTTCGACGGCAACTACGCACCGGGCGAAAAGCTGCTGCGCACGGAAGCGCTCGACATCAAAGGCCGCGTGTTCCGCAAGGAAGGGCTCGGCAAGGACGTCACCGACAAATTCCTCGCCGGCCTGCCGGGCGTGCAGAAGGAAGGATGCGACGGTCTGATCACGTCGGCGCGCTGGGTGCTGCACAAGATGCCGGCGCACACGCGCACGGTCTGCCTCGAATTCTTCGGCCAGGCGCGCGAAGCGATTCCGAGCATCGTCGAAATCAAGGATTACCTGTTCGAAACGTCGAAGCAGGGCGGCGCGATTCTCGCCGGCCTCGAACACCTCGACGAGCGCTATCTGCGCGCGGTCGGCTACGCGACCAAGAGCAAGCGCAACGCGTTTCCGAAGATGGTGTTGATCGGCGACATCGTCGGCGACGACGCCGATGCGGTCGCGCAGGCCACCTCGGAAGTCGTGCGGATGGCCAACGGCAAGAGCGGCGAAGGTTTCGTCGCGGTCAACGCCGAGGCGCGCAAGCGTTTCTGGCTCGACCGCAGCCGTACCGCCGCGATCGCGAAGCACACCAACGCGTTCAAGATCAACGAAGACGTGGTGATCCCGCTCGACCGGATGGGCGAGTACACCGACGGCATCGAGCGCATCAACATCGAGCTGTCGATCAAGAACAAGCTGCAACTGGTCAACGCGCTGGAAGCGTTCTTCAAGGGCGGCAAGCTGCCGCTCGGCAAGAGCGACGACGCCAATGAAATCCCGAGCGCCGAGTTGCTCGAAGATCGCGTCCAACAGGCGCTCGATCTGCTGAAAAACGTGCGCGCGCGCTGGGAATTCCTACGCGACAAGCTCGATCTGTCGTTGCGCGAGGCACAGCATTATCTGGTCGGCCTCGGTTACGAAGGGCTGGCTGAGAAGTTCGCCGATCGCGTGGACGCGCAGCCGGACGCAACCGTGTTCCATGTCACGCAGGACCGTACGGTGCGCGTGTCGTGGAAGGCGGAGATCCGGGCTGAGTTGCGACAGATCTTCAACGGTGGCGAGTTCAAGCCGATCCTCGACGAAGCCCAGGCGATCCACAAGCAGGTGCTGCGTGGCCGCGTGTTCGTCGCGCTGCACATGCACGCGGGCGACGGCAACGTGCACACGAACTTGCCGGTCAACTCCGACAACTACGAGATGCTGCAGGACGCCCACACGGCGGTCGCGCGCATCATGAAGCTGGCGCGCTCGCTCGACGGCGTGATTTCCGGCGAGCACGGCATCGGTATTACGAAACTCGAATTCCTCACCGACGACGAGATCGGCGAATTCCGCGCTTACAAGCAGCGCGTCGATCCGCATGGCCGCTTCAACGCGGGCAAGCTGCTCGAAGGCGCCGACTTGCGTAACGCCTATACGCCTAGCTTCGGCCTGATGGGCTATGAATCGCTGATCATGCAGCAGTCCGATATCGGCGCGATTTCCGATTCGATCAAGGACTGTTTGCGTTGCGGCAAGTGCAAGCCGGTGTGCGCGACCCACGTGCCGCGCGCGAACCTGCTGTACAGCCCGCGCAACAAGATTCTCGCGACGTCCTTGCTGGTCGAGGCGTTCCTGTACGAAGAGCAGACCCGCCGCGGCGTGTCGATCAAGCACTGGGACGAGTTCAACGACGTCGCCGATCACTGCACCGTCTGTCACAAATGCGTGACGCCGTGCCCGGTGAAGATCGACTTCGGCGACGTGACCATGAATATGCGCAACCTGCTGCGCAAGATGGGCAAGAAGAAGTTCAACCCGGGCAACGCGGCCGGCATGTTCTTCCTGAACGCCACCAATCCGCAGACCATCAACCTCGCGCGCACCGCGATGATGGGCATCGGCTACAAGGCGCAGCGTCTCGGCAACGACGTGCTGAAGAAGTTCGCGAAGAAGCAGACGGCGCACCCGCCGGCGACAGTCGGCAAGCCGCCGGTCACGCAGCAGGTGATCCACTTCATGAACAAGAAGATGCCGGGCAATCTGCCGAAGAAAACGGCGCGCGCGTTGCTCGACATCGAAGACAACAAGATCGTGCCGATCATCCGCAATCCGAAGACGACCACCGCCGATACGGAAGCGGTGTTCTACTTCCCGGGTTGCGGCTCGGAGCGTCTATTCTCGCAAGTGGGTCTGGCTACGCAAGCCATGCTGTGGGAAGCGGGCGTGCAAACCGTGCTGCCGCCGGGCTATCTGTGCTGCGGCTATCCACAGCGAGGCTCCGGCCAGTTCGACAAGGCCGAGAAGATCGTCACCGATAACCGCGTGCTGTTCCACCGCGTCGCGAATACGCTGAACTACCTCGACATCAAGACGGTGGTGGTGTCGTGCGGCACGTGTTACGACCAGCTCGCGGGCTATGAATTCGAGAAGATTTTCCCGGGTTGCCGAATCATCGACATCCACGAGTTTCTGCTGGAGAAAGGCATCAAGCTCGAGGGCGTGAGCGGCATGCGCTATATGTATCACGACCCGTG
This sequence comes from Paraburkholderia sp. SIMBA_030, assembly GCF_046535245.1. Classification (NCBI taxonomy): domain Bacteria; kingdom Pseudomonadati; phylum Pseudomonadota; class Betaproteobacteria; order Burkholderiales; family Burkholderiaceae; genus Paraburkholderia; species Paraburkholderia sp. SIMBA_030. The sequence continues at coordinate 5,811 of NZ_JAWRXB010000007.1, forward strand.
CCACACGCCGATCAAGACGATGGATCCGGTCAAGCTCGTCAATGAACTGATGGGCTCGGAAAAAGACGGCTACAAGATCGAGAAGAACGATCGCTGCTGCGGCGAATCCGGCACACTCGCAGTGACGCGCCCGGACATTTCGACGCAGGTCCGTTTCCGCAAGGAAGAAGAAATTCGCAAGGGCGCGGCCAGGTTGCGCGACATCCCGTTGGTTGCCGAAGGTGCGGCGGGTGCGTCGAACAACAACGGTTCGGCACTCAAGGCCGGCGACGGGTCACAGCCGAAGGGCACTACCGACGTGAAGATCCTGACGAGCTGCCCGTCCTGCCTGCAAGGTCTGTCGCGCTATAACGAAGACACGAACACCGAGGCGGACTACATCGTCGTCGAGATGGCGCGTCACGTGCTTGGCGAAGACTGGATGGCGGATTACGTCCAACGGGCGAACAATGGCGGAATCGAGCGCGTGCTGGTCTAATGGCAGCACCGACGATTTCTGCCCGAGGACGACGATGGACTGTGTTTTTTGCCGCGAAGAAGGCGGCGACGTGCTGTGGCGGGACGACACCCTGCGTGTCGTCCTCGCCGACGAACACGATTACCCGGGCTTCTGCCGGGTGATCTGGAACAGGCACATAGCCGAGTTTTCCGATCTTGCAGGAAACGACCGCGATCGCGTGATGCGGGCCGTGTATGCGGTCGAACGTGCGATGCGACGCATCATGCAGCCGGTCAAAGTGAATCTGGCGAGCCTCGGCAACCAGGTGCCGCATGTGCATTGGCATGTGATTCCGCGTTTTTCGAACGACGCGCATTTCCCGCTGCCGATCTGGGCGCCGCGGCAACGCACGGTATCCGAAGCATTGCTGTCGTCGCGCCGCGCGCAGGCTACCTTGCTGCGCGATGCGGTGCGCCAGGAAATCGAACAAGCGCTTGGTTGAGGCCATCATGAGTGGACTGACTCCCGATACCCCGGTGCCGACCGGTGTGGTCGTGCATTCCAAGTCACGGATGCTCGAACTGCAATATGCAAACGGCGAAACGTATCGTGTGCCGTTCGAACTGCTGCGCGTGTATTCGCCGTCGGCGGAAGTGCAGGGTCACGGGCCCGGCCAGGAAACCTTGCAGACCGGCAAGCGCGACGTGACGATCACGATGATCGAAGGTGTCGGCAACTACGCGTTGCAGCCGACTTTCTCCGATGGCCATGCCACCGGCCTCTATTCCTGGGACCTGTTGTACGACCTTGCAGTTCGTCAGGATGAACTCTGGCGCGCCTATCTCACCAAACTGGAAGCGGCCGGCGTCGACCGGGATACGCCTATGACCCCATCCGGCGCTGCGCACGGGCACTGTCACTGATACGATTCGCCCTGGTCGCCGCACTGATGCGGCGCAACATTTCAGAATACGCGAAAGGACAAGCGCGATGAGCAAAACCCACTTCGGCTTTCAATCGGTCGACGAACAGGAAAAAGCGCAGAAGGTGGCCGGCGTGTTCCACTCGGTTGCCGCAAACTACGACTTGATGAACGACCTGATGTCGGGCGGGTTGCACCGGGCGTGGAAGATGTTCACGATCGCGCAGGCCAACGTGCGGCCGGGCTTCAAGGTGCTTGACATCGCGGGCGGCACGGGCGATCTGTCCAAGGCGTTCGCCAGACAGGCAGGCGAGACCGGCGAAGTCTGGCACACCGACATCAACGAATCGATGCTGCGCGTGGGCCGCGACCGCCTGCTGGATAAGGGCGTGATCACGCCGGCGCTGCTCTGCGACGCCGAAAAGATCCCTTTTCCGAACAATTACTTCGATGTGGTCACCGTGGCATTCGGCCTGCGCAACATGACGCACAAGGATGTCGCGCTGGCGGAAATGCGCCGGGTGCTGAAGCCGGCCGGCCGTCTGCTGGTGCTGGAGTTTTCGAAGGTGTGGGATCCGCTCAAAAAGGTCTACGACGTCTATTCTTTTAAGGTGTTGCCGTGGCTCGGCGACCGCTTTGCGAAAGACGCCGAGAGCTACCGCTACCTCGCGGAATCGATCCGGATGCATCCGGATCAGGAAACTTTAAAAACAATGATGGAACAAGCAGGCCTGGATGGCGTCAAATATTACAATTTGTCAGCTGGCGTGGTAGCTTTACATGTGGGGACCAAATACTAGGGGTCCCTAACCCATCGTTTTTTAAAGGAAAGTACGAAAATGTCCGATTCAGATGTGTTATCTCCCCGTAAGGTTTCGAGGTCGTTGGTGAGAAGAATCGGACTGATCGCAATGGTCGGTCTGATCATGGCCGGCTCTCTCGCCTCGCTCGATGCCGAAGCCCGCCGCATGGGCGGCGGCCGCAGCATCGGCCGTCAGTCGAATACGGTTCAGCAGCAATCTGCGCCGACACAGCCGTCCCAAAGCAATCAGGCGATGCAGCAGCGCGCGCAGCCTGCTCCGGCGCCCGCGCCGACGCCGGCCGCACAGCCTAACCGCTCGCGCTGGCTCGGCCCGATCGCCGGTCTCGCGGCCGGTCTCGGCATCGCTGCCTTGTTGTCGCACTTCGGTCTTGGCGGCGCGTTTGCCGGCGCCATGGCCAACATCATCGTGATCGCCGTGATCGCGATGATCGGTATCTGGCTGATTCGCCGCTTCATGGGCCGCAAGCGCGATGCGGCGCAACCGGCTTACGCAGGCGGCTCGCCGTCGCTGAACGCGGGCGGCACCGGCTACGCGCAGGAACCGCGCTACAGCGCGCCGCCCACCGGCTCGTACCTCGAACCGCAAGGCAACCCGCTGACCACGCCGTCCATCAACACCGCGCCCGTTGTGCCGGCCGGCTTCGATTCGGAAGCGTTCCTGCGTAACGCCAAGGTGTACTTCGTGCGCCTGCAAGCGGCATGGGACGTCGGCAACATGGAAGACATCCGCGAATTCACGACGCCGGAAATGTTCGCCGAAGTGAAGGTCGATCTGAGCTCGCGCGGTGCGGAGTCGAATCAGACGGACGTGGTGCAACTGAACGCCGAGCTGCTGGGTGTCGAAGAGCGTGCGAACGAGTACTTCGCCAGCGTGCGCTTCTCCGGTTTGATCCGCGAATCGGCGGGTGCGGCGGCCGAGCCGTTCGTCGAAGTCTGGAACCTGTCGAAGTCGAACCGCGCCGGCGAAGGCTGGCTGCTGGCCGGCATTCAGCAGGTCGCGCAGCACTAGGACAACGCTGAGGCAGCGCAAAGCATTGGCCGTTCGGCATAGCAAGCCGCGAAGCGAACGGACGTTACAATAGGAACCCGCGCGGGCACCTCGCCCGCGCGGGTTTTTTCTTGCCACTTTCAATGACCCTCGCCGCCAAGCCCTTCGCTGCTGCCGTCAATCACTTGCTCGCCCGCGAATCGTGGGCTCGTGAGCGCCTCGCCCCGTACGCGGGCAAAACCGCCAGACTGTCATGCCCGCCGGTCGTCTTGATGCTGCTGGTGCAACCCGATGGCTACCTGAGCGCGGTCGGCGAAACAGAGGCGCAACAGTTCGATGTGACCATCGCGGTGCCGTCCGATGCGCTGCCGGCCTTCGTGCAAGGCGGCCAGGCCGGCGTGATGAAGCATGTGAAGATCGAAGGCGACGCCGAGTTCGCCACCGTGATCGCGAAGCTCGCCGAGCATCTGCGCTGGGAGCCGGAAGAGGACCTCGCGAAACTGATCGGCGACGGTCCGGCGTGGCGGGTTGCGTCGGTCGTGCGCACGGTCGGCGAACATGCGCGGCGCACCGGCCGCAACCTGCTCGATACGGCCGCCGAATATCTGCTCGATGAGAATCCGCAGTTGGTGCGGCGCGCCGCGCTCGACGATTTCAACGTCGAACTGGCCCGTGCCCGCGATGCTTTGGCGCGCGTTGAAAAGCGCCTCGAACGTCTTGAACAGAAGGTCGAAGCCCGCGGCGCCGATGCGCCGGGCGGCGCCGCCACGTTGCGCGGCACGCGCTAGTCACCGGGCTCAACTATGCGTTTTCTGCGTTTTCTCAAGATTTTTTTCACAGTCATCCGCTTCGGTCTCGATGAGATGATGCTCAGCCGCGTCAACGACCGGCGCGTGCGTTTGCTGCTGCGTATCACCACCATCGGCCGCAAGTTCGAACAGCCGCCGGGCGTACGGCTGCGGCTCGCGCTCGAAAGCCTCGGGCCGATCTTCGTCAAGTTCGGGCAGGTGCTCTCCACCCGGCGCGATCTGCTGCCGGTCGATATCGCCAACGAGCTTGCCAAGCTCCAGGATCAGGTGCCGCCGTTCGATTCGGCCGTAGCGATCGGCCTGGTCGAGAAGTCGCTCGGCGCACCGGTCGACATTCTGTTCGACGACTTCGAGCGGGTGCCGGTGGCGAGCGCGTCGATCGCGCAGGTGCACTTCGCGAAGGTCAAGGCCGGCCAGCATGCGGGCAAGGACGTCGCAGTGAAGGTGTTGCGGCCGAACATGCTGCCGGTGATCGATTCCGATCTGGCGCTGCTGCGCGACATCGCCGTGTGGGCCGAGCGGCTGTGGGCGGACGGCAAGCGTCTGAAGCCGCGCGAGGTAGTCGCCGAGTTCGACAAATACCTGCACGACGAACTCGACCTGATGCGCGAGGCGGCCAACGGCAGCCAGTTGCGCCGTAACTTCGCCGGCCTCGATCTGCTGCTGGTGCCGGAAATGTACTGGGAGTTCTGCACGCCCACCGTGCTGGTGATGGAGCGCATGGTCGGCGTGCCGATCAGCCAGATGGACACGCTGCGCGCGGCCGGCGTCGATATTCCGAAGCTGGCGCGCGAAGGCGTCGAGATCTTCTTCACCCAGGTGTTTCGCGACGGCTTTTTTCATGCCGACATGCACCCGGGCAACATTCAGGTGAGCCTCGATCCGGCGCACTTCGGCCGCTATATCGCGCTCGACTTCGGCATCATCGGCGCACTGTCGGACTTCGATAAAAACTACCTCGCGCAAAACTTCCTTGCGTTCTTCAAGCGCGACTATCATCGCGTCGCCACGCTGCATCTGGAGTCCGGCTGGGTGCCGCCGACCACCCGCGTCGAAGAACTGGAAAGCGCGATTCGCGCGGTCTGCGAGCCGTATTTCGACCGCGCGCTGAAGGATATTTCGCTCGGGCAGGTGCTGATGCGGCTGTTCTCGACGTCGCGCCGCTTTAACGTCGAGATCCAGCCGCAATTGGTGCTGCTGCAAAAAACCATGCTGAACGTGGAGGGGCTCGGCCGCTCGCTCGATCCTGAACTGGATCTGTGGAAGACCGCCAAGCCATACCTCGAACGCTGGATGAACGAGCAGATCGGTGTGCGCGGCTGGTACGAGCGGCTGAAGATCGAGGCGCCGCAGTGGAGCAAGACGCTGCCGCAGTTGCCGCGCCTGATCCATCACGTGCTGGCCGCGCGTCACGACCACACCCGCGGCGCGAACGACGACATGATTCGCCAGATTCTGCTTGAGCAAAAGCGTACCAACCGGCTGCTGCAAGGGTTGTTGCTGTTCGGCGTGGCGGTCGGCGTCGGCGCGGTGCTGGCGAGGGCGTTTCTGGCGTTCGCTTACGGCGGTTAATCCAGGCGAGGTGTTCAATGAGCGACCCGAACCAACCTGGCGCACCTGACTTCGCCAGCCGCGATCCGAATTCGCCGGACTTCTGGGACGAGCGCTTCGAACGCCATTACACGCCGTGGGATCAGGCCGGGGTGCCGGCGGCGTTCCGATCGTTCGCCGAGCGGCATAGCGGGGCGGCCGTGCTGATTCCGGGCTGCGGCAGTGCCTACGAGGCACTTTGGCTGGCCGAGCACGGCAATCCGGTCTGCGCGATCGACTTTTCACCGAACGCCGTAGCCGCAGCACGTGAGCAATTGGGTGCGCAGCATACGGAACTGGTCGAGCAGGCGGACTTTTTTACGTACCAGCCGCCGTTTGCGCCCGCATGGATCTATGAGCGCGCGTTCCTCTGCGCGTTGCCGATAGCGCGCCGCGCGGACTACGCGCAACGGATGGCCGAACTGTTGCCTGGCGGCGCGCTGCTGGCGGGGCTCTTCTTCCTCGGCGCGACGCCCAAAGGGCCGCCGTTCGGCATCGAGCGCGCCGAACTCGACGCGTTGCTCACGCCGCACTTCGATCTGATCGAGGACGAAGCCGTGAGCGATTCGATTGCTGTGTTTACCGGGCGCGAGCGTTGGCTGACCTGGCGCCGCCGCTGAAACAGCACTTGATTCGATATCGGCCACCCCCATTTAGAGCGACGGCGGCTGCGTCGGGTGCTTGCCCCGGAAATCCAGGGGTGGGATGTCGTTTGCGGCTATAATTCAAGGCTTTGCAAGCGTTTACAAGATTTCTGTAGGGAAAAGATCATGCCGATCTACGCTTATCGTTGCGAATCGTGCGGCTTCGGGAAAGATGTGCTTCAGAAGATGAGCGACTCCCCGTTGACGCAATGTCCCGAATGCGGGAAAGACACCTTTCGCAAGCAGGTGACCGCCGCCGGCTTCCAGCTTAAGGGCTCCGGCTGGTACGTCACCGATTTTCGCGGTGGTAATGGCGGCGCGGGCTCGCCGGCGAAGCCCGACGCGAATGCCGGTTCGAATGCGAACTCGGACGAGAACGGCGCGTCCGCGAATCACGGCGCCGCGAAATCAGACTCGGGTTCGGCCAGCAGCACGGCCGCAGCCAGTACTTCGAGCGCTGCCGCAACGCCGGCCGCGCCCTCAGCCGCACCGGCCGCTTCGGCAACATCGAGCGGTTCGGGCAGCGCCTAGCAGGACTGCCGCCCTCGGGGCGGCGCACACACCGCGCCTCGAGCCTTGGCTCGCGCGGCTTTCTGGCGGTACACATGACGACGAAAAAAACGACGCTCAAATCGGTGTTCCTGACTGGCCTGCTGGTGCTGGTGCCTTTGGCCATCACACTGTGGGTGCTCGGCCTGATCATCGGCACGATGGACCAGACGCTGTTGCTGTTGCCGAGCTCATGGCAGCCGGAGCGCGCGCTCGGCTTCCGTCTGCCCGGTCTCGGCGCGGTGCTGACGCTGGCGTTCATCTTTGTCGTCGGGCTGTTGACGCAGAACTTCATCGGGCAGAAGCTCGTGAAGTGGTGGGAAGTCGTGGTCGCGCACATTCCGGTGGTCGGTCCGATCTACACCAGCGTCAAGCAGGTGTCGGACACCTTGCTCTCCAGCAGCGGCAATGCGTTCCGCAAAGCGCTGCTGATCGAGTACCCGCGCCGCGGCTCCTATACGATTGCGTTTCTGACCGGTATCCCGGGCGGCGACGTGGTCAATCACCTGAAAGAAGATTACGTCAGCGTGTATGTGCCGACTACGCCGAATCCGACCTCCGGCTTCTTCCTGATGGTGCCCAGGAGCGAAGTGATCGAACTCGACATGACGGTCGACGCTGCGCTCAAGTACATCGTCTCGATGGGCGTCGTGGCGCCGTCCGCGCCGCCGGCGCCGGTGGTGCGCCGCACGACAGTCGAGCCTCCGCTGTAATTCCGGCGCGCAGCGTTTCACGCAGTGTTTCATTGCGGCGCGCCGTTCAACCAATGCAAAACGAAAGACAAACATCATGTCGATGAGATCTCAATACTGCGGTCTGGTGACCGAAGAACTGCTGGGCCAAACCGTCTCGCTGTGCGGCTGGGTAAGCCGCCGCCGCGACCATGGCGGCGTCATCTTCATCGACCTGCGCGACCGCGAAGGCCTCGTTCAGGTCGTCTGCGATCCGGACCGCGCGGAGATGTTCAGGGCCGCCGAAGGCGTGCGCAACGAGTTCTGCCTGCAGATCAAGGGCGTGGTGCGTAGCCGGCCGGAAGGCACGACGAACGCCGCGCTGAAGAGCGGCAAGATCGAAGTGCTGTGCCATGAGCTGATCGTGCTGAATGCATCGATCACGCCACCGTTCCAGCTCGACGACGACAACCTGTCGGAAACCACGCGTCTCACGCATCGCGTGCTCGACCTGCGCCGTCCGCAGATGCAGCACAACCTGCGTCTGCGTTACCGCGTCGCGATCGAAGTGCGCAAGTATCTGGACGCGCAAGGCTTCATCGACATCGAAACGCCGATGCTCACCAAGAGCACGCCCGAAGGCGCGCGCGATTACCTTGTGCCGTCGCGCACCAACGCGGGCCAGTTCTTCGCGCTGCCGCAATCGCCGCAGCTGTTCAAGCAACTGCTGATGGTGGCGAACTTCGATCGCTACTACCAGATCGTCAAGTGCTTCCGCGACGAAGATCTGCGCGCCGACCGTCAGCCGGAATTCACGCAGATCGACTGCGAAACCTCGTTCCTGTCGGAACAGGAAATCCGCGATCTGTTCGAAGCGATGATCCGTCACGTCTTCAAGGAAACGATCGGCGTGTCGCTGGCCGAGAAATTCCCGGTCATGCTGTATTCGGAAGCGATGCGCCGCTTCGGGTCGGACAAGCCTGACCTGCGCGTGAAGCTCGAATTCACGGACCTGACGGATGCCGTGAAGGATGTCGACTTCAAGGTGTTCAGCACGCCCGCCAACACGAAAGACGGCCGCGTCGCGGCAATCCGCGTGCCGAAGGGCGGCGAACTCTCGCGTGGCGACATCGACAGCTACACGGAATTCGTGCGCATCTACGGCGCGAAGGGCCTGGCGTGGATCAAGGTCAACGAAGTCGCGAAAGGCCGTGACGGTCTGCAAAGCCCGATCGTCAAGAACCTGCACGACGAAGCGGTCAAGGCGATCATCGAGCGCACCGGCGCGCAAGACGGCGACATCATTTTCTTCGCAGCGGATCGCGCGAAGGTGGTGAACGACAGCCTGGGCGCGCTGCGTCTGAAGATCGGTCATTCGGAATTCGGCAAGGCCAACGGTTTGGTCGAGTCCGGCTGGAAGCCGCTGTGGGTGATCGACTTCCCGATGTTCGAATACGACGAGGAAGACAACCGCTACGTCGCCGCGCATCACCCGTTCACGAGCCCGAAGGACGAGCACCTCGAGTATCTGGAAACGGATCCGGCGCGCTGCCTCGCGAAGGCTTACGACATGGTGCTGAACGGCTGGGAAATCGGCGGCGGTTCGGTGCGTATCCACCGTGAAGAAGTGCAGAGCAAGGTGTTCCGCGCGCTGAAGATCAACGCGGAAGAAGCGCAGGCCAAGTTCGGCTTCCTGCTCGACGCGCTGCAATACGGCGCGCCGCCGCACGGTGGTATCGCATTCGGTCTGGACCGCATCGTCACGATGATGGCCGGCGCCGATTCGATCCGCGACGTGATCGCGTTCCCGAAGACGCAACGCGCGCAGTGTCTGCTCACGCAGGCGCCGAGCGAAGTGGACGAGCGCCAGCTGCGCGAGTTGCACATCCGTTTGCGTACGCCGGAACCGAAGGTGTAACCAGAAACGGGTCGAGCCAAAGCTGTCTGAAAACGACAGCAAGGGGTAGACGAAAAAGCGAGACAAAAAAGGCGCGTGATGCGCCTTTTTCGTTTTTTGCGTTACAGTCGAAGCAACCGGTCTCGACCGCTCATGGGACCGATCACCGACATGTACCGCGCAAGCGTTGCGCCCAGTTTTAACGCCATGCCGAAACCGCCGAAGATCCCGCAATCCGTACTAGTCGTCATCCATACACCCGCACTCGAGGTGCTGCTGATCGAGCGCGCCGACCATGCAGGCTTCTGGCAGTCGGTGACAGGTTCCAAAGACCATCTCGACGAGCCGCTCGCCGAAACGGCCGTGCGCGAAGTCGCGGAAGAAACCGGCATCGTGGTCGGCAGCACGCTGGTGCCGCAGAGCGCGTTATTCGATTGGCAATACGAGATCGAGTACGAGATTTACCCGGAGTATCGCCATCGCTATGCCGAGGGCGTGATCCATAACACCGAGTATTGGTTCAGCCTGCAAGTGCCCGAGCAGATCGAGGTGACGCTCGCGCCGCGCGAGCACACCGCGTTCCTGTGGCTCCCGTACGAAGAGGCGGCGTCGCGCTGCTTTTCGTCGTCGAATGCCGACGCGATCTTGCAGTTACCCAGGCGGCTGACCGGGCGGCTCCATGAGCGCCTGAAGGAGCGTGCCCGGTGAGCGTCGGCGGCGCGCGCCGTTTCGCGCGACTCCGTCAATCGCTGCTTGGCCGCCGCTATTTGCAGCGCTACCGTTTTACCAGCGGCAACGACGTCAAGCTGCTGCGTTCCGGCGACGCGTTCTTCGAGGCGCTGACCGGCCGTATCGACGCCGCGCAGACCGACGTCGTTCTTGAAACCTATATCTTCTGCGACGACAGCGCCGGCCATGCCGTTAGCGCGGCGCTGCTGCGCGCCGTCGCGCGCGGCGTGAAGGTGCGCGTGATCACCGACGGCATCGGCACCGCGCGCCTGCCGTTGTTCAACGAATGGACACTCGCCGGCATCGAGCATCGCATCTACAATCCGCATCTGTTCGGCCACTTCGGCTTCTCGCGCACGCACCGCAAACTGGCGGTGGTGGACGATCGGTTCGCGTATTGCGGCGGCATCAATATCGTCGACGATTACGAGAACAACGGTGAGAAGCTGCCGTACCGGCGCTGGGATTTCGCGGTCGAGTTGCACGGGCCGGTGGTTAGCGATATCCGCCAGGCATTCGAGCTGCAATGGCAGCGGATTCGCCTCGGCCATCGGCCCCTCGAGTCCATGGTGCCCGAGCCTGGGCCGAAGACCGGCGCGTCGCTCGGCACGCTGGGGCGCCGCCGCCGCAACCGCAACGAGGCGCTATGGACCGGCGGACAGCCGTGCGTGGCCTTCGTCGCGCGCGACAACCTGATCAACCGGCGCGCCATCGAAAAAGCCTATCTGACCGCGATCGGCCAGGCGCGCAGCGAAGTGCTGCTGGCCAATCCCTACTTCATGCCGGGCCGCAAGCTGCGGCGTGCGCTGGTGTTTGCGGCCCGGCGTGGCGTCGAGGTAAAGCTGATCATCGGGCGCAAGGAGTTTGCCGCACTCGATTACGCTGTGCCGTTCCTGTATCGTGCGCTGCTCAAAGCCGGTGTGGAGATCGCCGAATACGAGAAAACCATGCTGCACGGCAAGGTCGCGGTGGTGGATTCGAACTGGGCCACCGTTGGCTCGTCGAACCTCGACGCGCTTAGCCTCGTGCTCAACAACGAAGCCAACGTGGTGCTGGTGAACGACCCCCAGATCAATGCGCTGCGCGAAGCGATCCTCATGGCGTTCAAGGATTCGCGGCGGATCGACGAGGCGCGTTACGATGCCCGTCCGGCCGGCGAGCGCTTCCTCAACTGGCTCGCTTATACGACTTACCGGGCCGTGATGAAGCTACTGACGGTGGGCGGCTATGACTAGCGCATCCTCCTCTTTCGCATAAGCGCAAGGGTTCGGCGTCAAGGTAAGGATAAAAAAGAAGGCAAACGCCTCTAAAAAATCTCCTTCCTCCGATTGACGGATGCCGCAGAATTGAAACCGGGTTAGAAACCGGTTTCTAATAAAGTCCTTGTTTCGCGGACGGCGGCACTCAATAATAGTACGGCCGTTCGATTTTCTTTCGGTCACATTAGAACGGTAAAAAAGCTATGCGAAAAGGCGAACAAACGCGAGCCGCGATTCTCGATGCAGCACTTGATCTGGCAAGCCGCGACGGACTGGAAGGTCTGACGATTGGACTGCTGGCCGAGCGCATGCAGATGAGCAAAAGCGGTGTGTTTGCGCATTTCGGGTCGCGCGAGGATTTGCAGGTCGAAGTCGTGCGCGAATATCACCGTCGTTTTGAAGACGAGGTGTTTTTCCCGAGTTTGCGCGAGTCCCGCGGCTTGCCGCGTCTGCGCGCGATGATCTCCCGCTGGATCGAGAAGCGCATTCAGGAAGTGACCACTGGATGCATCTATATCAGCGGTGCGGTCGAGTATGACGACCGCGCGGACAACCCGGTGCGTGAGCAACTGGTGTCGAGCGTGACGATCTGGCGTGCGGCGCTCACTCGCGCGATTTCGCAGGCGATGGAAGAAGGGCATCTGCGTGCCGATACCGATCCGCAGCTGATGCTGTTCGAACTGTACAGCTTCACGCTCGGCCTGCATCACGACGCGCGCTTCCTGCACTTGCCGGATGCGGTGCGCCTCACGTGGGCCGCGCTGGAAAAATTGATTATTTCGTATCAGAGCGAAAGCCGTTAGCAGGGCCGCCGAACTTAAGCAGATTCAGCGGCGCTGAAAGTCCGATCCACGGACCCAGCTGACAGCCTGGCTTCTTGTCAAACTTTGGAGAGAGTCATGGGACAGTACGCCGCGCCGCTGCGCGACATGCAATTCGTGTTGCACGAGCTGCTTAACGTCGAAGCCGAGATCAGGCAGATGCCGAAGCACGCGGATCTCGATGCCGACACGATCAACCAGGTGCTCGAAGAAGCCGGCAAGTTCTGCTCCGAAGTCCTGTTCCCGCTGAATCAGAGCGGCGACCAGGAAGGCTGCACGTACGTCGGCGACGGCGTCGTGACCACGCCGAAGGGCTTCAAGGAAGCTTACCGGCAGTACGTCGAAGCCGGTTGGCCCGCACTCGGTTGCGATCCGGAATACGGCGGCCAGGGCCTGCCCGCGTTCGTCAACAACGCGCTGTACGAAATGCTGAACTCGGCGAATCAGGCCTGGACGATGTATCCGGGCCTGTCGCACGGCGCGTATGAATGTCTGCATGCGCACGGCACGCCGGAGCAGCAGAAAACCTATCTGCCGAAGCTCGTGTCGGGCGTCTGGACGGGCACGATGTGTCTGACCGAGCCGCATTGCGGCACCGATCTCGGCATTCTGCGCACGAAGGCCGAGCCGAACGTCGATGGCTCGTACGCGATCAGCGGCACGAAGATCTTCATCTCCAGCGGCGAACACGACCTGTCGGAGAACATCGTTCATCTGGTACTCGCGCGTCTGCCGGATGCGCCGATGGGCACCAAAGGCATTTCGCTCTTCATCGTGCCGAAGTTCGTGCCGAACGAGGCGGGTGAACCGGGCGCACGCAATACCGTGAAGTGCGGCTCGATCGAACACAAGATGGGCATCCACGGCAATGCGACCGCCGTGATCAATCTCGACAACGCGAAGGGTTGGCTGGTCGGTGAGCCGAACAAGGGCCTCAACGCGATGTTCGTGATGATGAACGCCGCGCGTCTGGGCGTCGGCATGCAGAGCCTGGGCCTGACCGAAATCGCCTATCAGAACTCGCTGACGTACGCGAAAGAGCGTCTGCAAATGCGCTCGCTGACCGGCCCGAAGGCGCCGGAAAAGGCGGCTGACCCGATCATCGTGCACCCGGACGTGCGCCGCATGCTGCTCACGCAAAAGGCCTATGCCGAAGGCGCGCGCGCATTCTCGTACTGGTCGGCGCTGCACATCGACAAGGAACTGTCGCACGCCGACGAATCGGTGCGCAACGAAGCCGCCGACCTGGTCGCGCTGCTCACGCCGATCCTGAAAGCCTTCCTGTCGGACAATGCGTTCGAAGGCACCAATCACGCGATGCAGATCTACGGCGGTCACGGCTTCATTGCAGAGTGGGGCATGGAGCAATACGTGCGCGACGCGCGCATCAATATGATCTACGAAGGCACCAACGCGATTCAGGCGCTCGACCTGCTGGGCCGCAAGATCCTCGGCGACATGGGCGCGAAGATGAAGAAGTTCGGCAAGCTGGTGTCGGAATTCGTCGAAGCCGAAGGCGTGAAGCCGGAAATGCAGGAGTTCATCAACCCGCTCGCCGACATCGGCGAAAAGGTGCAGAAGCTGACGATGGAAATCGGCATGAAGGCGATGCAGAACCCGGACGAAGTCGGCGCCGCGGCTGTGCCGTATCTGCGTACCGTCGGCCACCTGGTGTTCTCGTACTTCTGGGCGCGCATGGCACGTATCGCGCTCGACAAGGAAGCATCGGGCGATGCGTTCTACAAGGCGAAGCTGGCCACCGCTCGTTTCTACTTCGCGAAGCTGCTGCCGGAAACGGCGATGACGATCCGTCAGGCACGCGCGGGTTCGAAGTCGCTGATGGAAGTCGACGAAGCGCTGTTCTAAGCACACATCGAGGCAAGCGCCACGTTCACGAAAGAACGTGGCGCTTGCGCCAGCCACACATCGCGAAACGTTGATGAAGCATTCGCGACCCCGCATAACTCCCCGGAGGAACGACGTGAGCAATCTGATCATTCGCAAGGTAGCCGTGCTCGGCGCCGGCGTGATGGGCGCGCAGATCGCCGCGCACCTGATCAACGCCAAGGTGCCCGTGCTGCTGTTCGACCTGCCCGCAAAGGAGGGCCCGAAGAACGCGATCGCGCTGAAGGCGATCGAGAATCTGAAGAAGCTGTCGCCCGCGCCGTTCGGCGTGAAGGACGACGCGCAATACGTCCAGCCCGCGAACTACGACGACGATATCGAGAAGCTCGCCGAGTGCGACCTCGTGATCGAAGCGATCGCCGAACGCATGGACTGGAAGCACGACCTGTACAAGAAGGTTTCGCCGCACATTGCGCCGAATGCGATCTTCGCGACCAACACGTCGGGTCTGTCGATTACCGAACTGTCGAATGGTTTTTTGGATGAATTGAAGTCGCGCTTTTGCGGCGTGCACTTCTTCAATCCGCCGCGCTACATGCATCTGGTCGAATTGATTCCGACCGCGACGACGCGTCCGGAAATCCTCGACCAACTCGAATCGTTCCTGACGAGCGTGGTCGGCAAGGGCGTCGTGCGTGCGAAAGATACGCCGAACTTCATCGCGAATCGCGTCGGTATTTTCTCGATCCTCGCCGTGATTACCGAAGCCGCGAAGTTCGGCCTGCGTTTCGACGAAGTGGACGACCTGACCGGCAGCCGCCTCGGCCGCGCGAAATCGGCGACGTTCCGCACCGCGGACGTGGTCGGTCTCGACACGATGGCGCACGTCATCAAGACGATGCAGGACAACCTGAAGGCCGATCCGTTCTTCCCGGTCTACGAAACGCCTGCGGTGCTCGCCGAACTGGTGAAGAAGGGCGCGCTCGGTCAGAAGACCGGCGGCGGCTTCTACAGGAAGGAAGGCAAGGCGATCAAGGTGCTCGACCCGAAGACGGGCGAGTACGTCGACGGCGGCGCGAAGACCGACGAACTGGTCGGCCGCATTCTGAAGCGCCCGCCGGCAGAGCGGCTGAAGCTGCTGCGCGAATCGGAGCACCGCCAAGCGCAGTTCCTGTGGTCGATCTTCCGCGACGTGTTCCACTACATCGGCGTGCATCTGGAGTCGGTCGCCGACAACGCGCGCGACATCGATCTGGCTATCCGTTGGGGCTTCGGCTGGAACGAAGGCCCGTTCGAAGGCTGGCAGACGGCCGGCTGGAAACAGGTCGCCGAGTGGGTGCAGGAAGATATCGCGGCAGGCAAGGCGCTGTCGAACGCGCCGCTGCCGTCGTGGGTCCTTGAGGGTCCCGTCGCCGAGAAAGGCGGCGTGCATACGAACGAAGGCTCGTGGTCGCCGGCTTCGAAGACGTTCGTGCCGCGCTCGTCCCTTGGCGTCTACGACAAACAGGTGTTCCGTGCGCCGCTGGTCGGCGAAACGGCGGCCGATCCGAAGACCTACGGCAAGACGCTGTTCGAAACCGACGCAGTGCGCGCATGGGTCGACGACCGTGCCGGCGAGAACGACGTCCTGATCGTGTCGTTCAAGAGCAAGATGAACACGATCGGACCGTCGGTGATCGATGGCCTGACGCAAGCCATCGAACTGGCCGAAAAAGACTACAAGGGGCTGGTCGTGTGGCAGCCGACATCGCTGAAACTCGGCACGCCGGGTGGCCCGTTCTCCGCAGGCGCGAACCTCGAAGAAGCAATGCCGGCGTTCATGATGGGCGGCGCGAAGGGTATCGAGCCGTTCGTGAAGAAGTTCCAGCAAGGGATGCTGCGCGTGAAATACGCGAGCGTGCCGGTCATCTCGGCCGTGTCGGGCATCGCGCTCGGCGGCGGTTGCGAGCTGGCGCTGCATAGCGCGAAGCGTGTCGCGCACATCGAAAGCTATCTCGGCCTGGTTGAAGTCGGCGTGGGTCTCGTGCCGGCAGGCGGCGGTCTGAAGGAAGCCGCACTGCGCGCGGCGGAAGCCGCGACGCAGGCCGGCGCGACCAACGACCTGCTGAAGTTCGTGCAGAAGTCGTTCGAAAACGCGGCGATGGCGAAGGTGTCGGCCTCCGCACTCGACGCCCGCGCGATGGGCTATCTGAAACCGTCCGACACGATCGTCTTCAACGTGTTCGAACTGCTCGACGTCGCCAAGAAGGAAGCGCGTGCGCTGTCCGCCGCGGGTTACCGTCCGCCGCTGCGCGTGACGCAAGTGCCGGTCGCGGGCCGCTCGGCGATTGCGACCATCAAGGCATCGCTCGTCAACATGCGCGACGGCCGCTTCATCAGCGAACACGATTTCCTGATCGCCAGCCGCATTGCGGAAGCCGTCTGCGGTGGCGATGTCGAAGCGGGCAGCGTGGTCGATGAAGAATGGCTGCTGCAACTCGAGCGTCGCGCGTTCGTCGATCTGCTCGGCACGCAAAAGACGCAGGAACGGATCATGGGCATGCTGCAAACCGGCAAGCCGGTGCGTAACTAACGCGCGACGAGCGGACAGCAAACATTGCATGGGACCAGAGTAAGTGCTAAAGCGCCAACTCTGGTCGACATAGGAGCTTTAAATGACAAAGCAATTGCAAGACGCATACATCGTCGCCGCGAGCCGCACGCCGATCGGCAAGGCGCCGCGCGGCATGTTCAGGAACACGCGCCCGGACGAACTGCTGGTGCACGCGATCAGGTCGGCCGTGGCGCAAGTGCCGGGTCTCGACACCAAGGTGATCGAAGACGCAATCATCGGCTGCGCGATTCCGGAAGCTGAACAGGGCTTGAACGTCGCAAGGATGGGCGCGCTGCTGGCCGGCCTGCCGAACACGGTCGGCGGCGTGACGGTGAACCGCTTCTGCGCATCGGGCCTGACGGCGCTGGCGATGGCGGCTGACCGCATTCGCGTCGGCGAATCGGACGCGATGATCGCGGGCGGCTGCGAATCGATGAGCATGGTGCCGATGATGGGCAACAAGCCGTCGATGTCGCCGCACATCTTCGATCGTAATGAAGATATCGGCATCGCTTACGGCATGGGCCTGACGGCCGAGAAGGTCGCCGAGCGCTGGAAGATCAGCCGCGAAGCACAAGACCAGTTCTCGGTCGAGTCGCATCGCCGCGCCATCGCCGCACAGCAAGCCGGCGAATTCAACGACGAAATCGCCGCGTACACGATCACCGAGCGTTTCCCCGATCTGGCCAGCGGCGAGGTGCGGGTCAAGACGCGCGAGGTCGCACTCGACGAAGGTCCGCGTGCGGAAACGTCGATGGAAGGCCTGGCGAAGCTGCGCGCGGTGTTCGCCAACAAGGGTTCGGTGACGGCGGGCAACAGTTCGCAGACGTCGGACGGCGCGGGCGCGCTGATCGTCGTGTCGGAGAAGATGCTCAAGCAGTTCAACCTGACGCCGCTCGCGCGTTTCGTCAGCTTCGCCGTGCGCGGCGTGCCGCCGGAAATCATGGGCATCGGTCCGAAGGAAGCGATTCCGGCTGCGCTGAAGGCCGCCGGCCTGAAGCAGGACGACCTCGACTGGATCGAACTGAACGAAGCGTTCGCCGCGCAATCGCTGGCGGTGATTCAGGACCTCGGCCTCGATCCGTCGAAGATCAACCCGCTCGGCGGCGCGATCGCACTCGGCCACCCGCTGGGTGCGACCGGCGCGATCCGTGCGTCGACGGTGGTGCACGGCTTGCGCCGCCGCAACTACAAGTACGGCATGGTGACGATGTGCGTCGGCACCGGCATGGGCGCGGCGGGCATCATCGAACGTCTGTAAGCGTGTTCGCTCCGGGCCCCCACGGTGACTCCCGCAGTGATCCCTTAAGGACCGCATGAACGGTTCGCACGCCGGCAGGCTTGCGAACCGTTTTTCCATTCAGCAGTGTGAGGAGATGACAATGGATATTCTGGTCGAGCGCGCGGACGGCGTGCTGACGATTGCCTTCAACCGGCCGGACAAGAAGAACGCGATTACGGCCGCGATGTATCAGACGATGGCCGATGCGCTGGTGCAAGCGCACGGCGACGCCTCGGTTCGCGCGATCCTGATTCGTGGCAGCGTCGGCATTTTCAGCGCAGGCAACGATCTCGAAGACTTTATGAAGAAGCCGCCCAGCGGCGAAGACGCGCCGGTATTCCAGTTCCTGCGTGCGATCAGCTCGGCGGAAAAGCCGGTGGTGGCGTCGGTGGCGGGCCCGGCTGTCGGCATCGGCACGACGCTGCTGCTGCACTGCGATCTGGTCTACGCCGCCGATACAGCCACCTTCTCGCTGCCGTTCGCGCAGCTTGGGTTGTGCCCGGAAGCGGCCTCGAGCCTCTTGTTGCAGCGCGTCGCCGGTTATCAGGCAGCGGCCGAAAAGCTGCTGCTCGGCGAAGCGTTCGACGCGCGCGAAGCCCACCGCATGGGCTTCGTGAATCGCCTGCTGCCCGCGGCGGAAGTCGACGCGTTCGCGGCGGCGCAAGCGGCCAGGCTGGCGGCGCTGCCTGCCTCATCGTTGCGTGTGACGAAGAGCCTGATGAAGCGCGCGAGCGAGCATGAGTTGCAAACGCAGATGACCGAGGAAGCGGTGCACTTCGCCAAGATGCTGATCGCGCCCGAAGCGCGCGAGGCGTTCAAGGCGTTCTTCGAGAAGCGCAAGCCGGACTTCCGGCAATTCGATTGACCGGCGGCGTTCAGCCGTTCAAGGCTGCGTCGGCTGCAACGTGTCGTAGTCGACGTAGCTGGTTTCGCGGCAGAAGCTGACGAGCCGCACGCCGGCCTTGCGCGCAATCGCAATCGCCAGCGACGACGGCGCGGAAATGGTGGCGACCATCGGCACGTCGACGCGCGCCGCCTTGCGCACCAGCTCGTAGCTGGCGCGGCTCGACAGAAACACAAAACCCTCTTTGGTATCCGCGCGATCGAGCACGAGTTGGCCGATCAGTTTGTCGAGCGCGTTGTGACGGCCGACATCTTCGAATGCGTAGCGGATCGCGCCCGCCGCATCGCACCATGCGGCAGCGTGCAATCCGCCGGTCAGACGCGTCAGCGCCTGGTGTCCGGGCAATTCGCGCGCAGCCCGAGCGATCGCATCGGGCGCGAGCCGTTGCAGAAAACCGGTGTCCGGCACGCGTTCCGGTTTCAGATCCAGCAGATCGATGCTTTCGATCCCGCATACGCCGCAGCCGGTACGCCCGGCCAGTGCGCGGCGCTTTTCCTTCAGCGCGACGAAAGCCTGTTGCACGACTTGCAATTGCACTTCGGCATGCGGCAATTCACCGTCGTCATGCAGTTCGACCTCGATGTCCTGAATGTCGCTGCCGCGCGCCACGATTCCTTCCGAGATCGCAAAACCTACCGCGAACGCTTCCAGATCGCGCGGCGTGCACATCATCACCGCGTGCGAAATGCCGTTGAAGACGAGCGCGACCGGCCACTCCTGACCGACGTGATCGGTGACGGTTTCGACCGCCGCGCCGCGGTGCCGGTGCACCTGGCGCTCGACGGCGCCCGGTTGTCCAGCCGTTTCCAGTTCGTTCAAGTTGCTTCACTCCTTTGGCCATGCTGCGCGCGAGCGGCTGCAAGCCTTGCCTCGCGCCGAAAAGCGGCCCCAGTCCGCGCCGCTATTACGCGAATAAGGTTCTAAAATACCCCAAGGCGGGTTTGCGCGTTGCCCGCCGTCAAAGGGGAATACTGTCATGGGACTCAACGAGGCACCGCTTCTGTTCAACTTCGAAGTCGAGTCTTCGGAGAATTTCACCTTCATTCCAATGTCCGTGCGCTTCAATCTGGACCGTTTCGGGCTGCGTATCTCGCTTGCGCAGTGGCAGTTGCTGCCGCTCGAAGACCGCAAGCTGCTGGCGCGTTTTCCGGTCGAGGAAGACACGGAAATCGAGCCGAATTTCGATCACGCGCTGTTCGAAATGCTGCGCACCCACGCGAACGTCGAACCGGAGTGGTTCACGCCCGACGAAGCGCCTGCCTGGCGCCGCACGGATAGCGTACCGGAAGGCGTCGCGCACCAGGCGGGGCTGGCTAGCCTGCCCGCGCCGGGCGCCGCCGAGTGGGCCGAACTCGATCCGTTCAAACGCTACGTGCTCGCCAAATTGTCGCGCAAGCCTGAAGGCAGCCACGACTTTGTCCCCGCTATGAGGGAGTTTGGTCTGGCCAGATAGGCCTGGCCGGCTGGCACCACGAACCGGCCGCGTTCGCCCTGAAGCGGCCGCCGCGCACTGCGCCCACTCCAAAGCCGCCCAGACGGCCGGCTAATTTTTTCTCTCGCCCCCCTCAAGCTGTTCCGAACCCAGCCGTTATCCATGGGTTGGCGCGTAAAAAGACTCGTATCGACGCGAGCTCGCGCTCCCGCCCCCCAGAACGATTAACGTTCGGAACCCATGACTCCTTTTTTATCGAAGCGGCTGCTGATCAATCTGGCGGTCGTCGTCGCGGCGGTCGGCGCGAACGCGTTCGTCGCCTATACGCAGATTTGCGGCCAGCGCGACACCGACGCGCGCATGCTGCGTTCGACAAGCGTGCGTGAGGACCTCGACGCCTACCAGATGGCGCTCGACGGCGGTCTCGCCACGCTTGGCCGTTTCGACGCGTCGGGCGAGGCCCCGCCTGCCAATGAGGCCGCTACCGTGGCGGCGTCGCTGGCCCGGCTGGAGCGCGAGTTGCGCAGCGATCTGGCCGGCGAGCCGGCCATGCTCGATACGCTCGGCAAGCTGAGCGCGGATAGCCGCGCGCTGCAACGCGGCATCGACGCTGCGCTGTTGCGCGGCGCGAGCGCCGCGCCGAACGAGTCGCGCGCCTGGGCGTCATCGGCCTACACGCGTCTCGGCATGGGACAGGACCGCGTCGAAGCCGGGCTGGCAGCGCTGCGGGCGCAGGAGAATCACGCGTTGCAGGCGTCGCTTGCGGCCTCCACGCGTGAAACCGAGCACGCGATGCTGTTCCTGATCCTGACGATGCTGGCCGGCAGCGCGCTGCTGATCTACACGTTCGGCGCGCGCGAAAACAGCGCGCGCGAGAAATTGCGCATGGTTCGCGCGCTGGGCCGCCACGACGACCGTTTTCGCGGCCTGTTCGACGATCATCCGGTGCCGATGTACATCTTCGATCGCGAGACGCTGCGCTTTCTGGCGGTCAACGCGGCCGCCGTTCAGCAATACGGTTACACGGAGAGCGAATTCCTCGGCATGACGATCCGCGCGATCCGGCCAGATTCCGAAGTCGGCCGCCTCGAATCGCACCTGCAACGCAGCGACGCAGTGCCGCGCGGCCGCACGATGGCAGGCATCTGGCATCACCGGCGCAAGGACGGCTCGACCATCAGCGCGGATATTTCGTACCATGCGCTGAACTTCATGGGGCGCGCCGCCTTCTTCGTGCTGGCCGACGATGTCACGGATCAGATCAATGCCGAAGCCGAAGCGCAGCGCTCGAACCAGATGCTCGAGACGGTGATCGACAACATTCCGCAGCGCATTTTCTGGAAGGACCGGGAATCGCGCTATCTCGGCTGCAACATGGCGTTCGCGCGCGACGCGGGGCTTGCTTATCCGGAACAGGTGGTGGGCAAGAGCGATGCCGACATGCCGTGGCGCGCATTCGCCGACCGTCTGCGCGGGCACGACGAAGAGGTGTTGAGCACCGGCGTGCCGAAGATGAACTTCGAAGTCGACATGGTCATCGACGGCGTGCATCGTACGACGATCACGAGCAAGCTGCCGTTCACCGACGGCGACGGCCGCGTCATCGGCGTGCTCGGTTCCTATACGGACATCACCGAACGCAAGCGTGCCGATCTGGCCTTGCGTCTGCAAAGCCGCGCACTCGATGCGAGCGTCAACGCGATTCTGATCACCGCGCCGTCGCCGTCGGGCAATCTGATCGAATACGTGAACCCCGCATTCAAGCGCATCACCGGCTACGATCCGGCCGAATTGATCGGCCACGATTGCCGCGTGCTGCAACGCGACGACCGCGATCAGGAAGGCGTCGCCGAGATCCGTCAGGCGCTCGCGGCGAACCGCGAGGTCAGCGCCGTGGTGCGCAACTATCGCAAGGACGGCGCGCTGTTCTGGAATCAACTTTTCATCGCGCCGGTACCGAACGCGGAGGGCGTCATCACGCATCACATCGGCGTCATCAACGATGTGACCGATCTGATCCGCTATCAGGAGCAGCTCGAATATCAGGCCAACTATGACAGTCTGACGCGGCTGCCCAATCGCAACCTGCTGCGCGACCGCCTGCAGCATGCGCTGATCGTCGCGCAGCGGCATCACAAGGGCGTCGCGGTGGTGTTCATCGATCTGGACGGTTTCAAGAACGTCAACGACAGCCTCGGTCATAGCGTCGGCGACCGCCTGCTGAGGGTGGTCGCCGAGCGGCTCGCCCGCTGTACGCGCACGAGCGACACGGTGGCCCGTCACGGTGGCGACGAGTTCGTGATCGTGATGACCGACACCGTCGACGAACAGTCGCTGATCGCGTGGATGGAGCGCGTGCGTGCGTCGATTTCCGAGCCGGTGTGGCTCGACGGTACCGAGCTGTATGTCGGCTGCAGCATGGGCGCGAGCCTGTTCCCGCAGGACGGCGGCGACGTGGAAACGCTGATGAAAAAAGCCGACCTCGCGATGTATCGCGCGAAGGACATGGGCCGCAACACGTTCCAGTTTTATCAGCCGGAGATGAACGCGAGCGCGGGCGCGCGGTTGAATCTCGAACGGCGTTTGCGCCGTGCGTTGCGCGACAACGAATTTCTGCTCCACTATCAGCCGCAAGTGGATATCGGGAGCGGGCAGATTGTAGGCACCGAGGCGCTGGTGCGCTGGCGCGATCCGGAAGCCGGCTTGATTCCGCCGTCGTCGTTCATTCCGGTCGCGGAAGAATGCGGCTTGATCGGGCCGCTGTCGGAGTGGGTGTTGCGCGAAGCGTGCCGGCAGAACAAGGCCTGGCAGGATCAGGGTTTGCCGCCGGCGCGGGTGTCGGTGAATCTGTCGGCGCGGGTGTTCCAGCAGCGCGATATTGCGAAGCTGGTGATGCAGGTGCTCGATGAGACGGGCCTCGAGCCGCAATACCTCGAACTCGAACTGACCGAAAGCACGATCATGCGCAACGCCGAAGAAGCGGTATCGATGCTCAACGAGTTGCACGCGCTGGGTATCGGTCTCGCCATCGACGACTTCGGCACCGGCTATTCGAGCCTCAGCTACCTGAAGCGCTTTCCGGTGGACCGCCTGAAGATCGACCGCTCGTTCGTGTCGGACATCGGCGTTTGCGGCGACGACGAAACGATCACCTCGGCGATCATCGCGCTCGCGCATTCGCTGAAGTTGCAGGTGATCGCGGAAGGCGTGGAGACCTCGGCTCAACTCGACTTCCTGAAAGAACGCGCGTGCGACGAGATGCAAGGTTTCTACTTTGCCAAACCGTTGTCGACGGAGGCGATCTCCGCGTTGTTCCAGGGCGGCGTGGACCGGGAGATCGTCGCAGTCTGAGCGCTAGCAAGGGCCGCTAGCGCGGGCTCAGGCGCGCGCCTTGGCCCATGCAACGGAGCGCGAGCCTAAGTCGCGCTCCGTCCCGCGACGCGCGGCCTCAAACAGCCGGCGTGCTGACGAAAACCGGCAACTGTTCGGCTGACTCGGAAAAAGCCTGCAGATGGGGATACGCCGCCTTCGCGACGATCTCCGGCAGGAACATCTGCGTGAAGTTCCATGCGACCGCCACGCTGACGTCCGCCGCGCCGAAGCGGCCCGGCTCGATCGGCAGGGCCGCCGCTGCGAGGTCCTGTTCAAGCTCGCGGTATGCGGCAAGCAACTGCTCGGTGACACGATCGACCCACGGCGCGTGCTGCTTCTCCGCCGGACGCAGATTGCGTTCGTAGACGATCTGCACCGATTTCTCGCAAGCGGCTAGCGCCAACCCCGTCAGGCGCGCCGCGCGCTTCCAGTGCTCCGGTCGCGTCGGGAAGATCCGCTCGCCCGGTCCGGCGAGCGTGGCGACATACTGAAGAATCACCGTCGAGTCCATCACGCGTTGGCCGTCGTCGAGCACCAGTGTGGGTGCCTTGACTACCGGGTTGATCTTCTTGAACTCGTCGTAGGTCCTGAATACCGAGATCGATTCGTGCTCGAAGTCGAGCTTCAGCAACTTGAGGCAGATGGCGACGCGGCGCACATAGGGCGAGTCCAGCATTCCGATCAGTTTCATTGCGTTTTCGTTAGAAGATCCATCATCGCGCGCCCGAGTGCGCCGGGGCGTGCTCCAATTGCAGTCAGTCCAGCACCGGCAATGCCCGCGGGCGCCGGTCGCTATCGGTCGCGACGTAGGTCAGGGTCGCCTCGGTCACCTTCACGACTTCTTCGGTCAGGCTCATGCGCTGCGCGTACACCTCGACCGACACCGTCACCGAGGTGTTGCCCGTCTTCACGATATCCGCGTAAAAGCTCAGCAGATCGCCGACGAACACCGGCTGCTTGAAGACGAACGAATTGACCGCAATGGTCGCCACCCGCCCGTTGGCGCGCCGGCTCGCCGGAATCGAGCCGGCGATATCCACTTGCGCCATGATCCAGCCGCCGAACACGTCGCCGTGGACGTTCGCGTCCGACGGCTGCGGCACGACGCGCAGCGCACATGACTTTTGCGGGAGTTGAAGAAGATTGGTCATCGGGGGCACCCTTGAGAAACGTATTGGCTCGGTCGGCTCGACCGGCAGGCGGGGGATTTCACGACAACTGCACGGCACAGCGGCATGACCAGCGCGTAAACGAGACGCGCGTCAGCGACGGCCGCACTGCCCATGAAAAGCGGCGCCAGCCGGCTTCTGCGACAATAGAACAATGAGGAATTGTACGGGAAAGCGCCCAGCCGGGTCGCGCGACATAAAGCAGTCTGCCGACTGCCTGTCGGCGCCGCTGCGAACTCCGTCGCTTCCACACTCTCCCTCCAGCCGATCCCATGCGCCGCACGCCCGCCTCCGAACCTTCGCCGATCTCGACTCAGCCGCGCAACGACTGGCAGACGATCCTGTCGTTGCTGCCCTACCTCGCCACCTACAAATGGCGCGTCGTCTTCGCGCTGAGCTGCCTGATCGGCGCGAAGATCGCCAACCTCGGCGTGCCGGTCGTGATGAAGCGGATCGTCGACAACCTCGCCTCCGTGCAGCATCTGACGGCGCTCGGCCGCGCGCACGATGCGCCGGGCATCGTGTTGCTGGGCGGCGTCGGTTTGCTGGTAGTCTCGTATGCGGTGGTGCGGCTGTCCACGTCGCTGTTCACCGAGTTGCGCGAGATCCTGTTTTCGAAAGTGACCGAAAGCGCGGTGCGGCAACTCGCATTGAAAGTGTTCCGCCATCTGCATGCGCTGTCGTTGCGCTTTCACCTCGAGCGGCAGACGGGCGGCATGTCGCGCGATATCGAACGCGGCACGCGCGGCATCACGCAGCTCATTTCGTATTCGCTGTACAGCATTCTGCCGACGCTCGTCGAAGTCGGCCTCGTGCTCGGTTTTTTCGTCGTCAAATACGAAGCGTATTACGCGATCGTCACCTTTATCGCGCTCGCCGCGTACATCACGTTCACCGTCAAAGTCACCGAATGGCGCACGCATTTTCGCCGCACGATGAACGATCTCGACTCGCGGGCGAATTCGCGCGCGATCGATTCGCTGCTCAACTACGAAACCGTCAAGTACTTCGGCAACGAGGAGTGGGAAGCGCAGCGCTACGACGAAAATCTCAAGCGCTATCGCACGGCGGCGATCAAATCGCAGCGCTCGTTGTCGGCGCTGAATTTCGGTCAGCAGGCGATCATCGGCACGGGGCTAGTGTTCATTCTGTGGCGCGCCACAGAAGGTGTGATGGCCGGGCGCCTCACGCTCGGCGATCTGGTGCTGATCAACACCTTCATGTTGCAGCTCTACATTCCGCTCAATTTTCTCGGCGTCGTGTATCGCGAGTTGAAGCAGAGTCTCACCGACATGGACCGCATGTTCACGCTGCTCGGCGCCTCTCAGGAAGTGCCGGATGCGCCGGACGCGCCCGCGTTGCAAGTGAACGGCGCGCAGGTCCGCTTCGAACACGTGAACTTCGCGTACGAACCGGCGCGGAAGATTCTGCACGATGTGAGTTTCACGATCCCGGCGGGCACCACGACGGCGGTGGTCGGCCACAGCGGCTCGGGCAAATCGACGCTCGCGCGGCTGATGTTCCGCTTCTACGATCTGGATCGGGCGAGCGGCGGCGCGATCACGATCGACGGCCAGGATATTCGCGACGTCACGCAGGATTCGCTGCGCGCGTCGATCGGTATCGTGCCGCAGGACACGGTGCTGTTCAACGATTCGATCTACTACAACATTGCTTACGGCCGGCCGTCGGCCACGCGTGACGAGGTGGTCGCGGCGGCGCGTGCCGCGCATATTCACGACTTCATCGAAGGCCTGCCGAAGGGTTACGACACGCCGGTCGGCGAGCGTGGCTTGAAGTTGTCGGGCGGTGAGAAGCAACGCGTCGCGATTGCGCGGACCATCCTGAAGAATCCGCCGATCCTGCTGTTCGACGAAGCGACTTCCGCACTCGATTCGCGTTCGGAGCGCGCGATCCAGCACGAACTCGATCAGATCGCCCGCGAGCGCACGACGCTGATCATTGCGCACCGGCTTTCGACCGTGGTGCACGCTCAGCAGATCATCGTGATGGACAAAGGACGCATCGTCGAGCGCGGTACGCACACCGAATTGCTGAGCGCGAACGGATTGTTCGCGCAGATGTGGGCGTTGCAGCAGCAACGCGCGGCAGAGGCGCCCGAGGCCGCCGAAACGGTAGGCGCGGAGGTTCGCCGCACGTTCGAGGCTTAGCGTGCGCTCAGACGTTGATCCAGCGCCTGTAGCTGGGCCGGTGTGCCGACGTTTTCCCACAAACCTTCGTAGAGCTTGCCGCTCGCAAGGCCGCGCACGATCGTGTCGCGGTAGTACGGCTTGAGCGCACGCCGCGTGCCGCGCGGCAGATCGCGGAACATCCGCGTGTCGTACAGACCGATATTGCCGAACGTGAAGCGAGGTTGCGCGTCGAGCGACAGCACGCCGTCGATCAAGGCAAAATCGCCGTCCGGATGAAACACCGGGTTCGGCACCATCACCAGATGCATGCCCGGCTCGGGCAGTGCCGAGAGCTTGTGGGCGGGAGCATTCAGCGTCGCGTAATCGAAATCCGCATAGACGTCGCCGCTGACCGCGACGAACACCTCGCCGCGGCCCGCGTCTTCCAGTAGCGGCAGCGCCTGCACGATACCGCCTGCCGTTTCCAGCGCTTCGTGCTCGGCCGAGTAGCGCAGTTGCACGCCCCAGTGCGAACCGTCGCCGAGCGCGGCTTCGATCTGCTCGCCTAGCCAGGCATGGTTGATCACAATGGTTTGAAAGCCGGCGCGCGCAAGCCGTTCGATCTGCCACACGATCAGCGGTTTGCCGCCCGCTTCGAGCAAGGGCTTCGGGCGCGTGTCGGTCAACGGACGCATGCGTTCGCCGCGGCCCGCAGCGAAAATCATCGCTTTCTTCAGAGACATTGTCATCGGTCAGAAGGTGTAGCCGACTTCATTCGCCCGGCCTTCGAGATCGTCGAGCAGCTTCGCGAACGGGCGCAGTGGTGCGTAGCGTTCGGCGACCTTGCGCGCATAGCCGATGAAGCGCGGCAGATCCTTCATGTAATGTGGTTTGCCGTCGCGATAGTTGATCCGGCAGAACAGACCCAGCACCTTGATGTGCCGTTGCAGACCCATCCATTCGAGTTGGCGGTAGAACTCGCCGAAGTCCGGGTCGACCGGCAGGCCGGCTTTTTTCGCGCGCTCCCAGTAGTACACGAAGCAATCCAGCTCGAACTCTTCGTCCCAGCTGATGAACGCGTCGCGCAGCAGCGAAGCGACGTCGTAGGTGATCGGGCCGTACACCGCGTCCTGGAAGTCGAGCACACCGGGGTTCGCGGGCTTGGGCGCTGTGGCGATCAGCAAATTGCGCGGCATGAAATCGCGCAGCATGAACACTTGCGGCTGCGCCCGGGCGCTTGCGATCAGCAGCGCGAAGGTGCGATCGAGCAGCCCGCGGGTCTTTTCGTCGACCTCGCGGCCCAGATGCCGGCCGATGAACCACTCCGGCATCAATTCCATCTCGCGGCGCAGGAAGGCTTCGTCGAACGGCGGCAGCACGTCTTCGCGCGAAGTGAGCTGCCAGCGGATCAACGCGTCGAGCGCGTCGCGCATCAGCGTGCGGGCCGCGCGGGGCTTGTCGTCCTGCTGTGCTTGGCTCAGCGCGCGGAGGTACGACTCGGTGCCCAGATCGGCGACGAGCATGAAGCCCGCGTCGAAATCGACCTCCAGCACCCGCGGCACATGCACGCCGGCTGCGTCGAGCAACTGGGCGATCTGCACAAATTCGCGGCACTTTTCGGGCGGCGGGGCGTCGACGGCGATCACCGTGCCGACGCTTTCGCCTTCCGCCGCCTTACCGGCGAGCCGGAAATAGCGGCGAAAACTGGCGTCGGATGAGGCCGGTGCAAGGGTGGCGAGTTCGAGCGCATAGCGTGCTGCGTGGCCGTTCAGCCAGGCGGTGAGCAGGTCGAGGCGGGTATCGGTGGTGTCTTGGGAAGGGGGCAGCGTCATGAAAACCGGCGGCAAATTCAGAGGGGCAACGTCTTGCCATATAATACCCCACGACTTTTTTGACGCGACTTACGCCGGCTTTCGCGTATTCCGCTTTACCGCCCGCCTCATCGTTCGACAGATTGTAAATATTGATGTGCAGCCGACTGTCACGGTCGGGGTGTGCAGGCGGTGGACCGTGACTGCAGAAGCTGACGGACGAGCCGATTCGCCAAACGATACATGCCGCCTAGACAGCTTTCCCAAACGACTCCCTCTTGTGCTGTTGTGCCGCGCAAAAGGCGGCTCGTCGCGGCGTTGATCGCCGTTCCGGGCCTGATGCCCGCGCTTGCGCACGCCCAGTTGACGGGGGAAGCCGCGCAGCCGCAGCCTATCGACGCCCCTTGGGGCATGCAACTCGCCCCACAACTCGAAGAGCATCCGTTAATGCCCGGCCAGAAGCCGGCCACCTTCGTGCTGGGCGACACCACCAGCGGCACCACCGATCAGGACATGGCCGCCAAAGGCTCGGCCGAGGTGCGCCGCAATACGGTCGCGATCAAGGCCGACGCGTTGCATTACGACCAGGACACGGACATGGCCGACGCGTACGGCCAGGTCCACGTGATCAACAACGGCAGTACGTTCGTCGGCCCCGAAGCGCATCTGCGAGTGGATTCGAGCGAAGGCTTCATGACCTCGCCGAAGTACCACTTCAACGTGACGGGCGGCTCGGGCAGCGCGGAACGCGTCGATCTGCTCGACAACGAGCGTTCGGTTTTCACGCACGGCACCTACACGGCCTGCGCGTGCGCGGACGATCCGGCGTGGTACATCAAAGGCAGCGAGTTCGACTTCGACACCGGCGCGGACGAAGGCGTCGCGCACAACGGCGTGCTGTTTTTCCAGGGCGTGCCGGTGTTCGCTTCGCCATGGCTGTCGTTCCCGCTGTCGGGCGAACGGCGTAGCGGCCTGCTGCCGCCCACGTTCTCGCTCAGTTCGGGCAACGGTTTCGAACTGTCGGTGCCGTATTACTTCAACCTCGCGCCGAATCGCGATCTGACGGTCACGCCGCGTCTGATCTCGAAGCGCGGCGTGCAGTTGCAGTCGACCTTCCGCTATCTGTCGCCGACCTATTCCGGCTCGATCACCGGCGAGTACCTGCCGAACGATCGCCTGACGAAGACCAACCGCTACGCGCTGTATATCCAGCACAACCAGAACTTCGGTAACGGGTTCGGCGGCTACATCTACTACAACAAGGTTTCGGACAACACGTATCCGGAAGACCTGTCGTCGTCGGTCAGTCAGTTTATGAACGGCACCCAGCTCCTGTATCAACAGGAAGCAGGGTTGACCTACAACAACGGGCCGTGGTCGGTGCTCGCGCGCGAACAGCACTGGCAGACGCTGACGCCGTCGGTGGCGCCGTACGGCCGCGAGCCGCAGTTGAACGTGAAGTACGCGAAGTACAACGTCGGTGGCTTCGACTTCGGCTCGGAAGCGGACTACACGAATTTCCGCATCACGACCGCGGACATGACCGAAGGTCAACGGGTGATGTTCAACCCGTACATCTCGTATTCGGTGGTCGGGCCGGGCTACTTCGTCACGCCTAAGGTGCAGTGGCACTTTGCGTCGTACAACCTGCGCAATATCGGCACCGATGTGCCGGCTGGCACGCCGAAGAATTTCACCGAATCGATCCCGACGCTCAGCTTCGACACCGGGCTGATTTTCGACCGTTCGGTGCGCATCTTCGGCGAGGATTACATCCAGACGCTGGAGCCGCGGCTTTACTACGTGTACACGCCGTACCGGAACCAGGCATCCGCGCCGCTGTTCGATACCGCCGACTCCGATTTCGGGCTGGCGGAAATCTTCACGCCGAACACGTTCGTCGGCAACGACCGGATCGCCGACGCGAACCGCCTGACCGCCGCCATCACCACGCGCTTCATCAATCCGGCCACCGGCGACGAGCGCGCGCGCTTCGTGCTCGCGCAGCAGTACTACTTCACGGATCAGCGGGTCACGCTGCTGCCTACCCAGACCAGCACGCAAGCCACGCATTCGGACCTGATCGCGGGTGCATCGATCAAGCTCGGGGCCGGTTTCGCTTCGGAAACGGCGTTCCAATATAATGCCGACAACAACCAGTTGGTGAAAACGAGCGTCGGTTTCGGGTTCAGTCCGGGCACCAGCAGAGTGATCAATGTCGCGTATCGCTACACCCGCGCGAACACCACGCTGGACAACCAGCCGATCAATCAGATGCTGGTCTCGGGCCAGTGGCCGCTGTCGCATCGCGTGTACGGGGTAGGCCGTTTCAATTACGACCTGGGCGGGCACCGGATTGTCGACGGTCTGGTCGGCCTGCAATACGACGCCGACTGCTGGACGCTCGGCGCCGGGATCCAGCGTTACGCGAACGGTCTGAATACCTCGGGGCAGCATCAGTCGAGCACGCGGTTTCTCGCGCAGTTGACGTTCAAGGGCTTGTCGAGCGTCGACAACGGGCTGATTTCCGCGTTCCGCTCCAGCGTGGCCGGCTACACGCCGTTGCCGCCGCCGCCGCCGCCGGAAGCGCGTTTCACCAATTACGAATGATGCTCGTCCGATCATTTATAGAATGCGAAAAGACGGGCCAGGCGCGCCCGACATCATTGGAGTATCTGTGGCAATCATGAAAAAGCTTCGCTTGGCAACGCTTGCGGCCGGTCTCGCCGCCGTGGCGTCTTTCCTGTCGGTCGTGCCGGTTCAGGCGCAGGCGCTGTCCGGCAATAGCGGCCAGACGGTCGACACCATCGCCGCGGTGGTCAACAACGGCGTCATCACGCGGCGCGAGCTCGACGAGCGCATGGGCCTGATTACCCGCCGGCTGAACCAGCAGAACGCGCCGGTCCCGCCGATGGACCAGTTGCGCCAGCAGGTGCTCAACCAGATGGTGCTGGAACGC
Organism: Paraburkholderia sp. SIMBA_030; assembly: GCF_046535245.1. Classification (NCBI taxonomy): domain Bacteria; kingdom Pseudomonadati; phylum Pseudomonadota; class Betaproteobacteria; order Burkholderiales; family Burkholderiaceae; genus Paraburkholderia; species Paraburkholderia sp. SIMBA_030. Next base: position 37,451 of record NZ_JAWRXB010000007.1, read on the forward strand.
ATCCAGTTGCAGAAGGCGAAAGAAGACGGCATCAATGTCGACGACGCCGCCGTGCAAAAAACGCTGGAACGGCTCGCGCAAGCGAACAACATGACGCTCGACATGTACCGCGCGCGGATCGAGGCGCAAGGCGTGCCCTGGAGCACGTTCACGGGCGACGCCCGTACCGAACTGACGCTCTCGCGTCTGCGCGAGAAGGAAGTGGACAGCAAGGTCACGGTGTCGGACGCGGAAGTCGCGAACTACATCGCCAGTCAGCGTGGCCCGAACGCTGGCCTGACGAGCGATCTGCGCTTCCAGCACATTTTCCTGAAGGCGCCGCTGAACGCGTCGGAAACCGACATCGAAGCGGCACAGCAAAAGGCCCAGGCGCTGCTGACGGAAGCCAGGGGCGGCGCCGACTTCGAGAAGCTCGCGAAGTCGAATTCGCAAGCGCCGGATGCCTCGAAGGGCGGCGATACGGGTTTCGCGCCGCCGTCCAAACTGCCGCCTGAATTCGTCAAGGCCGCCGCGGCACTGCGCCCCGGCCAGGTCAGTCCGGATCTGATCCGCACCAACGACGGCTTCGAAATCGTGCGCCTCGTTGATCGTCGCGCGGGCCAGGGCACGAGTACAGCAGACGCGACAAAGCTAGTGCAGACGCACGTGCGCCACATTCTGCTGCGCGTCGGCGACGGCATGTCGGAGCCGCAAGCACGTCAGAAGCTGCTCGAAATCAAGAACCAGATCGCCGGCGGCGGCGACTTCGCGAAGTTCGCCCACACCTACTCGCAAGACGGTTCGTCGTCGCAAGGCGGCGACCTGGGCTGGATCAGCCCGGGCGAGACGGTGCCGGAATTCGAGCGCGCGATGAACAGCCTGCAGGACGGTCAGATCAGCGATCCGGTGCGCAGCGAATACGGCTATCACCTGATCCAGGTGCTGGGCCGCCGCGAAGCGGAAGGCTCGGTCTCGCAGCAGATGGATCTGGCGCGGCAGGCAATCGGTCAGCGCAAGGCGGAACAGGCTTACGCCGACTGGCTGCGTGAATTGCGCGACACTGCGTATGTCGAAGTGAAACCCGCTCAAGCAAACTTGCAATAAACGTCATGACAACCGCCGCCCAGTTCGCCAGCGCTCCGTTGCAAATCGCGATCACGACCGGCGAACCGGCCGGCGTCGGCCCCGAGTTGACGGTGCAGGCGCTGGCCGGGGCGGCGGCGCATTGGCCCGGCGCGCAATTTACCGTGCTGGGCGATGCGGGCTTGCTCGCCGAACGCGCCCGCGCGGTTGGCGTCGATTGGACCGCGCTGGTGGCTGACGGCAAACGCGTGCGGGTGCAGCACCGGCCGCTCGGCGCGCCGTCGCAGGCAGGCAAGCTCGACGCCGCGAATGGCCGTTACGTGCTCGACCTGCTCGACAGCGCGATCGACGGCGCGGTGGCCGGTACCTTCGACGCGATCGTCACCGCGCCGCTGCAAAAAAGCACGATCAACGATGCCGGTGTGCCGTTCACCGGCCACACCGAATACCTGGCCGAACGCACGCACACGCCGCGCGTGGTGATGATGCTGGCCGGCACCGGCAAGCGCCCATTGCGCGTCGCGCTCGCCACCACGCATCTGCCGCTGAAAGACGTGTCGGCGGCGTTGTCGATCGACGGTATCGGCGAGACGCTGCGTATCATCGATCACGATCTGCGCCACCATTTCGGTGTGCCGGCGCCGCGCATCCTCGTGACCGGTTTGAACCCGCATGCGGGCGAAAACGGCTATTTGGGCCGCGAAGAAATCGACGTGATTTCGCCGGCGCTGAAACTCGCGAACGAGCAGGGCATCGACGCACGCGGTCCCTATCCGGCCGACACGCTATTCCAGCCGCGTTATCTGAACGAAGCCGACTGCGTGCTCGCGATGTTCCACGATCAGGGACTGCCGGTATTGAAGTACGCGACTTTTGGCGAAGGCATCAATATCACGCTCGGCTTGCCGATCATCCGCACCTCCGTCGACCACGGCACCGCGCTCGATCTGGCCGGCACCGGCCGCGCCGATTCCGGCAGCCTGATCGCCGCGATCGATACGGCGGTGTCGATGGCGCAGCATCGCCGCGCGGGCTGATTCACGCTGGCTATCGTTTCACCAGCAGCGTTTCACCAGCATCGCTTTACCCGCGTATCCGGCGTTTCTTTTTTTAAGCAGTTCTCTTCCTAGCGTTTCTTCGATGTCCACCAGCAGACAGCAACGGGCCCAGCATCAGGGTCATACCGCACGCAAGCGTTTCGGCCAGAATTTTCTGGTCGATATGGGCGTGATCGATTCGATCGTCGACGTGATCCGGCCGCAGCGCGGCGAGCGCATGGTCGAGATCGGGCCGGGGCTGGGCGCGCTCACCGAACCGCTGATCGAACGTCTGGCGACGCCTGAAGCGCCGCTGCACGCGGTCGAACTGGATCGCGATCTGATCGGCCGGCTCAAGAAGAAATTCGGCGACCTGCTCGAGCTGCATGCGGGCGACGCGCTCGCGTTCGACTTCGGCTCGCTTGCGGCGCCGGGCGACAAGGCGTCGCTGCGCATTGTCGGCAATCTGCCGTACAACATTTCGAGTCCGCTGCTGTTTCATCTGACGTCGTTCGCACATCGCGTGATCGATCAGCACTTCATGCTGCAGAACGAAGTGGTCGAGCGAATGGTGGCGGAGCCGGGCACCAAGGCGTTCAGCCGGCTCTCGGTGATGCTGCAATACCGCTACGTGATCGACAAGCAACTCGACGTGCCGCCCGAAGCATTCCAGCCTCCGCCGAAGGTCGATTCGGCGATCGTGCGGATGATCCCGTACGAGCTGCGCGAATTACCGCCGGTGGACGAGCGCGTACTCGGCGAAGTGGTGACGGCGGCGTTCTCGCAACGGCGCAAGATGCTGCGCAATACGTTGGCAGCCTACCGTGACTCGGTGGATTTCGACGCGCTCGGCTTCGATCTGCAACGCCGCGCCGAAGACGTGCCGGTCGCCGAATATGTGCGTGTGGCGCAGGTCGTGGCGGCGTTGCCGTCGCGCGGCGCCGCGGCCGCTGAAGACGGCGACGCCTGAGGTCCACGGCTTAAGCCGTGAAGGAAGCGCGCCGCGTCCTGCGGCGCGCTTAAAAAATCACTTCGCTTAAACGGCAACCCGCTTCGCCGGCGCATTGACCAGTGCAATGCCGGCCAGCACCAGCACCGCGGCCATCAGGAAACGCAGGCTGAACAACTCGCCGAGCAACAGCGCACCCGCGAGCAAGCCGGCGCCCAGGGTGCCGTCGTCAAGCCAACAGCGTGGCAGTCATAAGTCATACGATAACAAAACCGCTCATGCTGCAATGTGATGACCCCACCGCCTACGCGTGCTTCTGGCGCACTGCAAGTAGTTCGCTGACTTAACAGCACCGGTGCAACACCTGCGCAACACCGACATAGTCTATTTTCTTGCCATGCCGATTTCAGGATATGGTTCCACTCACGCGTATTTCGTCAGGTCATTGGCGAGGCTCCCAACCTGTGCGGCGCTGGTACTTTACATCAGGCGTGGCAGCGCAGACGGCAGGAGACGGCGGCTAAAAAGACAGGATGCCTACGCGTCATGCGGTGCGCCGCCCGCCTGAAAACCTGACTGATGCGCGCCCGCAGAGCGACACGAACGACCCATATCCGCGGCAAGCGGAACCAATATGAGGAACCGTTATGAAGAACGTGAGCAAATGGGCGATAGCGATAGCGATGGCGCCCGCGGCATTGGCCTGTCAGATGGTGCACGCGCAATCGAGCGTGACGCTATACGGCGTGGTCGATGAGAGCGTGCGATACCTGACCCACGCGAATAAAGCCGGCGATTCGTCGATTGGGCTTGGCACCGGCGGCATGACCCAGAGCCGTTGGGGCCTGAAGGGCGTCGAGGATCTGGGCGGCGGCTGGTCCGCGTTCTTCAAGCTCGAAAACCGTATTTACATCAATAGCGGACAAAGCGATCCCACCCTGCCGTTTTTCAACGAAGCGCAAGTGGGGCTGCGCTCGAACTCCTATGGTCAAGTGATCCTGGGCCGTCAGTACAACGTGATGATCGAAGGCGTCACGATCGGCGGCTACGGCAGCAATCCCTGGATTCCGTACGATTTCAGCTTCCAGCCGGAAGTGACGATGACCGGCGGCATCTGGACCAGCAACCAGGTGCAGTATCAGGCGCACTTCAACGGCTTGATGTTCGCCGCCGGCTACGCGTTCGGCGGCAACGCGGGAAATTCATACGGTAGCCAGATCGGCGCCGCAGCGGCGTATGCTCCGACCGGCGGTCCGTTCACCATTGGCGGCGCGTACGAGGAGTCGAAAGACTCGGTCAACGGCGCGGCCGCGAAGACGTGGAGCTTCGGCGGTTCGTACACGTGGGACAAGACGCGCTTCGCGGCCGGTTACATCGTCAATCAGAACGACGCCGGCTTTTCGAATTTCGCCAATGGACCGTTCACCGCGCCCGCGCTGGCCGCGCTCAAGTACACCGACTTTTCGCGGCGTCGCATGATCATGGGCGGCATCACGCAGCAGGTCGGCCATGCGTGGCACTTCGCCGCGAATGTGTGGCGTACGCTGCAGGACGGCAAGAAAGCCGCTCAGGACGGCTCGGCATGGCAGTACCAGCTGGTTGCCGACTACAACCTGTCCAGGCGCACCGATGTTTATCTGGAAGGCGACTACTCGCTGTACCGGGGCGATCTGATCGGCGCTCAACTGCAAGGCGTCAACGGCGTCGGACTCGCGCAGAAGGGAACGCAGATCGGCCTGATGGCGGGCGTGCGGCATCAGTTCTGATCACCCGTTCCGCCGTCATGGCTGAAAATCCGGCTGCGGCGCCGCCTCGGATTGCCGGACAGTTGATTTTTTTACCGAATAATCGGAACAAGAATTCCGTTTCCGATTATTCGGATGAGTGACAGACGACGCGTTTTCGCGAGACGCAACCTGATTTTTCAAGGAGACATTCGGTACGGCCGATCCGTTGCGTACATTCTTCGAATGCTTTGATCGGCCCGCGCGGCGTATGCCCGCATCAGCGCATCGAGATGCGAAACCAAGGGAGGAGACATGGAAAAAATCTTGGCGCGCGGGGCGCGCATCGCGGTGATGTTGCCGAACGTGCTGCAATACCCGGTGACGATGGCCGCCATCCTGCGCGCGGGTTACGTCGTGGTGAACGTCAATCCGCTGTACACGCCGCGCGAACTCGAGCATCAGTTGAACGACAGCGGCGCCGCAGCGATCGTGTTGCTCGATACCTTCGCCAGAACGCTCGATGCGGTGCAGGCGCACACCTCGATCAAGCATGTCGTGCTGACGTCGGTCGGTGAAATGCTGGGTGCGGGCAGCCCTGAGATTGCGGAACACGCGCCGTCGTCGCGCATCGCGTTGAACGATGCGATTGCACGTGGCGCGGAAACGGCCTTCACGCCCGTTGCCTTGACCGGCGGCGACGTCGCGGCACTGCAATACACCGGCGGCACGACCGGCGTGTCGAAAGGCGCGACGCTTTTGCATAGCAATCTGATCGCCAACATCCTGCAATCGGAGTTGTGGCGCGAGCCGGCATATCGCGGGCGTTCCGATATCAAGCAGTACATCACGGTCGTTGCGCTGCCGCTGTATCACATCTTCGGACTGACGGTCTGCGGCTTGTTGACGATGCGTTGTGGCGGCATGGGTATCCTGATTCCGAATTCGCGCGACCTGCCCTTATCGGAGTGATGACCGAAGGGGGCTTCGTGAAGATCGTCGATCGCAAGAAGGACATGATTCTGGTGTCGGGCTTCAACGTCTATCCGAACGAAGTGGAAGACGTGGTCGCGAAGCATCCGGGCGTATTCGAAGTGGTGGCGGTCGGCGTGCCGGATGCGGAGTCGGGCGAGGTGGTGAAGCTCTACGTCGTGAAGAAAGATCCGGCGCTCACCGAAGCGGATGCTTTCGCATTCTGCAAGGAACAACTGACGGGGTACAAGCGCCCAAGGATCGTCGAGTTCCGCACCGAACTGCCGAAGACCAACGTCGGCAAGATTCTGCGGCGCGCGCTGCGCGACGAAGCGAAGGGCGCCGGTTAAAAAGGGGCCGGACGCGCATCACACGGCGCGTTGCGCGCTCTGCAGCGCAGCGTGATTCCGGGTACATTTACGTTCTCGACATCACGCAACAGGGAGTACACGATGCGCCTGCTTCACACCATGCTCCGGGTCGGCGACCTGGACCGTTCGATCGCGTTCTACACCGAACTGCTCGGTATGAAATTACTGCGCCGCGACGACTATCCGGACGGCAAGTTCACGCTTGCTTTCGTCGGCTACGAGGATGAGCGCGATGGCACCGTCATTGAGCTGACGCACAACTGGGATACGCCGTCGTACGACCTCGGCACCGGCTTCGGGCATCTCGCCGTCGAAGTCGAAGACGCGTACGCCGCGTGCGACAAAATCAAGGCGCAGGGCGGCACGGTTGTGCGCGAAGCCGGCCCGATGAAACACGGCACCACCGTGATTGCCTTTGTCACCGATCCGGACGGCTACAAGATCGAGTTCATCCAGAAGAAAAAATAACGCACGCGCCACGGCGAGGATGCAGGCAATGAGCAACAACAATCCCTATTTCGAAGAACTGGACACCATCCACGTCGAAATTCAGGCGTTGTTCGACGGTTCGGCGGACGCCGGCGCGCTGGAGCGGATCATGGCGCGCTTCGCGCCGCAGTTCACGCTGGTCATGACGTCGGGCGTCGCACTGGACCACGCCGGCGTGCGCGAGATTTTCGCGAAGCTCCGCGGTGCGCGTCCCGGCTCGCAGATCACGATCCGCGATAGGGAGATCGTGGCGGCGTATCCGTCGGGCGCAGTGGTGAAGTATCGTGAATATCAGCGCGACAACGCGGGCAACGCAAACGTGCGGCGCTCGACGGCGGTGATGGACATCGATGCGCACGGCAAGGTGACATGGCGTCATCTGCAGGAAACGTTCTGCACGGCGTGAGCCGCGGGCTTCGGAAGGCCGGCGCTTCAGCCTGAAGCGCCGGCGCTTTAAAGCGTCGGCAGCAACTCCGGCGGGTGCGACTTCAACGTCTGCCGCGCTTCGCGGAATTCCGGAAAAATCGATTCGACCGTTTGCCAGAAGCGCGGGCTGTGATTCATCTCGCGCAGATGCGCGAGTTCGTGCGCGACGACGTAATCGATGATCGACAGCGGGAAGTGAATCAGCCGCCAGTTCAGGCGGATCTTGCCGTCGCTCGAACAACTGCCCCAGCGCGTTGCCGCCGACGAGAGCGCATACGCGCGATAGTCGACACCCAGCTTCTCCGCGTAAATCGCGAGGCGCTCGCCGAACAGGCGCTTCGCTTCACCTTGCAGCCAGCCTTGCACGCGGTCCTTGATCTGCTGCGGATCGGCCTGCAACGGCAGCGGCAGTGCGAGCGCCGCCTCATCCGCATTGAACGCCAACGTGCCTTGCGGCGAGCCGAGCTTCACGCGTACCGGTTGGCCGAGATACGGCACTTGCGCACCATCTTTCCAGTCGACTTTGGGCAACGCGCGTTGCTCGACACGCGTTTGCCACTCGATCAGCTTCGCAAAAATCCAGCGCTGCTTTTCGGTGATCGCGGTTTCGATGTCGGCAAGCGTGACCCAGCGTGGTGCGGTAATCATCAGGCCGCTGCTGTCGATCGCGAAACCGATCGAACGGCGTGCCGAGCGCTTGAGCTGGTAGTGCAGTGTCTGCGAACCGATCGTCAGGCTGCGCAGCTTGCTGCCGTCCGGCGCGAGCGGCACGGCCGGCTGTTGCCCGCTTGGCGAGCCTGGCGAAGAGCCGGACGAAGGTATGGACGGTGAAGGGGACGACGACGTCGAACCCGGCTCGGCGAAGAGCGGGAGATCGAGTTGCCGGCTATCGAGCGCCGCAGCGGGTTGCGGCGTAGGAGACTTCTGCATCGGATTCGGCTTCGCGCAAATGCGCCATCGAGGGCGCGGGCGCGTCAGATTGGTGCGGCGGCGGAGGTGCTTTCCGCCGCGCGGTACGCGGTAGGATCGATGCGACGCATTTCGGCTTCGATCCACTTTTCGACGCGCGTGTTCACTTCATCGGGCGTGAGCCCCGTCGTCTCGATCGGCTTGCCGATCGACACCGTGACTATACCCGCATATTTGAGAAACGAGTTGCGCGGCCACACACGTCCCGCGTTGTGCGCGATCGGCACGACCGGCGCGCCGCTTGCAATCGCGAAACGCGCGCCGCCGGTTTTGTATTTGCCTTGCTTGCCGGTCGGCGTGCGCGTGCCTTCCGGAAACATGATGACCCAGGCGCCTTCGGCCATGCGCGCCTTGCCTTGCCTGATGACCGATTCGAACGCGTACTTGCCTTCCTTGCGATCGATGTGAACCATCTTCAGCATGCCCAGCGCCCAGCCGAAAAATGGCACATAGAGCAGCTCGCGCTTGAACACGTAGCACAGCGGCCGCGGCATCAGCGCCGGAAACGCCAGCGTTTCCCACGCCGATTGATGCTTCGACAGCAGCACGGCAGGACCGTCGGGCAGATTCTCGTAGCCTTCGACGTGGTAGCGGATGCCGTTCAGCCAGCGCACCGTGTGGAGCGTGGCGCGGCACCAGCCGGCGGCCATCCAGTAGCGGTGGTCGGCGCGCATGAACGGAAACGCGATGAAGCACGCGGTCGCGTACGGCACCGTGAACAGAACGAAGTAGATCAGCAGCAGCAAAGAACGAATGAAGCGCATCGGCGTGGTCAGTGAAGGTTGGGGACGCGCTCTACGCGCATCACTCGTGATCGTCGGAAAGGAAGTCGAGCGCGAACGCGCGCAGATCGTTGTGCACGCGCGTGCCTTCGGGCAAGCCGCCGGCCTCGAGCGTTTTGCGGCCCTTGCCGGTCAGCACCAGATGGGTCGGATGTCCGAGTGCGGCGCCTGCTTGCAGGTCGCGCATCGCATCGCCGACCACCGGCGTATATTCCGGCAAGACTTCGAAGCGCTCGGCGATCATCTTCAACATGCCGGGCTTCGGCTTGCGGCATTCGCAATGGTCTTCCGCCGTGTGCGGGCAGAAGAACACCGCGTCGATGCGCCCGCCGACCGCCGCCGCCATGCGGTGCATTTTCAGATGCATTGCATTGAGCGCGTTCATGTCGAAAAGTCCCCGGCCGATGCCCGACTGGTTGGTCGCGATCGCGACGCGATAACCGGCCTGGTTCAGACGGGCAATCGCTTCGAGCGAGCCCGGCAGCGCGACCCATTCGTCCGGCGACTTGATGAACGCGTCGGAATCGACGTTGATCACGCCGTCGCGGTCTAGGATCACCACTTTTCTTGTCGGCATGGTGCGGGGCTCAGGCGGCGAGTCGGGAAATGTCGGCGACGCAATTCATCTGCTGATGCAGCGTGCCGAGCAAGGCCAGACGGTTGGCGCGCAACGCCGGATCTTCGGCGTTGACCATCACGTCGTTGAAGAACGTGTCGACCGGTTCGCGCAATGCGGCCAGTGCAGTCAAGGCGCCAGTGTAATCGCGTGCGGCGAGTTGCGATTGCACACGCGGCGTGACGTGTTCGAGCTGCGCATGCAAGGCTTTTTCCGCCGTTTCGGTCAGCAGCGTGACCTGCACATCGCCGGTCGTGGCGCCGTCCGACTTCTTCAGGATGTTCGAAATGCGCTTGTTGGCCGCAGCGAGCGATGCTGCTTCAGCCAGCGTCGCGAATTCGCGCACCGCATCGAGTCGCGCGACGATGTCGTCGAGGCGCGTGGGGTTCAGCGCCAGCACCGCGTCGATTTCACCCGGCGCGTAGCCGAGTTCACGCAGCAAGCCGCGCAGACGGTCCGTGCAGAACTCGTAGATCGCTTGTGTCGAATCGGCGACGTTCGGCACCGCGGCGAATTGCGCGTAAGCGGTGCGCAGCAGTTCGACGAGATCGACCGGCAACTGCTTCTCGAGCAGAATCCGCAGCACGCCGAGCGCGTGGCGGCGCAGCGCGAACGGGTCTTTCTCGCCGGTAGGTTGCAGGCCGATGCCCCAGATGCCGACCAGCGTTTCGAGCTTGTCCGCCAGCGCGACGACCGTGCCGGTTGCGGTGGACGGCAATGCGTCGCCGGAGAAACGCGGTTGATAGTGTTCCGAGCATGCGAGCGCGACTTCTTCCGGCTCGCCGTCGTGGCGCGCGTAGTACGTGCCCATCGTGCCTTGCAACTCGGGGAATTCGCCGACCATGTCGGTGATCAGGTCGGCCTTGGCCAGACGCGCGGCGCGCCTGGCGAGCGCAACGTCCGCACCGATCAGCGTGGCAATTGCACCGGCCAGCGATTCGACGCGCTCGACGCGTTGCAGCGCCGACCCGAGCTTGTTGTGATACACGACATTCGCGAGCAGCGGCACGCGATCGGCCAGCGGCTTTTTCTTGTCCTGCTCGAAGAAGAACTTGGCGTCTGCCAGACGCGGACGTACCACGCGCTCGTTGCCTTCGACGATATCGCCCGGCGTCGCCGTTTCGATATTCGACACGATCAGAAAGCGCGAGCGCAGCTTGCCGTTCGCATCCGTCAGCGCGAAGTACTTCTGGTTCGTCTGCATTGTCAGGATCAGGCATTCCTGCGGCACTTGCAGGAATTCGTCCTCGAAACGGCAGGCGTAGACCACCGGCCATTCGACCAGCGACGTCACTTCATCCAGCAACGATTCCGGCATCACCACCTGGTCGCCGTCGGCTTGCGCGAGCAGATGCGTGCGGATCGTTTCCTTGCGGTCGGCGAAATTCGCGACCACGCGGCCTTTGTGCATCAGCGTCTCGGCGTACGCTTCCGCGTGCTGGATCTGTACGAAACCTTCGGACAGGAAGCGGTGACCGAGCGTGGTGTCGTCGGCGTCGATACCCAGTGTGCTGACCGGCACGATCTGGTCGCCATGCAGCACCGTCAGACGCTGCGCCGGGCGCACGAACTGGATGTTGGTGCCGTCCGGACGCTGATACGTCATCACCTTCGGAATCGGCAGCTTCGACACGGCGAGCGCTTCGTCGAGCGCGGTTTGCAGACCTTCGGCGAGTGTTGCGCCCGGTGCGGCGTAGCGCAGGAAGAAGGCTTCGGCCTTACCGTCCGACGCGCGTTCCAGGTCGCTCACCGAAAAATCGGGGAAGCCGAGCGCGGCGAGTTTCTTGGCGAGCGGCGCGGTAGGCTGGCCGTCTTTGTCCAGCGCGACCGAAACCGGCAGCACTTTTTCGCGCACGTGTTTTTCCGGCGCGACCGCGCGCACGTTCCTGATCGTGACCGCGAGCCGGCGTGGCGTTGCATAACGTTCGAACGACAGTTCGCCTTCGATCAGATCGCGCGCCGCGAGGCGCTGCGCGATGCCTTCGGCGAATGCGTCGCCGAGACGCGCGAGCGCTTTCGGCGGCAGTTCTTCGGTCAGCAGCTCGACGAGCAGGGTAGCTTGATGGGGATGAGTCATTTCCAGGTGTTCTCGTCAGTCCTGATCGATCTTGCGTTCGACTTTCAGCGGTGGCGCCCACGCGGGCATGGCGGCATCTTGTGCGTCGGTCGTGAGGCCGGGCACGCCGTGCACCGGATTACCGAGCATCGGGAAGCCGAGCTTTTCGCGCGAGTCGTAGTAAGCCTGTGCAACCAGCTTCGACAGCGCGCGGATGCGGCCGATATATGCCGCGCGTTCCGTGACGGAAATCGCGCCGCGCGCGTCGAGCAGGTTGAATGTATGGCCGGCCTTCAGCACCAGTTCGTACGCGGGCAGCGCGATCTGTGCTTCGATCATCCGCTTTGCTTCCGCTTCATAGCTGTTGAAGATCGAGAACAGCAACTCGACGTTCGCGTACTCGAAGTTGTAGGTCGACTGTTCGACCTCGTTCTGGTGATACACGTCGCCGTAAGTCAGGCGACGGATTTCCGGGCCGTTCGGGCCTTGCTCTTCCCACTCGGTCCAGATCAGGTCGTAGACGTTCTCGACCTTCTGCAAGTACATCGCGAGACGTTCGAGACCGTAGGTGATTTCGCCGAGCACCGGCTTGCAGTCCAGACCGCCGACTTGCTGGAAGTAGGTGAACTGGGTGACTTCCATGCCGTTGAGCCACACTTCCCAGCCGAGGCCCCACGCGCCGAGCGTCGGGTTTTCCCAGTCGTCTTCGACGAAACGCACGTCGTTCTGCTTCAGATCGAAGCCGAGCGCTTCCAGCGAGCCGAGGTACAGATCGAGAATGTTTTCCGGCGCCGGCTTCAGCACCACCTGGTATTGGTAGTAATGCTGCAGACGGTTCGGGTTCTCGCCGTAGCGGCCGTCCTTGGGGCGGCGCGACGGCTGCACGTAGGCGGCTCGCCACGGTTCCGGGCCGATCGCGCGCAGGAACGTGTGGACGTGGGACGTGCCCGCGCCGACTTCCATGTCGATCGGCTGGAGCAACGCGCAACCCTGCTTATCCCAATAGGATTGCAGTGTCAGGATAATTTGCTGAAACGTGAGCATGAAGTGCCTTTCGGGCATGGGGCCGCGCCGCAAGTGCCGAAGCGCGCGAGCTGGCCGTGGAGCGAAGTGCTAAACCGTAGATTTTAACGGAAAGGGAGGGGGGTGTCCGTTTTGCGGGGTCGGTCGGGTCCAGCGGGATCCTCAAACGACGAAGGGCCGCATAAAAGCGGCCCTTCGTCGTCAAACCGAATTACGTCGCGGCCAGTTCCATCTTCGGCGCAAACGAATCGCTTTGCGCCACCGGCCACCACTTCTCGTACAGCGAATAACGATAATTGCCATTGAGCAGATCGTTCGGCTCGAGATACTTCAACAGCTCCGACATCAACTGCACCTCATGCGACGATACGCGCCGCACGATGTGATGCGCGCGCAGTTCCGCCGGATGCTTGAGTCCCGCGGCCTGAATGATTTCCTTCAACGCGTGCAGCGTGTTGTGATGGAAGTTGAACACGCGGTCAGCCTTGTCCGGCACGACCAAAGCACGCTGGCGCACCGGATCCTGCGTCGCGACGCCGGTCGGGCAGCGGCCGGTGTGGCAGGTCTGCGCCTGGATGCAGCCGACCGCGAACATGAAGCCGCGCGCCGCGTTGACCCAGTCGGCGCCGATCGCCAGCGTCTTCGTGATGTCGAACGCAGTGATCATCTTGCCGCTCGCGCCGATGCGGATGCGCTGGCGCAAGCCGATACCCACCAGCGTGTTGTGCACCAGCAGCAGGCCCTCCTGCAACGGCACGCCGACGTGATCGGTGAATTCCAGCGGCGCGGCGCCCGTACCGCCTTCGGCGCCGTCGACCACGATAAAGTCCGGCAAAATGCCCGTCTCCAGCATCGCCTTCGCTATGCCGAAGAACTCCCACGGATGCCCGATGCACAGCTTGAAGCCGGTCGGCTTGCCGCCGGACAGCGTGCGCAAGCGGTGGATGAATTCGAGCAGGCCGCGCGGCGTCGAGAACTCGGAGTGCGTGGCCGGCGAGATGCAGTCGCGGCCCATCGGCACGCCGCGGGTTTCCGCAATCTCCGGCGTGATCTTGGCGGCCGGCAGCACGCCACCGTGACCGGGTTTCGCGCCTTGCGAGAGCTTCACCTCGATCATCTTCACTTGCGGTTCGGCGGCCTGCTTCGCGAACTTCTCCGCGCTGAAGGTGCCGTCGTCGTGACGGCAGCCGAAGTAGCCCGACGCGATTTCCCAGATGATGTCGCCGCCGTGCTCGCGGTGATATTTCGACATCGAACCTTCGCCGGTGTCGTGCGCGAAGTTGCCTTTCTTCGCGCCGAGGTTCAGCGCCATGATCGCGTTCGCCGAGAGCGAACCGAAGCTCATCGCGGAGACGTTGAAGATCGACATCGAGTAAGGCTGCGCGCGATCGCGGCCGACCACGACGCGGAAGTCGTGATTGTCGAGCGTGGTCGGCGCGAGCGAGTGGCTGATCCATTCATGCGCGACGGCTTTGACGTCGAGTTCGGTGCCGTACGGGCGGCTATCCACGTCGTTTTTCGCGCGCTGATAGACGATGCTGCGTTGTGCGCGCGAGAACGGCTTCTCGTCGGTATCGCCTTCGACGAAATACTGGCGGATTTCCGGCCGGATGAATTCGAACAGGAAACGGCAGTGGCCCCACAGCGGATAGTTGCGCAGAATCGCATGACGCTCCTGCGTCAGATCGAAGAGGCCGAGTGCGACGAGCGCCACCGGCACGATCATCCAGAGCCACGAAATGTGATGCGTCGCGGCGAGCGCCGCGCAGACGGCGAGCAGCACGACTGCGCACCACATCGCCAGATAACGTCGAGAAAACATGGAGTCTCCAGTGCAGTGAAGGTCGTCACGGCGGGAAACGCCGACGCCGTGGGCGCAGACGGAATCCGCCGCGAGGGGAAACGAACAACTGCTCTTTTAGGGTGAAGCTGCGGCTTGAAGATGAAACGAGCGGATGAAGCGCGTGCAGCAGCGGCGAGTGCCGCCGCACGATAAGACTTTTGCTTAGCGGGCGGTGAGCAACGCCGCCCTTTGCGGTTGACGCGCCGCCGGCTGCCCGGTCACCGCGTGTTCGATGATGCCGCCGCCCAGACAGACGTCGCCATCGTAGAGCACCGCCGATTGCCCCGGCGTGACAGCCCATTGCGCCGCGTCGAAATTCAGTTCGAACAGGCCCTCGGCGATGCCCGCGGCACTAGCCGCCGCGCTGAATGTGCAGGGCGCGTCTGCCTGGCGGTAGCGGGTTTTCGCGCCGCACGCGAAGCCTTGCGCCGGCGCTTCACCCGCAACCCAGCTTGTATTGCCCGCCGAGAGCGTATGGCTCAGCAGCCACGGATGATCGTGACCTTGCGCGACATACAGCGTGTTCGACGCAATATCCTTACCGGCGACGAACCACGGTTCGCCGCTGCCGTCCTTGCTGCCACCAAGGCCGATGCCCTTGCGCTGACCGAACGTGTAGAACGCGAGACCGATGTGTTCGCCGACCACTTTGCCGTCGGTGGTTTTCATCGGCCCGGGTTGAGTCGGCAGATAGCGATTCAGAAAATCGCGGAACGGCCGTTCGCCGATAAAGCAGATGCCGGTGGAATCTTTCTTCTTCGCATTCGGCAGTCCGATCTGTTCGGCGATTTCGCGCACTTTGGTTTTCGGAATCTCGCCCAACGGAAACAGCGTCTTCGACAACTGCGCCTGATTCAGACGATGCAGGAAGTACGACTGATCTTTCGTGTGATCGAAGGCCTTCAGCAGTTCGAAGCGGCCGTTGTTCTCGCGCACGCGTGCATAGTGGCCGGTCGCGATGGTTTCCGCGCCGAGCGACATTGCGTGGTCGAGGAAGGCCTTGAACTTGATTTCAGCGTTGCACAGCACGTCCGGATTCGGCGTGCGGCCGGCCGAATATTCGCGCAGGAATTCGGCGAACACGCGGTCCTTGTATTCGGCGGCGAAGTTGACCGCTTCGACGTCGATGCCGATCAGGTCCGCCACCGAGACGACGTCGATCCAGTCCTGCCGCGTCGAGCAGTACTCGCTGTCGTCGTCGTCTTCCCAGTTTTTCATGAACAGGCCGACCACGTCGTAGCCTTGTTCCTTCAGCAGCCACGCGGTGACCGACGAATCGACGCCGCCCGACATGCCTACTACGACTTTCTGCTTGCTCATAAGGTGCTCACTGCGTGCTGCCTGACTTCATTGATCGGTCGTCGACCGCGTTTGTTGACTGTTGGGCCCGACCGAATGCGTGTGCACGAAGTCGAGCGGGAAACGCCGGCCCGCGAGGTAATCGTCGATACATTGCATGACGAGCGGCGTGCGGTGCCGTTCGGGACATGCACGCAATTCGTCGGCGCTCATCCACAGCGTGCGGACGATGTCGGGGTCGAGTGCGCGCTGCGCGTGCTCTTCGCCACTCTGGCCGCAATAGGTGAAGCGCAGGTACGTCACGCCTTCACGGCCGGGCCGCTCGAAATGGGTCATATACATGCCGACCAGCGCCTCGGGCGCGAACGGATGGGCGGTTTCTTCGAGCGTTTCGCGGATGACCGCTTCCAGAAGCGTTTCCCCCGCCTCCAGATGGCCGGCGGGCTGGTTCAGGCGCAGGCCGTCGACGGTATGTTCCTCGACAACGAGAAAACGTCCGTCACGCTCGACGATGGCCGCGACGGTAACGTGCGGCGCCCAGGTTTCCGGTTTCATGGGAGCGCATTTTACCGCCTATGGGCCACGGCTGCCGGGAAGCGGGCGACCGGCGGCAGGCGAGCGGCGGCGAGCAGGTGGCAGCGGGCGGCAGCAGGTGCGCGGCAGGTGCGCGGCAGCGTGTGAGCGGCGGCGGGCGAACCGCGGGCCGGGACGGCGGCCGCCAGGGCATACCGCAGGGCCGGGACCCCCGGATTGTCCCCGATTTCAGCGAACCCCCCAGTTTCGGTTAAAGTGACGCGTTAGCCGTTGCAACCGCAAGCCGGCGTGCCTCGTCGGCGGATCTGTCGTAAAACAGGAAGTCGAGGAGGAACAACGATGCACATCGGAGTGCCAGCCGAGACGCGCGCGCATGAAACACGCGTCGCCGCGACGCCCGAAACGGTCAGGAAGTACGTGACCCAGGGCCACCGGGTCACGATCCAGAGCGGCGCCGGCACCGGCGCGAGCTTTCCTGACGATGCCTTTACAGCCGCCGGCGCGGAAATCGTCGATGCGGCCACCGCTTTCGGCGCCGAGCTCGTTCTCAAAGTCCAGTCCCCAACCGATGCCGAGTTGCCGCTATTGAAGCGCGGCGCGACGCTGGCCGGCATGCTCGATCCGTTCAACGCCGAAAACGCGTTGAAGCTCGCCGCGGCCGGCGTCACCGCGTTCGCGCTCGAAGCCGCGCCGCGCACTACCCGCGCGCAGAGCCTCGACGTGCTGTCGTCGCAGGCGAACATCGCCGGGTACAAGGCGGTGCTGGTGGCGGCGACGTTCTATCCGCGCTTCATGCCGATGCTGATGACCGCCGCGGGCACCGTCAAAGCGGCGCGCGTGCTGATTCTCGGCGCGGGCGTAGCCGGTTTGCAGGCGATCGCGACCGCGAAGCGCCTGGGTGCGGTGATCGAAGCGTCGGACGTGCGTCCGGCGGTGAAAGAGCAGATCGAATCGCTCGGCGCCAAATTTCTCGACGTGCCGTACGAAACCGACGAGGAGCGCGAAGCCGCGCAGGGCGTCGGCGGCTATGCGCGGCCGATGCCGCCTTCCTGGCTTGCGCGCCAGTCGGTGTTGGTCCATGAACGGGCCAAACAGGCTGACGTGGTGATCTCGACCGCCCTGATCCCAGGCCGGCCCGCGCCGACGCTGATCTCGGTGGAAACCGTGCAGGCGATGAAACCCGGCTCCGTGCTGGTGGACCTCGCGGCAGGACGCGGTGCCGAGTACGAAGGCCGGCGCGGCGGCAACTGCCCGCTGACCGAAGCGGACCAGGTCGTCACGAAAAACGGTGTGCAGATCGTCGGCTATACGAATCTGGCCTCCATGGTGCCGGCCGACGCGTCGTCGCTGTACGCACGCAACCTGCTCGACTTCCTCAAGCTGATCATCACCAAGGAAGGCGCCCTGAACATCGATCTCGCGGACGACATCGTCGCGGCCACGCTGCTGGCCCGCGACGGCGAAGTCGCGCGCAAGACCTGAAGCGAATTACTACATAGGAGAACGGCGATGGAAGTCATCAACCACACCGTCATCAACCTGATCATCTTCGTGCTGGCGATTTATGTCGGCTACCACGTCGTCTGGAACGTCACGCCGGCGCTGCATACGCCGCTGATGGCCGTGACCAATGCGATCTCGGCGATCGTGATCGTCGGCGCGATGCTGGCTACCGGCCTCACATTGGGCACGCCGGGCAAGTTCTTCGGCACGCTCGCCGTCGCGCTGGCGGCGGTGAACGTATTCGGCGGCTTTCTCGTCACGAGGCGAATGCTGGAGATGTTCCGCAAGAAAGAGCCGAAGAAGCTAGCCGCCAAGGAGAATGCGTAATGAGTCTGAACGTCGTCACGCTGCTTTATCTGGTTGCGTCGGTCTGCTTCATCCAGGCGCTCAAGGGGCTGTCGAATCCGAAGACGGCGCGCACCGGCAACACCTTCGGCATGGTCGGGATGGCAATTGCGATCCTCACGACCCTCGTGCTGATCACCAAACAGGCTGCCGCGCTCGGCTCGAATCTCGGCCTGGGGCTCGGTCTGCTGCTGGTCGCGCTGGTGATCGGCGGCGCGGTCGGCGCGTTCGTCGCGGCGCGCGTCGAGATGACCAAGATGCCGGAACTGGTCGCGGCGATGCACTCGCTGATCGGTCTCGCGGCGGTGTGCATCGCGTATGCCGTGGTGTCGGAGCCGTCGGCGTTCGGTCTGGTCGATCCGGAGAATCCGGTGCCGGGTTTCCTGCCGTACGGTAACCGCGTCGAACTGTTCATCGGCACGTTCGTCGGCGCGATTACGTTCTCCGGGTCGGTGATCGCGTTCGGCAAGCTGTCGGGCAAGTACAAGTTCCGGCTCTTCCAGGGCGCGCCGGTCGTCTATGCGGGGCAGCATCTGATCAACCTGATGCTGGCGATCGCGATGCTCGGCTTCGGCGTGATCTTCTTCCTCACGCAGTCGTGGCTGCCGTTCATCCTCATGACGGCGATCGCGTTCGCGCTCGGCGTGCTGATCATCATCCCGATCGGCGGCGCGGATATGCCGGTGGTGGTGTCGATGCTGAACTCGTATTCGGGTTGGGCGGCGGCGGGGATCGGCTTCTCGCTGAACAATCCGATGCTGATCATCGCGGGTTCGCTGGTGGGTTCGTCCGGTGCGATCCTGTCGTACATCATGTGCCGCGCGATGAACCGGTCGTTCTTCAACGTGATTCTCGGGGGCTTCGGTAACGAGCCGGGTGCGGCAGCCGCGGGTGGGTCGGCGGAACAGCGTCCGGTGAAAGCCGGTTCGGCCGACGATGCGTCGTTCATGCTCGGCAACGCTGAAACCGTGGTGATCGTGCCGGGTTACGGGCTTGCCGTGGCGCGTGCGCAGCATGCGCTGAAGGAACTCACCGACAAGCTGGTCGAGAAAGGCATCGAGGTGAAATACGCGATTCATCCGGTGGCTGGCCGCATGCCGGGCCACATGAACGTGCTGCTCGCCGAGGCCGAAGTGCCGTACGACATGGTGTTCGAAATGGACGACATCAACGGCGAATTCGGCCAGGTCGACGTGGTGCTGGTGCTCGGCGCGAACGACGTGGTGAACCCGGCCGCGAAGAACGATCCGAAGTCGCCGATCGCGGGCATGCCGATTATCGAGGCGTACAAGGCGCGCACGGTGATCGTGAACAAGCGTTCAATGGCCGCCGGTTACGCCGGGCTCGACAACGATCTGTTCTACATGGACAAGACCATGATGGTGTTCGGCGACGCGAAGAAGGTCATCGAGGATATGGTGAAGTCAGTGGAGTGACGCGCCTCGGCGGTTCGCGCCCTGCCAGGCGGCAGGCCGCGACCCTCACTGCCGCTTCGCGCTGACATGTCGCAAAAAATCCGCCAGCCGTCTGTTTTCCTGGTCCGGATAGTGTTCGAGCACCTGCAGATTCTGGATCTTCTCCAGCCCGAAATTGCGGAAGTCGCTACGTAATTCACACCACGCGCCGAGTGTCCAGCGCGCGCCCCAATACGCGAGCGCCAGCGGCCATACGCGCCGCTCGGTGGCCGCGCCGTTCGCATCGGTGTACGCAAAGCTCACCACTTGACGGCCGTCGATCGCGCGATGCAGCGCGTCCACCTTCGCGGAAAAATCCGCTTTGATGTGAAACGACGGCGCGAAGATGGCCAGGCGCTCGAGTTTCGCGCGTTTGTCGGCGGGCATCGCCGACGCGATCTTCGCCAACGCGCCGCGCGCACCGCTCGCGAAGCCGGCGCCGCCCCACGATTCGAGCATTCGCGCGCCGGCTGCGAGTGCGGCCAGTTCGTCGGCGGTGAAGGTGAGCGGCGGCAAGCTTGCCGCGCGGCTTAACCGGTAGCCGATGCCGGCTTCGCCTTCGATCGGCACACCGGAGAGTTGCAGATCGCGCACGTCGCGATAGACCGTGCGCAATGAGATGTTGAGCCAGTCGGCGAGTTGTTGCGCGGTGGTCAGACGCCGTCCGCGCAGCAGTTCGGCGATCTGGAACAGGCGGTCGGCGCGGCGCGTCATCGTGGGCGTCTTGTAGAAAAGAACCGGAACAGTCCCGCGATGATAGCGCCGCATGCCATGCTCCGGCCGGTATTCGGATCGGTCGACGAATAACCGCCGTTGCCGCCAGGCCGTTTAACCGTTGGTGCGCGAATGCAGGCCGAGGCGGTTGCCTTCCGTATCGGTGAAGAACGCGATGTAGCCGATGTCCTGCGGCAGCTTGATCACCGGCCCATCGGTCTTGCCGCCGGCCTGTTCGACGCGGGCGAGCGTGGCGTCGACAGTCGGTTGCGCGTTCAGGTAGACGAGCACGCCGTCGCCGGTCGGCGTCATCGACGGGCTGTGGACGATCGCGCCGCCGGTGGCCGGCTCCTCGTAGCCGAAGATCGCGATCGGCTGGCCGCCGACTTCCTGGCGATTCAGTTTGACGCCGAGCGCGGTTTCGTAAAAGCGAACAGCACGATCGAAATCGACCGACGGAATCTCGAACCATGCAACAACTTTGGATGATGCGGACATGTCACTCTCCTGTGGATGGCGGTAAGCCGTGCAAAGCGCCGGATGGCGTGAGAAGGAGTGTGCAGAGGGGCTACTGACAGCGTGCTGTCAGTAGGGCGTGACGGAAGTGCGAATAGATGCGAACGCGTGCAGATGAAAAAAGCCGCGAACCTCAGCGGTTTGCGGCTTGTTCAGCAAGGCTGTCGCGCGACGGGCTCAACCCGCCGGCGTATCGTTCTGCGGCCTTTGCCGGACGCTGCCGGCGATCAGATCGAAGCGGAACAGACGGCATTCGAGCGCGCCATTGAAGAGCGGTGTCTTGGTCGATTCGCGCAGACGCAACTGGCCAGGCAGCTTGCGATCCGACGTGAGAATAAACGCGTGCCAGCCGGTGAAGCGCTGCTTCAGCGCGTCGCCGAACGACTGGAAAAACTCGCTGTCCGGTGTTTCTTCCTGAGCGCGGCGGAAGCCTTCGTCTTCGCGGCTTTCGCGATTTGCGCGGCCTTCGCGGATTTCGCCGCGCGCGTTGCGGCCGCGCACTTCGATCCGTTCGCCGTACGGCGGATTCGCGACGAGAATGCCCGGCTCGGACGAGGGCGCCGTCATGCCGCGCGCGTCGACCTGTTTGAGCGGAATCGACGGCAGGCCGGCGCGCTGGAAGTTGGCGCGCGCCTTGTCCAGCATGTCGCCGGAAATATCGCTGCCGAAGATCTGCAGATCGGCGCGCGAATTGCGGGCGGCGTGTTTGGCGTCGAGCGCGGCGGCCTTCAGCGTTTGCCAGGTCCTGGCTTCGTATTGCTTGAGCTTTTCGAAGCCGAAGCGGCGTTCGGCGCCCGGCGCGATATTCAGCGCGACTTGCGCGGCTTCCGCGAGGAACGTGCCGCTGCCGCACATCGGATCGTACAGCGGCGTACCGGCCGTCCAGCCGGTCAGACGCAGGATGCCCGCCGCGAGGTTTTCGCGCAGCGGCGCCGCACCCTTGTCCAGGCGCCAGCCGCGCTTGAAGAGCGGATCGCCGGAGGTGTCGAGGTAGAGCGTGCAATCGGTCGCGGTGAGGAAGGCGAACACGCGCACGTCGGGCATGCCGGTGTCGATGCTCGGCCGCGCGCCGCTGACTTCACGCAGACGGTCGCAGATCGCGTCCTTGACGCGCAGGGTCGCGAATTCGAGGCTGCGCAGCGGCGACTTGATCGCGGTAACGTCCACGCGCAGCGTTTCGTTGGCCGAGAACCACTGTTCCCAACGCTGTTCGAGCGCGAGTGCGTAGATATCCTGCTCGCTGCGATATGGCCGGTGTGCGATTTTGAGCAGCACGCGGCTCGCAAGGCGCGAATGCAGGTTGGCGGCCATGCCGGCGGCCCAGCCCCCGCGGAAATGCACGCCGCCCGGAACTTGTGCGCCGGCCGTGAACGGCGCGCCGTTCAGATGTTTCGCGGCAATTTCGGCGAGTTCGGTGGCAAGCGAGGCTTCGAGGCCGCGCGGACAGGGAAGGAAGAAGTCGAAGGACATTGAGATTGCCGGAAGGCGTTGGATAACGCGCTATTGTACGCGGTCGGGCTGCGGCGCCCGGGGGCGCACCGGCCACACCAGTTCGAGCGGATGCCGGAACACACGCTGCCGGATCGCGCCGCGCAGCGAGCGTACCGTGGTGCGCCGCAAATCGCGCGACTTCACCGCCATGTAGAAGGCAAGCGCGAAGCTCACGGCCACGTTCAGTATCGCCATGCTGCCGACCCCCGCGACCGCCCACCACAGCTCAGGCAACTCCAAAGCGCCTTTACCGAGCACGCCGAGCGCGACGCCGATCGAGCCGGCGCTGAGCGTGACGTGGCGCACTTCGAAAGCGAACGCGAAGGCGGTGAGGATGGCCGGCACGAGCCCGAGCATCAGGCCGAGGGTGATGTTGCCCGCGGCGCCCGCCACGTTCGAGCGGCAGAACTGCGCGAGGCGGGCGGCGCCGGCCGCACCGAGCGTCATGCGCAGCCGCCGGTTGTAGGCGAGCGCATCGGCCACGCGATGCAGGACGAACCAGTTGTCCGCCCAACCCGCGAGCAGGCTCGACGACCACAGCAGCACGCCGGTCAGCGCCGCGTAGAACGGCGTCGGTCCGAGCAGCGAGAAGGAATGCAGCGTCGCGTGGGCTTTCTCCGGCGCGATGAGATTGCCGTTGAAGAGCGCGTGCCACAGCAATTGCACGCCGAGGCACACCGGGAACACCAGCAGCACGTTGCCGAGCACCGCTGCCGCCTGCGTGCGGATCAGCGCGGTCACCGAACTCACGAAGCTGTCGACGCCGGCTGGCGTGCCGGTTCCGTCGAGTTCACGCGCGAGGGTGGGCGCGGTCATCGCCGGCTGTTTGGTGGCGAGCGAGAAATGCAGGAAGTGCATCAGCATGAAGCTGGCTGCGTAGTTGATGCCGGCCAGCAGGCCTTCGAGCATGGCTTGCAGATGCGCGCCGGAGATCGCGAATTTCATGCATACCGTGACGACGGTCACGAGTCCGCCGCCGGCCGCCATGCGTAGCATCTTCAGGTATTCGGCGCGATCGCGCGCGATGTAGTGTTCG
Organism: Paraburkholderia sp. SIMBA_030; assembly: GCF_046535245.1. Taxonomy (NCBI): domain Bacteria; kingdom Pseudomonadati; phylum Pseudomonadota; class Betaproteobacteria; order Burkholderiales; family Burkholderiaceae; genus Paraburkholderia; species Paraburkholderia sp. SIMBA_030. The sequence goes on from NZ_JAWRXB010000007.1 coordinate 60,662, forward strand.
CCGGTGTCGGCGCTGTATTCGACGACCTTGCGCGCGAGCAGCGAGAAATTGCTGCGCACCAGGTGGGCGACGCTCTGGCTCGCATGATTGGCGTTCACCAGCTCGGCGGTCAGACGCGCGCCGGCGTGCGGGTCGTCGTGCGCCATCCATGCGTCGAGCAGATGCTCGGCGCGCATGATGCGCATGCGCATCCGTTCGACCTGAAACACGATATCGACGCTGACGCCGTTGCGATAGAGATGCGCGAAGACGTTGTCGGTGGCGTTGCGGCATTCGTCGAGCAGCAGCCGCAGAAAGTTGACCTCATGCAGCAGCTTGTCTTGCGGGCCGCCTTCGACGATCGCTTGATGCGCGGCTTCGACGGCGAGCATCGCGCGCGTGAGCCGGTAGAACGGCTGCTTTTCCATCGCGACGCGCACATCGGCGGCATCGCGAACGTCGACTTCACCGAGACGGCTGCGCACGGTTTGCGACAGACCGGTCGAACTGATCTGGCAGGTGAGGTTGTGCAGGGCGGCCAGCAGGTCGAGCGAGAACGCTGCGGTTTCGCGCTGCTCGTGTTCGTCTGCATCTTGCGCGTAGTCGAAGAGGGCGTGGATGCGCGTGAGCAGATCGGTCGGTATGGCGTCGATCCAGTCGGCGTCGCGCTCGGCGCTGAACATCAGCGTGACGATCGCGGTGAGATCGCGCCGGTTCGGCGCGGGCGGAATCAGCGAGGCTTCGAGTCGTTCGAACATGGCGCCGAAGAAGCCCGAGTGAACCGGCATGCCTGCATCACAGAGGAGCGAGAGACTGTCGCTTTCGCGTAGCAGCGCGCGGAGGATGCCGGCGACGTTTGCCTTCCAGGCTGGATTGCGGTCCAGAACGTTGAGCAGATAGCGGATTCTTGTATGCGCGGGGTTCGAGCGCGAATCGGATGCGGTGTCCGATGCGGTGCCGGATGCGGCCGGTTGCACGGCGCCCCCGCGGCGGATCCAATGCGCGAGCTCGATCAGCCACTCGCTGCGGTCGGGGTATGGCGCTGTCCTGTCGGCGATCGCTAGCAGCGCGTCTAGCTGGTGGCCGCTGTCGCGGGAGGCGCGCCATTTTTTGATGAATCTTTGAATGGAGGTGAACATTTTTTTGCGTGCGGCGCTGGGTGGTCGTTAGGGGGAAGGATATGGCATGTTGTTTTTCTTCTGTTTGAGGTTTTGTGTTTTTTTCTTTTTTGCCTTTGGTGGCGGCGTTCTTCTGTGTGCCTGCGGTGTTGGCCTTTCCTTGCTTTGTTATTGGTTTATTAGCGTTCCCCCTGTGCGGGGGGCACCTACTTTTCTTTGCCGGCCGCAAAGAAAAGTAGGCAAAAGAAAGCGGCTTCACACCGCTAGTTCTTAAGCGGGTCCCCTGGCTTGGAGGGGACAGTGGTGCATCTGGAATCAGTGTTCTCGCACATTCAGCCCTGGTGACAAGGCCATCATTCTTCCGGCGGCGCTGCGCGCGCCGTGGCGGTACTTCATCAAACCGCTTGGCGGTTTGGGCGCCTGCGCCTGGTTCGGCGCGGTAGCCTGCCCTCGCATCCCCAATGCCTTACCGAGGCGCTAGCGTCTCACTCGGAGTAATGGTCCGCCTCGCGCACCAGGGCGCTTCGCCAAGGCGCAGCCGATGGCCCCCACCGCGCGCAAACGAAGCCACTGGTTTCCCTTGCAGACCGTTCCGGCGAGCACGTAGTGCGAAGCGGGAAGGATGACTGCCTTGTCACCAGGGCGGAATGTGCGAGAACACGGATTCCAGGCGCAGACGCCCAAACCGCCAAGCGGTTTGATGAAGTACCGCCACGGCGCGCGCAGCGCCGCCGGAAGAATGATGGCCTTGTCACCAGGGCTGAATGTGCGAGAACACTGATTCCAGATGCACCACTGTCCCCTCCAAGCCAGGGGACCCGCTTAAGAACTAGCGGTGTGAAGCCGCTTTCTTTTGCCTACTTTTCTTTGCGGCCGGCAAAGAAAAGTAGGTGCCCCCCCGCACAGGGGGAACGCTAATAGACCAATAACAAAGCAAGGAAAGGCCAACACCGCAGGCACACAGAAGAACGCCGCCACCAAAGGCAAAAAAACCTTAACTAGCAGTACCAACAGCAGAAGGACAGGCAGGCACTGCCACCATAACACCAGCCCCCTTGCCAGTGGAACTGGCCCGACCCTGCGGAGCAACAACAGCCATCGCTTTCACCCCGGCGGCAACTTGCAGAGAAATCTGCTGCAGTGCCAACCGATGCCCATTGACGAGCGCGTCATAACCGCCGCCAACCGGCTCACTAACAACACTTCGACACGTCATCACAGCAGTACTGCGTACGGCCCGTACGCTCCAAACCGCGTCGATCAACGCGTGCGATCCCGGCCATGACTCGAAACGTTGCACATTCATGCTGACCCGATACACCGGCACCGCATCCGGATAAGCCGTGCCATACACGTCGATCGTGCCGAGCTGTTGCGTGAGAGTGGTCGACAAAGCCCGACGAATCTCATCGCCGGGCAACGAAGCCCAGCGTTCCTGCTCCAGTACCTGGACCTGCGTGGGTCCCGTTTGCACCACGAGCTGATTCTTGGCCACTTGAGGCGGCACATCGATCGGCGCCACCTCGATCAGCCAGGCCGGCGCAGCCGAAGTCCGAACGCTAGCCGGAGCCGTCGACGCCGCTGACGCACCAGCCGAAAGACCCTCGGCGCCTAGCGTATAGAAGCGGCTAGTGGGCGACGAACACGCCGCCATCGCCACCAGTCCGGCCAGAGCGCCAACATAAGCCGCGCCGCGCACGAGCCCGCGCGGCGGGCGGGGGAGCCGGGCAAACATCATGGTTTATCTCCTGTTTTACCGCGCAACAGCGATTCCGGATGGCGCTCCAGATAGTCCGACAGCGCATTCAGCGACTGCAACGTGCGCGTCAGTTCCTGCAACGCCTGATGAACATCCGACTGCAACGGCGAATCCTGCTGCAGCGTCGCCTCGGCCGACCCGAAGGTCTGCTTGGCAGCCGCCAGGGTGTCGCGCGCCTGCGGCACGACTTCCTTGTCGAGTCGCGTGAAGAGCTGGTCGGCGTTCTTCAGCGCGCTGTTCAGATTCGTACCGATCTGGTCGAACGGCACCTTGTCGAGCTTCCTCGCAATGTCGGCGACTTGCAGTTGCAGTTCGTCGAGCGTGTTCGGAATCGTCGGCAACTCGAGCGGGTCGCCCGTCACGTCGACCGTGGCCGGCGGCGCCTTCGGGAAGATGTCGAGCGCGACGTACAACTGGCTCGTGATCAGGTTGCCGGTACGCAACTGGCCGCGCAGACCATGCTTGACGAGCTGTTGCAGCAAGCTCTGCCCAGCCAGCGTGCCCGGTGTCGGCGCCGATTCGCGGAAGCGCCTGCCGAGGCGGTCGGGGTACAGGTTCATCGTCACCGGCATCGTGAAGGTACGCGTCTTCGGGTCGTAGTCGATGCCGATGTTGGTCACCTGGCCGAGCACAATGCCGCGGAAGTCGATCGGCGCGCCGACCGACAGCCCGCGCAGCGACTGGTTGAAGTTCATCACCACACGCAACGGCACGCCGTCCGGTTCGCGCATGGCGTCCGCTTCGTCGGAGCCGAGGCGGAAGGTCGTGTTGTTCGGCGCCTGCGCGCCCACGCTCTGGCCCGGCGGCGACTGGAACGACAGGCCGCCGACGATCACGGTCGCGAGCGACTGGGTGTTCAGCTTGAAGCCGCTCGAATCGAGCCGCAAATCGAGGCCGCTCGCATGCCACCAGCGTGTGTTGGTGCCGACGTACTGGTCGTACGGCGCGGCCACGAACACCTGCATGGTCACGCCGGTGCCGTCCTTGTCGAGCGAGAAGCCGACCACCTGACCGACCTGCACGCGCCGGTAGAAAATCGGCGAGCCGATGTCGATCGAGCCGAGCGAGTCGCCGTGCAGGACGAACTGATGGCCCTTCTGGTCGCCGGTGATGGGCGGCGGGGTTTCGAGGCCGGTGAAGCGCGACTCGCTGTCCGGCGAGTGACCGGCGTCCGCGCCGATGTACGCGCCCGACAGCAGCGTGCCGAGCCCCGAGACGCCGCTCGCGCCGATCCGCGGCCGCACCACCCAGAAGCGCGAATCCTTGACTGCGAAGTCCTCGGCTTCCTTGGTGAGCTGCACCTGGACCAGCACGTGCGACAGATCCTTCGACAGCGTGATGGTCTTCACCGCGCCGACGTCGACGTCCTTGTACTTGACTTTGGTCTTGCCGGGCTCGAGTCCTTCGGCGCTGACGAAACTGATCGTGATGGTCGGTCCTCTTTCGGTCACCGACTTGATCACGAGCGCGACGCCGATCAGCGCGGCGATCAGCGGAATCACCCAGACCAGCGAGGGCAGCCAGCGGCTGCGCGGTTCGATTTCGGGGTCTGGCAGTTGAGGCGGCAGTCTGGGTCCGTTCGAATCGTTGCGCGGCGCATCGGGGGCGGGCGTCGGTCCTGGCGGGCTAGTCATGTTCGAGGTCCTGAGGTTTTTGGGTACTGCCTTCCACGTTGTCCCAGATGAGCCGTGGATCGAATTGCATGGAGGCGATCATGGTCAGAATCACCACCGAGCCGAAGGCAAGGGCGCCCGGCCCGGCCGTGATGACGGCAATCGACTTGAAGCGCACCAGCGCGACGGTCAGCGTGACGACGAAGACGTCGAGCATCGACCAGCGCCCGATCCGTTCGACCATCCGGTACAGCGTGGTGCGCTGCCCAGGCCGCCAGCGCGAGCGGCGCTGCGCAGTGACGGTGAGCAGCACCAGCACGCTGAGCTTGAGCATCGGCACCATGATGCTGGCGATGAACACGATCATGGCCAGCGGCCAGTCGCCGGAGGTCCAGAAATAGACGACGCCGCTCATGATGGTGTCGTCTTCGGAGCCGAGCAGCGAAGAGGTGTGCATCACCGGCAACAGATTCGCCGGAATATACAGCAAGGCCGCCGCGATCAATAGCGCCCAGGTGCGCATCAGGCTGTCGGGGTTGCGCCGGTGCAGCACAGCGCCGCAGCGGCTGCAGTGCTGCGCAGTGACGGAGCGGATGCGTGGCTCGACACGTCCGCACGCATGGCAGGAGACCAGGCCCGCACGCATCGCGGTGACGTATTTCATCGTGCGCTCATCCCTGATGCGGCGTCGGCGGCACGCCGGGTTGGCTCGCGGAAGGCGTGGGGGACTCCGTCGCGATATCGACGACGGCCGCCGCGCTGTCGGCCTCGGTGCGCGGCAGCGGGCGCCGCTGACGGTCGCCCATTTCGTCGGCGAGGTCCCACAGAATGCGCGGGTCGAAGGTGACGACCACCGCGAACATCAGCGTCAGCGCGCCGAAGGCGAACAGCGCCGCTTCCGGGATCACGCGCGCGAGACTGACCATCTTCACGATCGTGATCAGCACGCCGAGCATGAACACTTCGATCATCCCCCAGGGGCGGACGAATTGAATCGCGCGCAGCACGCGGTGGAAGGCCGGCGGCACACGGCCGGCGCGCAGCGGGATCAGCACATAGAGCAGCGCGACCAGTTCGGTCAGCGGAAACAGGATGGTCGAACAGAACACCATGATCGCGACGATCTGCATGTCCTCGCTCCATAACGCGACGAGCGCGCCGAACAGCGAGGTCTGCGAGGTGATGCCGTTGGTTTCCAGTTCGACGATCGGGAACCCCTGGGCGATCAGGAAGGTGAATAGCGCCGCGAGGGTCATCGCGGTGATGCTGTCGAGCTTGCGGGAGACGCCGCGATAGAGCGTTGCGCCGCAGCGCGGACAGCGCGCGACCATGCGCCCGACAAGCGGTGGCTTGCGGAACAGCGTATCGCACTCATGGCACGCGATCAGGTTGTCATGTTCCATACGGCACAAGGGCTAACGACGTGAGGGGAGACGTGCAATGCCGGTTTTCAAGATGGGTCTGGCGAAAACGTGGAGCAAAACGTGGAGCAATAGTACCAAACGCGCTCCACCGCTGCGCCGCTCGCTGCATTCAACCCCGCTGTAAGGCCCGCTGCGCGGGCATTTGAATTAATCTGACATGAATCGGGCATGACTCTGACAACCTCCGGCCCTAATTGTTCAATGCTGGCTTGGCGGGATGGAAGTGTGCGGCGTCGGCATATTCCAGCCACCGGCAGCCAGCTTTTTTCGCTTGCTGTAGCATGGCGGCCTTGGCGTCTTTTGCAGCCCGCACCCCTGAAATTGCATGGCTCGATGCAAGCCACATCGGCAGTGGGGAATAGCAAGGCCGGCTGCGCCGTTAACCTCTTTCTAGCGTTGACCTGACATGGCACACAATCCTTCTTTCGGTGGCCGGGAGTCGTACACGCGAACCGCCATCGCCTTTCACTGGCTGATCGCGTTGCTGATCGTGTGCGGTTTCGCGCTCGGTTGGGTGATGACCGACATCCCCGGCTTCACGCCGACCAAGCTGCGCTATTTTTCCTGGCACAAGTGGATCGGCGTGACGGTGTTCGCGCTCGCCGTGCTGCGCATTCTGTGGCGCGCCATGTATGGGGCGCCGCCGATGCCGCGCCGCATGCCGGCCTGGCAGCGCGGCGCCGCGCATCTCACGCATCTGCTGCTGTACGTGCTGATGATCGCGATTCCCGTGTCGGGCTATCTGTATAGCTCCGCGGCCAACGTGCCGGTGGTGTACCTCGGGCTGATCCCGCTGCCGCGCCTGATCGCGCCGGACCCGCACCTCAAGGAACTGCTGAAGAACGTGCATATCGTGCTGAACTACACGCTTCTGGTGCTGGTCGCATTGCATGTGGCGGCGGCGCTCAAGCATCAATGGCTGGACCGTGACGGCCTGCTGTCGCGCATGCTTCCTTTCATCAAATAAGGATAACCATGAAGGTCTCGTTTTATCGCTATATGCTCGTCGCGTTCGCGGCGGCCTCGCTCACCGCAGCCGGCGGCGCGCTTGCACAGGTCGACGTCGCGAAGAGCACGGTGACGGCAACCTCCAAACAGATGAACGTGCCGGTGGAAGGCAAGTTCGGTAAATTTACCGCGCAAGTGAAGTTCGATCCGGCCAAACCGGCCGAGGGCGGTGCGCAGATCAGCATCGATGTCGCCAGCTACGATCTCGGCGACGAAAGCTACAACGAACAGGTGCGCGGCAAGGACTGGTTCGACGCGAAGACACATCCGAGCGCGACCTTCGTGTCGAGCGCGATTGCGCCGGCCGGCGGCAATCAGTTCAAGGTGACCGGCAAGCTGACCATCAAGGGTAAATCGCAGACGGTGGTGGTGCCGGTCACGGTCACCAGCCAAGGCGCGACGCAGGCCTTCGACGGCGCACTGCCGATCAAGCGTTCGCAGTTCGATATCGGTACCGGTGAATGGAAAGACACATCGGTGGTCGCCGATGAAGTGGTGATCAAGTTTCATATCGTTGCAGCACGCAAGTGACGTTCGCTGCGCTGTTCGGGCGCAGCAGCTTTTCTTTCGGAACAAAGGAGCATGAATTGAAAACATCCCTGTTGATCGCCGTAGGCGCGCTGGCTTCTTCTTTCACGCTCGGCGCGTTCGCCGCCGATACCTATCAGCTCGATCCGACCCACACCTTTCCGAGCTTCGAAGCGGATCACTTTGGCGGCCTCTCGGTGTGGCGCGGCAAGTTCGTCAAGAGCTCGGGCACCGTGACGCTCGACCGTGCGGCAAAAAACGGCACGGTGGACGTGACCGTCGACCCGGCTTCGGTCGAAACCGGCAATCCCAAGCTCGACGAGCATCTGAAGACGCCCGATTTCTTCGATGTCGCCAAGTTTCCTTCGGCGACCTACAAGGGCACTGACATCAAGTTCGACGGCGATAAGCCGGTCGAGGTGGTCGGCAACTTCACGATGCATGGCATAACCCGGCCGCTGAATCTGAAGGTCGAGTCGTTCAAGTGCATGCAGCACCCGGTGCTCAAACGCGAAGTGTGCGGCGTGGAAGCGAGCGGCCATTTCAGCCGCGCGGATTACGGCATGGATTCCGGCGCGAAGTACGGCTTCAACATGGATACCAAGCTGCATATTCAGGCTGAAGGCATCAAGCAGTAGTGAGCGCGTTAGCGAGTCTTTGCAAGCTCGCGCGCATCGGAGATCTGCATGAATGCAACGACGGCAGCGAGCGTGGCGGGGAGCCGTCGGCCATCTGTCGGACCGGCATGGACGCACCACGATCATGCTGAGCTCCGCGCTGCTGCTTCTCGTGCTGATCAATCCGGCTTTCGTCTATCTGATCGCGCATCCGACTTTCGGCACGCTGATCGCGCTGCAGATCGTGTTCGGCTTTCTGATGACGGGTTATTTCGCCGCGCTGCCCGGTTTGCTCTCCGAGATGTTCCCGGTGCAGACACGCACGACCGGCATGTCGCTCGCCTATAACATCGCGGTGACGATCTTCGGCGGCTTCGGGCCGTTCATCATTGCGTGGCTGATCGACTTCACGGGTTCGAAGGCCGCGCCGAGCTACTACATGATTTTCGCCGCGGCAGTGAGTCTGACGGCGTTGATGGCGGCGCGGCGCAAGCTTGGGTTCAGATAAGACTGTTCAAAAGCTCTCTGCACTATGCGTAATCGTAGGGCGGTGGAAGCGGTAAACGTAAAAGGCCGGTTCGAGAGAACCGGCCTTTTTCATTGCGAGGTCGACCGCAAGATCAAACTTGCGCGCCTGCGTTCGGGTCGTTCGGATCGGCGCGGTCCTTCTTGTCCTTCAGCAGATCTTCGCGCTTCACGCCCAGCCACATGGCCAGCGCCGCCGCGACGAACACCGACGAGTAGATACCGAACAGAATACCGACCGTCAACGCCAGCGCGAAGTAGTGCAGCGTCGGGCCGCCGAACAGGAACATCGACAGCACCATCATCTGCGTACAGCCGTGGGTGATGATGGTGCGCGACATCGTGCTGGTGATCGCGTGGTTGATCACTTCGATCACGGTCAGCTTGCGTTCGCGGCGGAAGGTTTCGCGAATCCGGTCGAAAATAACCACCGATTCGTTCACCGAGTAGCCGAGCACCGCGAGCACCGCAGCCAGCACCGACAGCGAGAACTCCCATTGGAAGAACGCGAAGAAGCCGAGAATGATGATCACGTCGTGCAAGTTCGCGATCACGCCGGCCACCGCGTACTTCCATTCGAAGCGGAACGACAGGTAGATCACGATGCCGGCCACCACGCAGGCGAGCGCCAGCAGGCCGTCGGTGGCGAGTTCCTTGCCGACCTGCGGACCGACGAACTCGACGCGTTGCAACTGCACGTGCGGATCTTCTGCCTTGAGCGCGCCCATCACCTGGTCGCTCTGCTGCGCCGAGGTGAGGCCTTGCTTGAGCGGCAGACGGATCAGCACGTCGCGCGAGGTGCCGAAGTTCTGCACTTGCGCGTCGGCATAGCCGAGCTTGTTGAGCGTGCCACGCACAGGTTCGAGCGGTACGGTGCCCGGATACTGCACTTCGATGACTGTGCCGCCGGTGAATTCCACCGACAGATGCAGCCCGCGATGCAGCAGGAAGAACACAGCGGCGACAAACGTCAGGAGCGAGATCGCGTTGAAGATCAACGCACGCTGCATGAACGGAATGTCTTTGCGAAAGCGGAAAAATTCCATGGTCTTGTTCTCCGGGACTCAGCGGGATGAACCCGGTTTCTGCGGCGTGTTAGGCGTATTGCGACGGCGCACCGTCGGCTTGCCGGCACCCGCTTGCGCCGCCGCCGGTGCCTTCTTCGGCTTGGCGGTGGCCGCGGCGATGGCTTGCGCGGTATCGGTGGCCGCGTCGTCGTTGCCGAGATAGGCCGCCGCGCCATCGACGCCTTGCGGCCTCCACACCTGACCGATGGCCAGCGACTTGAGCTTCTTCTTGCCGCCGTACCAGAAGTTGACCACGCCGCGCGAGAAGAACACGGCGGAGAACATCGACGTCAGAATGCCGATGCAGTGGACTATCGCGAAGCCGCGCACCGGGCCGGAGCCGAACGTGAGCAGCGCGAGGCCGGCGATCAGCGTGGTGACGTTCGAGTCGAGAATCGTCGCCCATGCGTGTGCGTAGCCGTTCTGGATCGCGAGTTGCGGCGGCGCGCCGTGGCGCAGTTCTTCACGTACACGTTCGTTGATCAGCACGTTCGCGTCGATCGCCATACCGAGCGCGAGCGCGATAGCGGCGATACCCGGCAAGGTCAGCGTGGCTTGCAGCATCGACAGCACGGCGATCAGCAGCAGCAGGTTCACCGAAAGGCCGATCATCGAGATCACGCCGAACAGCATGTAGTACGCGATCATGAACACGGCGATCGCGGCAAAGCCCCACACCACCGAGTGGAAGCCCTTGTTGATGTTGTCCGCGCCGAGGCTCGGGCCGATCGTGCGTTCTTCGATGATCTCCATCGGCGCCGCGAGCGAACCGGCGCGCAGCAGCAACGCGAGGTCGGCGGCGCCTTGCGGGGTGGCCTGGCCGGTGATCTGGAAGCGATCGCCCAGTTCAGACTGGATGGTCGCCACCGTCAGCACTTCGCCCTTGCCCTTTTCGAACAGCACCATCGCCATCGGCTTGCCGATGTTGTCGCGCGACACGCTGCGCACCGCGCGGCCGCCGGCCGAGTCCAGACGGATGTTGACCGACGGACGCTGATGCTCGTCGAAGCCCGCCGACGCGTCGATAATCCGGTCGCCCGTGAAGATGATCTGCTTGCGCAGCAGCACCGGCGTCTGGTTGCCTTGCGTGAACAATTCGTCGCCCGGCGGCACCGGATCGGACGGGTTCGGATGCGTGTTGACCGGGTCGGCGAGACGCGCTTCGAGCGTTGCCGTGCGGCCGATGATGTCCTTCGCCTTCGCCGTGTCCTGCACGCCCGGCAGTTCGACGACGATGCGGTCGGAGCCTTGCTGCTGGATCACCGGCTCGGCCACGCCGAGTTCGTTCACGCGGTTATGCAGCGTGGTGATGTTCTGCTTGAGCGCGGCGTCCTGCACGGTTTTCTGCACCGCCGGCGTGAACGTGCCGACGAGTTGCACACCGCCGTCCGTCCCCGTTTGCGACGCCCACTGGAGTTCGCCGATGCTGCGGCTCAATTGTTTGAGCGCGGCGTCCGCCGTGGCCTGATCGGCGAAGTTGATCACCACCGTCTGGTTGACGCGGTTCACGCCGCCGTCGCGGATGTTGTTGTCGCGCAGGAGCGTACGCGCGTCCGAGGCGTCGGAGTCGAGCTTCTTGTTCAGCGCGCCGGCCATGTCGACCTGCAACAGGAAGTGCACGCCGCCGCGCAAATCGAGACCGAGGTACATCGGCAGCGCGTGCAGGGCGCTCAGCCAGTGCGGCGACGCGCTTTGCAGGTTCAGCGCGACGATGAACTGCGGATCGGTCGGATCGCTGTTCAGCGACTTCTGCAACAGGTCCTTCACGCGCAACTGCGTGTCGGTGTCCAGCAGACGCACGCGAATGTTCGCGTTGGCCGACGCGTTGTCGAACGTGACGTCTTCAGGCTTGATCTGACTGGCAGCGAGCGCCGCTTCGACTTGCGACAGCGTGGTCGAGTCGAGCTTGACCGTTGCCTTGCCGCTCGACACCTGCACCGCCGGCGCTTCGCCGAACAGGTTGGGCAGCGTGTACACGAGGCCGATGACCAGAGCCACCAGCATCACGGCGTATTTCCAGAGGGGGTAACGATTCATGAGTGGTCCAACGGGAAGGTTGGCTTGGAAGCGATGCGTCCGGCGATGAGCGCGGGCGGTGCGCGGTGTGCTGCGTAAGCCGCCGGCGAGGCCGCGCCGGACGCGAGAGAGCAGGCCTTACAGCGACTTGATCGTGCCCTTCGGGAGAATCGTCGTCACCGACGCTTTTTGCACGGTGATTTCCGTGCCTTCCGAGATTTCGATGCCGACGTAAGCTTCGCCCACCTTGGTCACCTTACCGACGATACCGCCGTTCGTCACCACTTCGTCGCCCTTGGCCATCGCGGCGAGCATATTGCGATGTTCCTTCTGGCGCTTCATTTGCGGGCGAATCATGATGAAGTACAGCACGCCGAACATCAGGATCAGCGGCAGGAAGCTCATCAGGTTCGATTCAATGCCACCAGTTGCTGTGCCTTGGGCGAAGGCATTGGAAATGAACGACACGTTGGTCTCTCCGTTATAAATCAAAACGATCAAAAAAATCAGCCGGTTATTCTACCACCGGCTAACCAGGGCCCGGCGCGGCGAATCGGCTTTCCGATCAAGCTGTTAAAGCCTTCTTTTGCCGCGCGCGAAAGCTTATTGTAATGTTTCCGTATGATGCCGACGGATTCTTCCGGTGAATCCGCCGCTGGCCGCCGGCATGGCGCCTAGTCGACGCCGCGCGCGCGGTTCTCGTGAAAGCGCTTGCGGAAGGGCTCGAACAGCTTCGCGTCGATCGCGTCGCGCATTTCCTGCATCAGTTCGAGGTAGTAGTGCAGGTTGTGGATCGTATTCAACTGCGCGCCGAGAATTTCGCCTACACGATGCAGATGGTGCAGATAGCCGCGGGTGAAATTCCGGCAGGTGTAGCAGCCGCATTGCTCGTCGAGCGGGCGCAGCGAATTCCTGTGCGTGGCGTTGCGGATCTTGATGTCGCCAAAACGCGTGAACAGCCAGCCGTTGCGCGCATTGCGGGTCGGCATCACGCAGTCGAACATGTCGACGCCTGCGGCCACGCCCGCCACCAGGTCTTCCGGCGTGCCGACGCCCATCAGGTAGTGCGGTTTGTCGGCCGGCAGCTTCGGGCCGAGATGGTTCAGCACGCGCATCATGTCTTCTTTCGGCTCGCCGACCGACAGCCCGCCGATCGCGAGGCCGTGGAAGTCCATCTCAGCAAGCCCCGCGAGCGATTCGTCGCGCAGGTCTTCGAACATGCCGCCCTGGACGATGCCGAACAGCGCGTTCGGATTGCCGAGGCGATTGAATTCGTCGATGGAGCGCCTGGCCCAGCGCATCGACATGCGCATCGAATCGGCGGCTTCCTCGCGCGAAGTCGGCACGTTATTGGTTGCGTAGGGCGTGCATTCGTCGAACTGCATGACGATGTCCGAATTCAGCACCTTCTGGATCTGCATCGACACTTCGGGCGACAGGAAGAGCTTGTCGCCATTGATCGGCGACGCGAACGTGACGCCATCTTCGGTGATTTTGCGCAGATCGCCGAGCGAAAACACCTGAAAACCGCCCGAGTCCGTCAGGATCGGCTTGTTCCAGCCCATGAAGCCGTGCAGGCCGCCATGCGCCTCGATCGTCTCCAGCCCCGGGCGCAGCCACAGGTGGAAGGTGTTGCCGAGGATGATCTGCGCGTGCATTTCCTCGAGCTCGCGCGGCTGGACCGCCTTCACCGTGCCGTACGTGCCGACCGGCATGAAGATCGGCGTTTCGACCACGCCGTGATTCAGCGTGACGCGGCCGCGCCGCGCCTGGCCGTCGGTGCCGAGCAGCTCGAATTGGAGGCCGTTTTCAGGGCGCTCGGTGGTCGCTTGTTGCGAATGATGACCATCGGTCATGAATAACTCCTGTGCTACCGGAAAACAGTCCGGCGCAAATCGTGAACGCCGCCGGAAGGTTCGCGGCGGCTAAGAGGACTACAAAGAGGACTACCGAGTGGGAACTGCAAAAACTTCCAAACGACGCGTCAGACGTCGCGGCGCGTCAGCAGCATCGCGTCGCCATAGCTGAAGAAGCGGTAACGCTGCTCGATCGCGTGGCGATACGCTTCACGAATGGTCTCTACGCCCGCAAATGCCGACACCAGCATCAGCAGCGTCGACTTCGGCAAATGGAAATTGGTCACCAGCCGGTCCACCACGCGGAATTTATAGCCCGGCGTAATGAAGATGTCGGTTTCGGTGCTGGCCGCGCCGAGCGGCCGGCCGGCGGCTGCGGCGTCGCGCGCGGCGGCTTCGAGCGCACGCATCGACGTCGTGCCGACCGCGATCACGCGGTTGCCGCGCGCGCGGGTCGTCGCGATTTTGTCGGCGAGGCTTTGCGGCAGGTGATACCACTCGCTATGCATCTTGTGCTCGGCGAGGTTCTCAACCCGCACCGGCTGGAAGGTGCCCGCGCCGACGTGCAGCGTCAGCGTCGCGCGTTCGATGCCTCGCGCGTCTAACCGGGCGAGCAGCGCGTCGTCGAAGTGCAGGCCGGCGGTAGGGGCGGCGACCGCGCCGGGATTCTGCGCGAACACGGTCTGATAGCGGGTTTCGTCGGTCGCGTCGGGATCGTGCTCGATATACGGCGGCAGCGGCAAGCGGCCGTATTGCTCGATCAGCGTCAGACAGTCGTCCGGGAAATGCAGCGTGTAGAACGGCTCGACGCGCTCGCCGACCGTCACGTCGAACGCATCGGCGAGACGGATCGTGGTGCCCGGCTGCGGGCTTTTGCTCGCGCGGATCTGCGCGAGCACGGTGCGCTCGCCGGTGAGACGCTCTACCAGCACTTCGATCTTGCCGCCGCTGGCCTTCTGGCCGAGGAAGCGCGCCTTCAGGACTTTGGTATCGTTAAAGACCAGCAGGTCGCCGGGCGCGATGCGTTCGGGCAGTTCGGCGAAGCGGCGGTCGATCAGGCGGGCCGGGCTCACCGTAGGGTCCACTTCGAGCAGACGGCTGGCGCTGCGCTCGGGCAGCGCAACTTGCGCGATCAACTCGGGTGGCAGATCGAAATCGAAATCGGAAAGCGTAAACATGCGGACGACTGGAAGCGAATTGAGACGGAATTGAGCCGAAGCCGGGCGGCGAGCGGCTATGATTGCGGGACGCCGCAGCGGCCCGCGAGTCCGCGCGCTGTATGGCGGCGACACCTTTGACAGCCGATATTGTACTTGCGAAGCAACTCATGCCTTTGTCCGATCGCCGTTTGCCTCCTGCCGCCGATGAAGTGAGCGCCGAGCCGAAGCGCCGCGTCGCGCGGGGCGAGGCAACGGCGGCGAACGGGTCCGGCGTTAGCGCGACTGTCGCGCCGGACAAGAAGAAAACTGCGCCCGCAGTGGCCAAACCCGGTGCCAAACCGGCGGCCAAAACCGTCGACAAGCTCGCCAAACTCGGCCTCACGCGCGACATCGATCTGGTCCTGCATCTGCCGATGCGCTACGAAGACGAGACCACGCTGACGCCGATCGGCCACCTGCTGCCGGGCGGCATCGCGCAAACGGAAGGCGTGGTGTTCGACAACGAGATTGCCTATCGTCCGCGCCGCCAGTTGCTGGTGAAACTGCGCGATGACGCCGGCGACGAACTCGTGCTGCGCTTTCTGAATTTCTACGGCTCGCAGGTCAAGCAGATGGCGATCGGCGCTCGGCTGCGTGTGCGCGGCGACGTGCGCGGCGGCTTCTTCGGCATGGAGATGGTGCATCCGGCGGTGCGCGTCGTCGACGAAGACACGCCGCTGCCGCAGGCGCTGACGCCGGTGTACCCGAGCACCGCGGGCGTGACGCAAGCGTATCTGCGCAAATCGATCGATAACGCTTTGTCGCGCGCGTCGTTGCCGGAACTGCTGCCTGAGCCGATCGCCCGCGAGTATTTGCAGCCGCTCGGCGTGCCGGCACTGATGGACGCGGTGCGCACGCTGCATCATCCGGGCGTGCAGTCCGACGAAACCGCGTTGATCGACGGCACGCATCCCGCCTGGGTGCGTATCAAGTTCGAGGAATTGCTGGCGCAGCAGATGTCGTTGAAGCGCGCGCATGAGGAGCGCCGCACGCGCGCGGCGCCGGCCATGCCGCGCCGCAAGGAAGGCGATGCGTCGGCGCTGGTCGCGCGCCTGCTGAAGGCGTTGCCGTTTTCGCTGACGGCGGCGCAGGAGCGCGTCGGCGGCGAGATCGCGCTCGATCTGACGCAGCCTCATCCGATGCAGCGGCTGTTGCAGGGGGACGTCGGCAGCGGCAAGACGATCGTTGCCGCGCTGGCCGCTGCGCAGGCGATCGACGCCGGCTACCAGGCCGCGCTGATGGCGCCGACCGAAATCCTGGCTGAACAGCACGCGCGCAAGCTGCGCGGGTGGCTGGAGCCGCTGGGCGTGAGCGTCGCGTGGCTGGCCGGCAGTTTGAAGACCAAAGAAAAGCGCGCCGCGATCGAAGCCGCGGCGCTCGGCACGGCTCAGCTCGTGATCGGCACGCACGCGATCATTCAGGACGCGGTCGAGTTTGCACGGCTGGGGCTCGTGATCGTCGACGAACAGCATCGCTTTGGCGTGGCGCAGCGGCTCGCCTTGCGCGCGAAGGCGCTGAACGCCGCCGACGG
The DNA here is from genome assembly GCF_046535245.1 of Paraburkholderia sp. SIMBA_030. Taxonomy (NCBI): domain Bacteria; kingdom Pseudomonadati; phylum Pseudomonadota; class Betaproteobacteria; order Burkholderiales; family Burkholderiaceae; genus Paraburkholderia; species Paraburkholderia sp. SIMBA_030. The sequence continues at coordinate 76,902 of NZ_JAWRXB010000007.1, forward strand.
TGCGCAGGATTTCCAGCCGCATCAGCTGATGATGTCCGCGACGCCGATTCCTCGCACGCTGGCAATGACCTATTACGCCGACCTCGACGTGTCGACCATCGACGAATTGCCGCCCGGTCGCACGCCGATTCTGACCAGGCTGGTGTCCGACGCGCGGCGCGAAGAGGTGATCGGGCGCGTGCGCGAGGCGGCGTTGACGGGACGGCAGGTGTACTGGGTGTGTCCGTTGATCGAGGAAAGCGAGACCTTGCAGTTGCAGACCGCGGTGGAGACGTACGAGACGCTCGTGGCTGCGTTGCCCGAGTTGAATGTCGGGCTTGTGCATGGCCGGCTCGCGCCGGCGGAGAAGGGTGCGGTGATGGATGCGTTCACGCGCAACGAGGTGCAATTGCTGGTGGCGACGACGGTGATCGAAGTGGGTGTCGATGTGCCGAATGCATCGTTGATGGTGATCGAGCACGCCGAGCGGTTCGGGTTGGCGCAATTGCATCAGTTGCGGGGACGGGTTGGGCGCGGCAGCGCAGCTTCGATTTGTGTTCTGCTTTATACGGGACCGCTGTCGATGACCGCGCGGGCGCGGTTGCAGACGATGCGGGAGACGACTGATGGCTTCGAGATCGCCAGGCGCGATCTGGAGATTCGGGGCCCCGGGGAGTTTCTGGGCGCCCGGCAGTCGGGCGCGGCGATGCTGAGATTTGCTGATCTTCAGAATGATCAATGGCTTATCGAGCCCGCTAGAGGGGCTGCCGCGGCCTTGCTGGAGAAGTACCCCGAGGTGGTGGTGCAGCACCTGGCCCGGTGGCTTGGGGCTCGGGAGCAATATTTGAAAGCCTGATTTTTTCACCTGCACACCGTCGCTGCGCCGCGCAGACAAAAAAACCAAAAAGTTGGCGAACCGACCCTATGGGTGTATAACTAGAACCTATCGAAATATCGCCTTGATTGGTCCCCAATGACGCTCACTGAATTGAAATACATCGTCGCGGTAGCGCGCGAACGGCACTTCGGCCGGGCCGCCGAGGCGTGTTTCGTCAGCCAGCCGACGCTGTCGGTAGCAATCAAAAAGCTCGAAGATGAACTCAACGTGCAAATCTTCGAGCGCGGCACCAGCGAAGTCAGCGTCACGCCGATCGGCGAGCAAATCGTCACGCAAGCACAACGCGTTCTAGAACAAACGCTCGCCATCAAAGAGATCGCCAAACAAGGCAAAGACCCGCTAGTCGGGCCGCTGCGCCTCGGTATCATCTATACGATCGGGCCGTACCTGCTGCCCACGCTCGTCAAACAGATGATCAGGCGTGTCCCGCAAATGCCGCTGATGCTGCAGGAAAACTACACGCTCAAGCTGATCGAACTGCTCAAACAAGGCGAAATCGACGTCGCCATCATGGCGTTGCCGTTCCCGGAAACGGGCCTGATGCTGCGCCCGCTCTACGACGAGCCGTTCGTCGTCGCGCTGCCGTCCGGCCACGCGTGGGAGAACCGTCTGAAAATCGACGCGGACGACCTGAAGCAGGAAACCATGCTTCTGCTCGGCAGCGGCCACTGCTTCCGCGATCATGTGCTGGGCGTCTGCCCCGAACTGATGCGCTTCTCGCAGAATGCGGACGGCATCCAGAAAACCTTCGAAGGTTCGTCGCTGGAAACGATCCGTCATATGGTCGCGAGCGGCGTCGGTATTACCGTGCTGCCGCGCATGTCGGTAAATGAAGTCAAGCCGCACGCTGGCGGCATCGATTCGGGCCTGCTCAGCTACGTCGCCTTCGACGAACCCGTACCGGATCGCCGTGTCGTGCTCGCCTGGCGCAAAAGCTTTACGCGCATGCCCGCCATCGAGGCGATCTGCGACGCCGTCAACGCCTGCGATCTGCCTGGCGTGAGAAAACTCGATCTGCCCGTCGCCGTCAACTAATTGGCGCCCATGCCGGCTCGCCGCCCTCCGCAGCGGGCAAGCGGCGACAAGTGGTTATGCCTATCGAATAGATAAAATTAATCAAATACTATAATTTGATAGCATTGATATAGTTCCCTCCATGGATCGCCCGATCCGCACAAGACCCGGAGGAAATCATGACGCAATCGAACCCGCAGCAAGTCCAGGCCGTCGCCGCTCAATCTTCTCGTCCCGTCACCGGCTCGTTCGCCGCGTCGATGCTCGGCATGCGCACGGTCGCCATGTCCTTGCTGGTCGATCGGGTTTTGTCCGCTTAAATCATCAGCCCTGGCGCGCCGCGCCCCCGTATTTTTCTTTCCGATCAAAGCAACCCAGGAGTTCCGCATGTCCGAACGTAAGCTCACCAATGCAGCCGGCGCACCCGTCGCTGACAACCAGAACTCGATGACCGCCGGCGTGCGCGGTCCGGTCGTCCTGCAAGACGTCTGGCTGCTCGAAAAGCTCGCCCATTTCGACCGCGAAGTGATTCCCGAACGCCGTGTTCACGCGAAAGGCTCGGGCGCATTCGGCACGCTGAAAGTCACGCACGACATTTCGCGCTACACGAAGGCCAAAGTGTTCGCCGAAGTCGGCAAGGAAACGCCGCTCTTCATGCGCTTCTCGACGGTGGCGGGCGAACGCGGCGCCGCCGATGCGGAGCGCGACGTGCGCGGTTTCTCGATCAAGTTCTACACGGAAGAAGGCAACTGGGACGTGGTCGGCAACAACACGCCGGTGTTCTTCATCCGCGATCCGCTCAAGTTTCCGGACTTCATTCACACGCAAAAGCGTGATCCTTATACCAACATGCGCAGCAATGTCGCGGCGTGGGATTTCTGGTCGCGTCATCCGGAGTCGCTGCATCAGGTGACGATTCTGATGAGCGATCGCGGCATTCCGAAGAACTACCGGCGGATGCACGGCTTCGGTTCGCACACGTACTCGTTCATCAACGCGAACAACGAGCGTTTCTGGGTGAAGTTCCATTTCAAGTCGATGCAGGGCATCGAGAACTACACCGACGCGGAAGCGGCGCAGGTCGTCGCGCAGGATCGCGAAAGCGCGCAGCGCGATCTGGTCTCGAACATCGATGATGGCAACTTCCCGAAATGGCGTTTCGCCATTCAGGTGATGCCCGAAGCGCACGCGGCGAGCTATCGCTACAACCCGTTCGACATCACGAAAGTGTGGTCGCAGAAGGACTTTCCGTTGATCGATGTCGGCACCATCGAGTTGAATCGCAACGCGGCGAACTATTTCGCGGACGTCGAACAAGCGGCGTTCACGCCGGCGAACGTGGTTCCTGGTATCGGCTTCTCGCCGGACCGCCTTTTGCAGGGGCGTTTGTTCTCGTACGGCGACACGCAGCGCTATCGTCTCGGCATCAATCACCATCAGATTCCGGTGAACACGTCGCGCGTGCCGAATCCGCATTCATTCCATCGCGACGGTGCGATGCGCACGGACGGCAACCTCGGCGGCAACGTGAATTACGAGCCGAATCGTTTCGGCGACTTCGCGCAGGACCGCAATGCGTCGGAACCGCCGCTCGCAGCGGGTGCAGTCGACCGTTACGACCATCGCGCGGATGAGGATTACTACAGCCAGCCGGGCTTGCTGTTCCAGTTGTTCGATACGGCGCAACGCAAGCGGCTGTTCGGCAACATCGCACGGCATATCAATGGCGTGCCGGAGGACATCGTCGCGCGTCAGATCGAGCATTTCCGCCGCGCCGATCCGGCGTATGCGCAAGGCGTGATCGCGGCGATCGCCGAGCTCGCTGAAGGCAACAAGAAGTAAGCAGTTGAAGTGATGCAGCAAGGCAGGGCGCATCGGCGCCCTGCCGGTTTTGATACGAATCGACGGAGCACGATCATGATCCAGATGATGATGTCCACCATTGGCGGCTCTGTTGCCGCACGCCGCGTGCGGCAACAGCAGCAAGCATGGATGCTGCGCCGCGCAGTGGGTTTCGCGATCGTCACGAGCGGACTGGCGGTGATCGTTGCGCAAGCGCTGCAACACGCGCTCGGCAGCTGATTGACATGCAGCGTTCACGCTTCGCGAGTGACGGTGCGTCACATAAGTGGCGTCAGTTTCTAAGATAAACTGGCGAGCGGTCCAATGTTTCCGGCTTGCCAATCTGCAAATCGTCAATTAGCCGAAATCAGCCGACCGGTTCGTATCACTCTTCAAAGGAGTCGTCATGGCCAAGAAAGAAGCCGTCCAGCACGTCAACATCGGGATCAGCGACAAGGATCGCAAGAAGATCGCAGAAGGTCTGTCGCGCCTGCTCGCCGACACCTACACGCTGTACCTGAAGACCCATAACTTTCACTGGAACGTGACGGGCCCGATGTTCAACACGCTGCACCTGATGTTCGAAACGCAGTACAACGAGCTCGCGCTGGCAGTCGATTCGATCGCTGAACGTATCCGCGCGCTGGGCGTGCATGCGCCGGGCAGCTACAAGGAATTCGCCAAGCTGTCGTCGATTCCGGAAGCGGACGGCGTGCCGGCCGCGGAAGACATGATCCGCCAACTGGTGGAAGGTCAGGAAGCCGTGGTGCGTACCGCCCGCGCAATTTTCCCGTCGACGGAAGCCGCTAACGACGAGCCGACGGCCGACCTGCTCACGCAGCGCATGCAAACGCATGAAAAGACCGCGTGGATGCTGCGCTCGATGCTGGCTTAAGCGCCCTCGGCGTTTCGCCCGGGTTCAGCGCGGCGCATTGGCCGTTCGCGTTGAACCAAAACAAAAGCCTCTCTTCGCGGGAGGCTTTTGTTTTTTGCAGCGCCGGATCGGGCGATGAGCCAGGCCCTGCTCGCCCGGACGCTGCCCGTCGCCCGCATCCCGTAAAATAGCGGCACCGCCTGCACTTCCCCGAATCCGCCATGTTCGCCAGACTTCCTCTGTATCTGCGCCTCGTGCGCATGGACAAGCCGATCGGCAGCCTGCTGCTGCTGTGGCCCACGCTCAACGCGCTGTGGATCGCATCCGACGGCCATCCTTCGTGGCCGCTGCTGGTGATCTTCACGGTGGGCACCGTGCTGATGCGCTCGGCGGGCTGCGCGATCAACGATTACGCGGATCGCGATTTCGATCGCTATGTGAAGCGCACTGAAAACCGTCCGATCACGTCGGGCAAGATCAAGGCGTGGGAAGCGGTGGCGCTGGCGGCCGGTTTGTCGCTGCTGGCGTTTCTGCTGATTCTGCCGCTCAACACGCTGACAAAAGAGTTGTCAGTGGCGGCGCTGTTCGTCGCCGGCTCGTATCCGTTCACCAAGCGCTTCTTCGCGATTCCGCAGGCTTATCTCGGCATCGCGTTCGGCTTCGGCATCCCGATGGCGTTTGCCGCGATTCAGGATCATGTGCCGATGCTCGCGTGGGTGATGCTGCTGGCCAACGTGTTCTGGTCGGTTGCGTACGACACCGAATACGCCATGGTCGATCGCGACGACGACATCAAGATCGGCATCCGCACCTCGGCGCTGACCTTCGGCCGCTTCGACGTGGCCGCGATCATGCTCTGTTATGCCGTGACGTTGGGGATTTACGTCGGCATCGGCGTGATGCTGGGTTTTGGCGTGCTGTACTGGCTGGGATGGGCGGCTGCGGTGGGCTGCGCGATCTATCACTACACGCTGATCCGCAACCGCGAACGGATGCCGTGCTTCGCGGCGTTCCGTCATAACAATTGGCTCGGCGGCGCGTTGTTTGCCGGCATTGCCGCGCATTACGCGGCGGCTTCGTTCTGATTTTCCCGCGCTTCTTCTTCATTCGGGCTGCCGACGCCGCTACGGATTGATCCACCGCGCGGCGTTCTGGTCCGGGCCACTTCCCGATTGCTTATTGCTTGCCGAACTCGTCGCCCATTTCCCTGGCGCGCGCGTCGGCGGCGAGCACGCCGCGCACGATCGCATCCTTGATTCCGCTGGCGTCGAACGACGTCAGCGCGGCGGCGGTGGTGCCGCCCTTAGACGTCACACGCTCGCGCAACAGGCTGGGCGGCTCGTCGGAGTTCGCCGCCAGTTGAGCCGCGCCGGTGAAGGTCGCGACCGCCAGCGCGCGGCCTTGCGCTTCGTCCATGCCGAGTTGGCGCGCGGCTTCCTGCAACGCTTCGATGAAATAGAACACGTAGGCGGGGCCGCTGCCCGAGATCGCGGTGACGGCGTCGATTTTCGCTTCGTCGTCGAACCAGACCGTTTCGCCGACCGCGCCGAGCACCTGCGAGGCGAGCGCGCGGCCCGCTTCATCGACGCCGGCGGTAGCCGCGAGGCCCGCGACACCCATGCCGATCAGCGCCGGCGTATTCGGCATCACACGCACGATGCGGGTGTGGCCGTTCAGCCAGCGCGACATGTCATCCATGCGAATGCCCGCGACGATGCTGATCGCCAGTTGCGCGGCGTTCAGATGCGGTGCGAGGCCTTGCGCGACGCTCTTCAGAATCTGCGGCTTCACCGCCAGCACGACGGCGTCGTACGACGCGAGCGCGGCGTCCGCCGCGGCAGCCGTACGGATGCCGAATTGCGCTTCATTGCGCTTGCGCGCGTCTTCGTTGGGGTCGATCGCGTAGAGGTCGGCGGGCGCGACACCGCGCTTGATGAGGCCGCCGATCAACGCGGCAGCCATGTTGCCGCCGCCGATAAAAGCAATTTTCATGATGTTCCGAAAGATGTCCAGAAAGATGGCTCGTGAGGTGTCCCGTCAGGGAGACCAAAGCGTCCCGCAAAGGTCAGTTAGCGTAATCTCGCGCGCCGAAGATCGCAGTGCCGACGCGTACGATGGTCGCGCCTTCCAGCACTGCGGCTTCGAGGTCGCCCGACATGCCCATCGAGAGCGTATCGAGTTCGAGCCCGTCGTCGCGCAGACGCTCGAACAGTTCGCGCAATTGCCGGTGCGGTGCGCGTTGCTCGTCGATATTGCCGGCCGGTTCCGGAATTGCCATCAGGCCGCGCAAACGCAACTTCGGCAGCGCGGCGATTTCCCGCGCGACTTCCGCGGCCTCTGAGATGCTGACGCCGCTCTTCGACGCCTCGCCGCTGATATTCACCTGCAGGCACACGTTCAGCGGCGGCAGGCTATCCGGGCGCTGCTCGGCCAGACGCTGCGCGATCTTCAGCCGATCGACCGAATGCACCCAGTCGAAATGCTCGGCGACCGGCCGCGTCTTGTTCGATTGCAATGGTCCGATGAAATGCCATTCGATCGACGCCCGCAGATCGGCCAGCGCCTCGATCTTGGTGATGGCTTCCTGCACGTAGTTCTCGCCGAACGCGCGTTGGCCGGCCGCGTAGGCGGCGCGCACGTCTTCGGCGGGAAATGTCTTCGAGACCGCAAGCAGGGCAATCGAACGCGCGTCGCGTCCGGCGGCATGCGCGGCGAGGGCGATGCGCTGCTGCACCGCTTCGAGGTTGTGAATCAGATCGGGCATGGAACGGAACCGGAAGTCCAGCGAAAGACGATGTAACGGATTATACGGACGTCGTCGCATCGCGCCGTTGCCGGGAGCGTCTCACGAGAGCGAAGGCAGCGGCATGTGACATGCCGCTGCCCCCACTCGTCTCAAGCGGACAGAATATGCTCCACCAGTTCGATCCAATGCGCGACCGGCGTGGACGTGCCGCTTTGCAGATGCGCGATGCAGCCGACGTTCGCCGACACGATCACTTGTGGCTCCTGCGCGTGCAGCCGTTCGAGCTTCTGGTCACGCAGCGCGTACGAGAGCTTCGGCTGCGTCAATGAATAGGTGCCTGCCGAGCCGCAGCACAGATGACTGTCGGCAGGCAGCCGCACTTCGATGCCGAGCGCCGTCAGCAGGTGTTCGACGTTGCCGCGCAACTGCTGACCATGCTGCAGCGTGCACGGCGGATGGAACGCGACCGTATGAATCGCGCGGCGGCGCGTAACGGCGACCAGCGCTGCTTCGAATTCCGGCAGGATCTCCGAGATGTCGCGCGTCAATTCGACGACGCGGCGCGCCTTCTGCGCATACGCCGGATCGTTGCGCAGCAGGTGCGCGTATTCCTTGACCGTCGCGCCACACCCGGACGCGTTCATCACGATCGCTTCCACGCCCTCTTCGATGTACGGCCACCATGCATCGATGTTGGCGCGCAGGTCGTCGAGCGCTTCGTCGTTGTAGCCCAGATGCAGACGGATCGCGCCGCAGCAGCCGGCTTCGGGTGCCACCAGCGTTTCGACGCCGAGTGCGTCGAGCACCCGCGCGGTCGCAATGTTGATGTTCGGCATCATCGACGGTTGCACGCAGCCGGCCAGCATCAGCATCTTGCGGGAATGTTTCGCGCTCGGCCATTCGAGCGCACGCTGCCGCGCGGGCACCTTGTCGCGCAGCTTCTTCGGCAGCAGCGGGCGCACGTGCTGGCCGAGGCGCATGGTCGGCGTGAACAGCGCGCTGTTGGGCACGAAGCTCGCGAGCAGCCGGCGCACCAGCCGCTGACCGAGCGGGCGCGTGATTTTCTCTTCGGTGATCTTGCGGCCGATCTCGACCAGCCGGCCATATTGCACGCCGGATGGGCAGGTGGTCTCGCAACTGCGGCAGGTCAGGCAGCGGTCGAGGTGGAGCTGGGTGCTGCGTGTGGCCTCCGCGCCTTCGACCATCTGCTTGATCAGATAGATGCGCCCGCGTGGGCCATCGAGTTCGTCGCCGAGCAGTTGATAGGTCGGGCAAGTGGCCGTGCAGAAACCGCAGTGCACGCACTTGCGCAGGATGGCGTCAGCTTCGTCGCCGTCGGGCGTGTTGCGAATGAAGTCCGCGAGGTTGGTTTGCATCGCGTCGCTCAGAAGTCGGGATAGAGCCGGCCGCGATTGAAGATGCGGGCGGGGTCGAAGGCGGCTTTCAGGCCGCGATGGATCTTCATCAAAGGCGCGGGCAGCGGCGTGAATACCCCGGCGCTGCGGTCGTAGCCGTGACCGGTGCGGAAGATCGTGGCGTGGCCGCCGGCCTGTTTCGCGCTGATGCGCACGGTTTGCGCGTCGGCGTCGGTGATCCACCAGCGTTGGCCGCCGCCCCATTCCATCAGTTGCGCGCCGGGCAGTTGCAGCGGTTCGGTGATCGACGGCAGTGCGAGGCGCCACAGCGCGGCCTTCGGCGCGATCGCCGAAAAGAACGGGTCGGTCTGTTCGCGCAAGCCGGCCCAGAAGCGCTCCGCTTCGACCGCATCGACCACCTCTCCGCCGAGCGCCGAGCGGGCCGCCTTGACCGCCGCTTCCGCGCCCGCCAGCCGCACGACTAGCGTGCCGTGACGCCATGCGCTCGCCGTGATCGGCAATGGCCGGCCGCCCCATTCGTTGAGCTTGCGGACCGCGTCGGTGCCGTTCATGTCGAATTTGAGGGTGGTTTCGGCCTGCGGCAGCGGCAGCACTTTAATGGACAGTTCGAGGATCAACCCCAAGGTGCCGAGCGAGCCTGCCATCAAACGGGACACGTCATAACCGGCGACGTTCTTCACCACCTGGCCGCCGAAATGCAGTGTCTCCCCTTGGCCGTTCATGATCACCGCGCCGAGCACGAAGTCGCGCGCGGCGCCTGCGGCCGGCCGGCGCGGACCGGCGATGCCCGCCGCGATGCAGCCGCCGAAGGTGGCCTGCGGGCCGAAGTGCGGCGGCTCGAAGGCGAGCATCTGATGGTGTTCGGCGAGCGCGGCCTCGATCTCCAGCAGGGGCGTGCCCGCGCGCGCGGTAATGACGAGCTCGGCCGGGTCGTAGGCGATGATGCCGCGATAAGCGCGCGTGTCGAGGATGTCACCTTCCAGCGTCTGACCGTACCAATCTTTGGTGCCACCGCCACGGATGCGCAACGTGCGGCCTTCGGCACTGGCCGAACGCACGCGGTCGGACCAAACGGCGACGATGTCGTCCTCTTCCATGGTGTCCCGCTTCGTTGTGTTTCGCTTGATTGTACCGGGCGGGGGCTCGCTGGCAACCCGGAGCGGACCCGCATCGGGTAATCAGGGTGGGACTAGGGATGAGCCGCCGGCGCAAGGTATGCGCAGCGCGTCGGCGGGTCGAAAATGCTTAAAATCGCGGCAGTTCCGGATGCGGCAGCAAGCCGCCGCGTACGTGCATCTTGCCGTACTCGGCGCAACGCGCGCGCGTCGGGATGCCCTTGTCCGGATTCAGCAGACCGGGCGAATCGAAAGCGCGCTTGACCGCGTGAAACGCGTCGCGCTCTTCGGGCGAGAACTGTACGCACATCGAGTTGATCTTCTCGATGCCGACGCCGTGCTCGCCCGTCACCGTGCCGCCCAGTTCGACGCACGTCTCAAGAATGTCGGCACCGAACGCTTCGGCCCGGTGCCATTCGTCCATGTCGTTGCCGTTGAACAGAATCAGCGGATGCATGTTGCCGTCGCCGGCATGGAACACATTGATGCAGCGCAGGCTGTATTTCTTTTCCATGACTTCGATGCGCGCGAGCAATGGACCGATGCTGCGGCGCGGGACCGTGCCGTCCATGCAGTAGTAGTCGGGCGAAATGCGGCCGGCGGCCGGAAAGGCGTTCTTGCGCCCCGACCAGAAGCGCAGCCGTTCGTTTTCCGAGCGCGAAATCTGGATGCGGGTTGCGCCGTGTTCGCGCAGCACCGCGGTCATACGCACGATTTCGTCGGCGACTTCTTCGGGTGTGCCGTCCGATTCGCATAGCAGGATCGCTGCTGCGTCGAGGTCGTAGCCCGCGTTGACGAATTCTTCGACGGCGCGCGTCGCCGGTTTGTCCATCATCTCCAGACCGGCCGGAATGATGCCCGCCGCGATAATGCTGGCGACCGCATCGCCGCCTTTAACGACGTCGTCGAAACTGGCCATGATGACCTGCGCGGTTTGCGGCTTCGGAATCAGCTTGACGGTGACCTCGGTGACGATCGCGAACATCCCTTCGCTGCCGATCAACACCGCGAGCAGATCGAGCCCCGGCGCGTCCGGCGCAAGCGAGCCGAATTCGACGATGTCGCCTTCCATCGTCACGGCGCGCACGCGCAACACGTTGTGCACGGTGAGGCCGTATTTGAGGCAGTGCACGCCACCCGAATTCTCCGACACGTTGCCGCCGATCGTGCAGGCGATCTGCGACGACGGATCGGGTGCGTAGTACAAGCCGTACGGCGCGGCGGCCTCGGAAATCGACAGATTGCGCACGCCCGGTTGCACCGTTGCGGTACGCGCGTACGAATCGACTTCGACGATCTTCCTGAAGCGCGCGAGCGACACCACCACGCCGTGACGAATCGGCATCGCGCCGCCCGACAAGCCGGTGCCCGCGCCGCGTGGCACGATCGGCACGTCGAGCCGGTGGCAGATCTGCACGATGCGCTGCACTTGCGATTCCGTCTCCGGCAGCGCGACGGCGAGCGGCAGCCGCCGATAGGCGGCCAGGCCGTCGCAATCGTAGGCCACGGTGTCTTCTTCGCGATACAGCAGACAATGGGTCGGCAGCACGGCCATCAGCGCCTGCACGACTTCGCGCTGGCGCTGGGCGAGCACTTCGGCCGTCAGTTCGGCGGGTGCGTTCATGTGACTCGTCTCCTCGTACTTTTCACCCTTCGTGCCGCTCGAGCTCAACAGCGGCTGCGGCTGCGGCGCTTGAACCGCGCGTCAACGGCGCCTCAAGCTGCCCACGAAAAAATCTTGCCCGGGTTCATCAGATTGCGCGGATCGAGCGCGTGCTTGATCGAGCGCATCGTATCGACGGCGACTTCACCGTGTTCTTCGAGCAGGAAGTTCATCTTGTGCAAGCCGACGCCGTGCTCGCCGGTGCAGGTGCCGTCCATGCGCAGCGCGCGCTGGACGATGCGCTCGTTCAGACGCTCGGCTTCGGCGAGTTCTTCGGGCTTGTCCGGGTCGATCAGGATCGCGACGTGGAAATTGCCGTCGCCGACATGGCCGACGATCGGGCAGGGCAGCGGCGATACCTTCAGATCCTGTTCCGTTTCCACCACGCATTGCGCGAGGCGCGAGATCGGCACGCAGACGTCGGTGGTGACCGCGCGGCAGCCGGGCTTCAGTTGCAGCATCGCGAAATAGGCGTTGTGGCGCGCGTTCCACAGGCGGCTGCGGTCTTCCGGCCGGGTCGCCCATTCGAAGCCTTCGCCGGCATTCTGCGCGACGATCTCCTGCACCAGTTCGGCCTGTTCTTTTACACCGGCTTCGGTGCCGTGGAATTCGAAGAAGAGCGTCGGCGCCTCGCGCAACGTCAGATTCGAATGACTATTGATCGAGCGGATCGCGAGCGAGTCGACGAATTCGACACGCGCGACCGGCACGCCGATCTGAATCGTTTCGATGACCGCGCGCACCGCATCGCCCATCGACGGAAACGCGCATACCGCCGCCGAGACCGCTTCCGGCTGCGGATAGAGGCGCACGGTGATTTCCGTGATCACGCCGAGCGTGCCTTCCGAACCGACGAACAGGCGCGTGAGGTCATAACCCGCCGACGACTTGCGCGCCCGCGTGCCGGTTTTGATCACGCGGCCGTCGGCCAGAACCACCGTCAGCCCGAGCACGTTCTCGCGCATCGTGCCGTAGCGCACGGCGTTGGTGCCCGACGCGCGCGTGGCCGACATGCCGCCGATGCTCGCGTCCGCGCCCGGGTCGATCGGGAAAAACAGGCCGGTGTCGCGCAGCGCTTCGTTCAGTTGCTTGCGCGAGATGCCAGGCTCGACGGTGACCGTGAGGTCTTCCGCATTGATCGACAGCACGCGGTTCATTTCCGACAGATCGATCGACACGCCGCCTTGCACCGCCAGCAGATGCCCTTCGAGCGACGAGCCGTTGCCGTAGGGGATGACCGGCACGTTGTACTGGCCGCACAGCTTGACGATGGTTTGGACGTCTTCGGTATTGCGCGCGAACACGACGGCGTCGGGCAGTTGCGGATCGAACGGCGATTCATCGCGGCCATGATGGGCGCGCACGGCTTCGGCAGTCGACACACGTTCGGCAAAGACGGCTTTGAGCGCGCTCAGCAACTCGGCGGGAAACGGCCGGCGCAGTGGGGCCGGCGGCACGGGATGGTTCACGCATGTCTCCTGATATTGGGGCAGAGCCGTTCCACAACTGGCGATCCATTTTACGCCGATCGCCCACGGGCCGGCGTCGAGGCCGGCTGCCGGTCCTATAATGGCGGCGACTTCGCAATGCGCGCAATATGGATAAACGCGGTGGCTAACGCGGTGGCCGGGCGGTTGGCCTGCGCGGATGCATCGTCACTGAAAGGGATGGGAGACATCATGGGCAACCGCTTGAGCAAGATCGTCACCCGGACGGGCGACGACGGCACCACCGGTCTCGGCGACGGCCGCCGCGTGCGTAAAGACGATGCGCGCATTGCCGCGATCGGCGATGTCGACGAACTCAATTCGAATCTCGGCGTGTTGCTGTGCGAAACGCTGCCCGACAAGGCGCGCGCGGCGCTGGTCGCGATTCAGCACGACCTGTTCGACCTTGGCGGCGAACTCTGCATTCCCGGCCACACGATGATTACCGACAAGCATCTCGGCCAACTCGACGACTGGCTCACCGACTACAACACGACCTTGCCGCCATTGAAGGAGTTCATCCTGCCGGGCGGCTCGCGCGCGGCCGCGCTCGCGCACGTATGCCGCACCGTGTGCCGCCGCGCCGAGCGCGCGATCGTCGCGCTCGGCGAGGTGGAAACGATCAATCCCGCGCCGCGCCAGTATGTGAACCGGCTGTCCGACCTGCTGTTCGTGCTGGCGCGCGTGCTCAATCGCGCGGACGGCGGCAGCGACGTGCTGTGGCAGCACGAGCGCGGCGCCGGCTAGAACCGCTCTTCATCCCGCTTTGGCCCTGTGACAATCTGTCCGGGTCAAAATTTCTTCTTAAAAAGGTATTGTAAATACATCTTTAAGGAGAAGCACCGATGACCGCCCTCACTGCCGACCAGATTGCCCGCGTCAAAGCCACGGTTCCCGTTCTTGCCGAACATGGCACGACCATCACCAGGCACTTCTACAAGCGCATGTTCGCGCACCATCCCGAGTTGAAGAACGTGTTCAACCAGACCCACCAGAAGAGCGGCAGTCAACCGGAAACGCTGGCGAAGGCGGTGTACGCGTATGCGGCGAATATCGACAACCTCGGCGCACTGGGCCCGGCTGTCTCGCGCATCGCCCATAAGCACGCCAGCCTGAATATCCGGCCGGAGCAATATCCGATCGTGGGGCGTCACCTGCTGGGCGCGATTGTCGACGTGTTGGGCGATGCGGTCGATCAGGAGACGCTCGGCGCGTGGGAAGTCGCGTACGGGCAACTCGCCGACATTTTTGTCGGCGCGGAGGCGAAGCTTTATCAAGGCGCCGCATGGAGCGGCTTCCGGCCGTTCAAGGTCGCGCGCAAGGAGGTGGAGAGCGATGAAATCACGTCGTTCTATCTGACGCCCGCCGACGGTTCGCCGGCTTGCGGCTTCGAACCCGGTCAATATCTGAGCGTGAAGCGCTTTGTCGATGAACTTGGCGTCGACCAGCCGCGGCAATACAGTTTGTCGGATGCGCCGAACGGCAAATGGCTGCGTATCTCGGTGAAGCGTGAGGCAGGCCGCGAAGACACGGCGCCGGGTTACGTGTCCAACCTGCTGCACGACGGTGTCGAAGTGGGCGCGGTGGTGCATGTCAGCGCACCGATGGGCGACTTCACGCTCGACCGTAAGAAAACTACGCCGGTGGTGCTGATGAGCGGCGGCGTGGGCGTGACGCCGATGACCTCGATGTTGGCCACGTTGCTCGCGGATCAGAGCGAACGGAGCGTGACCTTTGGGCATGCGTGCCGCAACGGCCGCGTGCACGCGTTCCGGCAGTGGTTGAACGACCAGGTCGCAACACATCCTAACGTCACGCGCGTGGTGTTCTACGAGGCCATTGAAGCGACCGACCGTGCCGGCATCGACTACGACTTCGAAGGTCGCCTCGATGTGGCGAAAATCGCTGACAAGGTGATCGTGCCCGATGCGGATTACTACATCTGCGGGCCGGTGCCGTTCATGCGTGCGCAGTGCGACGCGTTGGCCGCGCTTGGTGTGGACGCGGCGCGGATTCACACCGAAGTGTTCGGTTCAGGCGTAGTGGAATAAAGCGAGGGCGCACGGCAAACGCGTGCAAAAACACATATGAAGCGCCGTGCGCCTCAACCGACCGCCAGCGTAACCGGCTTGCCGATCCGGCTCATCATTTCGACCAGGGTATCGATGGTGAACTTGGTGGTCTTTTTGTTGACCACGTCGGATACGCGCGGCCGCGACACCATCAGAATCTCGGCAGCCTCCGCTTGCTTGAGGTGATGCTGCTCGATCCAGCTAGACAGTTCGGTCATCAACTGCTCTTTGAGCCGGCGCGTGTCGTTGATCTGTTTTTGTGACGCGGCGTGCAAGCGCTTGGCTTCTTCAGCGGAAAAGCCGAGTTCGAGGAACAGGTTTGCACCGGGTTTTGTCACGTGACGGATTTTGGTGTCGATCGTCATTTGCTAAGTTTTCCTATCGTTGACTATGGCGCGATACCGCGTCTCTGCAATGTTTCTATCGTGCTGTCCCAGCTTCTGCGTCTTTTTCCGGAAGCAATGCAGCACGTACAACGCTTCCACGAACTTTGTCACGTACATCACGCGATAAATACCGTCTGCTTCCCTGATGCGAATCTCGCGCGTTCCGGCGCCGATCGCATCAAACGGTTTCCAGTCGTCGGGGTCCAGACCTGCCTGAATCTTGCCAAGTTGGAACCCGGCCTGACGGCGCGGCTCTTCGGGAAAGGCCAGTAAATCGCGATAGCTGGAGCCCATCCAGCGAATTTCTTTTTCCTGCTCCATAGCCGCCTTTCATGTACAAAATCTTATACGTAACGTCCAACCCGGTCAAGTCCTATTCGACCCGGTGATGAGTTGTTACGGTACAGAGGCGGCTCATGAAGCACCATTAGTCCGTTTGGCTAACAAAAAACCCGGCTCGATGAGCCGGGTTTTTCGATGAACTTACTACAGCCGCTGCACAAGGCCTTTAGTTGCCGCTGCCGCGTGCCACACGCCGTTGCTTGACCGCATCGGCGAGTCCTTCCAGCACACCGACGCTGTCGTCCCAGCCGATGCAGGCATCGGTGATGCTCTGGCCGTACGTCAGCGCGCAGCCTTCCTGCAGATCCTGGCGGCCCGCAACCAGATGCGACTCCACCATTACGCCGACGATCCGTTCGTCGCCGGAAGCAATCTGACGGCCGATATCCGCGCACACCGGAATCTGATTCTCGTGCTTCTTCGAACTGTTCGCGTGGCTCGCGTCGATCATCAGACGCGCAGCAAGACCGGCCTTGCCGATGTCGGCGCACGCGGCATTGACGCTGTCCGCGTCGTAGTTCGGCGTCTTGCCGCCGCGCAGGATGATGTGGCAGTCCTCATTGCCTGCGGTCGAAACGATCGCCGAGTGACCGCCCTTGGTGACCGACAGGAAATGGTGCGGTTGTGATGCGGCCTTGATTGCGTCGACGGCGATCTTGACGTTGCCGTCCGTGCCGTTCTTGAAGCCGACCGGGCACGACAGTCCCGAAGCCAGTTCACGATGCACTTGCGACTCGGTGGTGCGCGCACCGATCGCGCCCCACGAGATCAGATCGGCGATGTACTGCGGGCTGATCATGTCGAGGTATTCGGTGCCGGCCGGCAGCCCGAGTTCGTTGATGCGCAGCAGCAGCTCGCGCGCAGTGCGCAGGCCGTCATTGATCTTGAAGCTATTGTCCATATGCGGGTCGTTGATGAGACCCTTCCAGCCCACCGTCGTGCGCGGTTTTTCGAAGTACACGCGCATCACGACTTCCAGTTCGCCGGCGAACCGCTTGCGCTGTTCGACGAGACGCCCGGCGTATTCCATCGCCGCCTTCGTGTCATGAATCGAGCACGGTCCGATGACGACGATCAGCCGGTCCTCCATGCCGTGCAGGATGCGATGCATCGCGTTGCGCGAGTTGTAGATCACTTCGGATACCGTTTCGTCGCAGGCGAATTCGCGGATCAGGTGAGCGGGCGGCGTGAGTTCTTTCAATTCTCGGATGCGGACATCGTCGGTGTTGTGCGGGGGCATGGTTATTCTCCTGAATCGGTTCGTAGCGTGTTCGCGCAGGCAGGAAAGGCGGCGATGAGGCAGCGATGCCAGAGCGGACGACAATCAAAAAAAAGTTTCAAAGACGTGAGGCGAAAAAAAACCGCCAGGCTGGCTGGCGGTTTTTCGGGAATTCTCGGTGTCTTGCGTGCACTAACACCCCTCTCGATCCGCCAGCGGTCTGAGATGCCAAAAAAAGTAAAAATAAAACTTGGCGGACATGGCGAAATAGGTCGTTGGTCAAAAAGGGTAAGTGACTTTATAACCCGCGCAGGCTCGGCTGGCAAGCCGAAGGGTGAAAAAATGCGGGAAATCCGCATACCTCGCGCGTAACGTGCTCGAAGTATGCGTCTGCATCAAAATCAGGCCGTACCGCCAACCGTCATGCGGTCGATCCGCAGAGTAGGCTGGCCAACGCCCACCGGCACGCTCTGGCCTTCCTTGCCGCACACGCCCACACCCGAATCGAGCTTCATGTCGTTGCCGATCATGCTGACGTACTTGAGCGATTCCGGGCCGCTGCCGATCAGTGTTGCGCCCTTGACCGGGTAGGTGACCTTGCCGTTTTCGATCATGTACGCCTCGGAGGCCGAAAACACGAACTTGCCGTTCGTGATATCGACCTGGCCGCCGCCGAAGTTCACCGCGTACAAACCGTTCTTCACGGACGCGATGATTTCTTGCGGGTCTTTATCGCCGTTGAGCATGTACGTGTTGGTCATGCGCGGCATCGGCAGCGCGGCGTACGATTCGCGGCGCGCATTGCCGGTGACCGGCATCTTCATCAGACGCGCGTTCAGCGTGTCCTGGATGTAGCCCTTCAGGATGCCGTCTTCGATCAGCGTCGTGCACTGGGTCGGATTGCCTTCGTCGTCGATATTGAGCGAGCCGCGGCGGTTCGGCAGCGTGCCGTCGTCGACCACGGTCACGCCCTTCGCGGCAACCCGCTCGCCGATGCGGCCAGCGAACGCCGACGAACCCTTGCGGTTGAAGTCGCCTTCGAGGCCATGGCCGATCGCTTCGTGCAGCAACACGCCGGGCCAGCCGGGTCCGAGCACGACGGTCATGGCGCCGGCCGGCGCCGGCCGGGCGTCGAGGTTGACCAGCGCCGCATGCACCGCGTCGTCGACGTAGCGCGACAATACTTCATCGGTGAAATAGCCGTAGTCGAAGCGGCCGCCGCCGCCGCCGCTGCCGATTTCGCGGCGGCCGTTCTGTTCGGCGATCACCGTGACCGACACGCGCACCAGCGGACGGATATCGGCCGCGAAGCCACCGTCGCTGCGCGCCACCAGCACCACGTCGTATTCGCCGGCGAGGCCTGCCATCACCTGCTGGATGCGCGGATCGCGGCCGCGCGCCATCTGTTCGATGCGCTCGAGTAGTTTGACCTTGGCGGTTGCGTCGAGCGAATGCAGCGGGTCGGACGGCAGGTACAGATCGCGCCCGGAGATGCCGGTCAGCGACGACGCCACCTTCACCTTCTGCTTGCCCCCGCCCGCCTTGGCGATCGCTCGCGTGGCGATGGCCGCCTGACGGATCGCTTCGGGCGAGAGGTCGTCCGAATAAGCGAAGGCCGTACGGTCGCCCGACACGGCGCGCACGCCGACGCCCTGGTCGATGCTGAAGCTGCCCGACTTCACGATGCCTTCTTCGAGACTCCACGCTTCGCTGCGCGTGGCCTGGAAATACAGGTCCGCGTAGTCGATCTTGTGCGTGAAGATTTCGGCGAGCGTGCGGGTGAGCAGGGATTCGTCGAGACCGTAGGGCGTCAGGAGAATGTCCTTGGCGGTGACGAGATTACGGATACCGGGTTCGATGATGTTCATGCGAAGTATGTTCAGCTCGATACGAAGGATTCGGTTAGCGCCACGTCACTCTATGAGCTGGAAGCGCCGCAGTTTCAATGTCAGGTCAACACGACTCAGCAACTAACTGAGCACGCGATGACGCCAGGCGGGCAGACTCTGCCGCACTTCGTCGATGCGTGCACGCTCGAGATTGCCGGCCACCACGCCGGCGCCTTCGTCGCGCACCGCGACGATCTCGCCCCACGGGTCGATCAGTATGCTGTGGCCCCAGGTCCGGCGGCCGTTTTCATGTTTGCCGCCTTGCGCGGCGGCCAGTACGTAACACTGGTTTTCGACTGCCCGGGCGCGCAGCAGCATTTCCCAATGCGCGCGGCCGGTGGTGTAAGTGAACGCCGACGGCACCACGATCAGCGCGCAGTCGCCCATGCGCCGGTACAGCTCCGGAAAGCGCAGATCGTAGCAGACCGACAGGCCGACGCGGCCGAACGGGGCCTCGAAGGTGCGAACCTCGCCGCCGGGGCGGATCGTGCGTGCTTCGTCGAACGATTCGTCGCCCTTTTCGAAGTTGAACAGATGGATCTTGTCGTAGCGCGCCGCCTCGTTGCCTTGCGGGTCGAACACCAGGGTGGTGTTCAGCACGCGCGAGGCTTCCGGCGCCATCAGCGGCAAGGTGCCGCCGATCACCCAGACCTTGTGACGGCGGGCGGCGTCGGCGAGAAAGCGCTGGACCGGACCGTCCTGGTAGGCTTCGCGCACGGCGAGTTTGTCCGTGTCCTTGAAGCCCATGAAGCAGAAGTATTCAGGCAGCAGGACGAGTTGGGCGCCGCCGGCAGCGGCTTCGGCGATCAGGCGCGCCGCTTCGGCAAGGTTGCGTTCGCGATCGGGCGTGCTCACCATTTGCAGCGCGGCGACACGGTAGGACGAAATTGATTGGACGTGTGGTTCGCTCATGAGCGTTTCGAACAACTCCCGGCAAAGGCGGCGGCGCTAACCGTCTGCGCCGCATACGTCGATCAAGGCTGGCTGGGGCCGCCGGCGCGGCACCGCGCGCTATTCGTCGAATCTGTTCGAACAGGGCTCAGTGTGCTTCCACGGCAGAAGCCGGAGCGTCCATCTTACCGCGATCGCTCTTCACCCGCTCGATGTGCGGTTTCGACCACGAACCGGTGATCGCATAGTCGCGCTCGAATGCGCTGGCGACCGACTTGCTGAATGCCAGGTCGGCCACCAGCGCACCCAGGCCGAGCAGCGGATTGACCACGGTCGCGGCGATCACCGCGGAGCCCGCGCTGACGGTCGGCACGATCTCGACGTGCAGATCCTCGGTTTCCTGCGCCAGGTCGACCGACCCCTTCATTTGAACGCGCGCCGGCGCCGTGACCATCTCGAAGTTCTCGGTGCGGCCGATGCCGTTATGGATCTCGCCAGTGCCGGTGACATGTTCGAATGGCAGCCCTTCGCCGATCACGTCGCGGAAATTCAGCGTGAGGAAGCGCGCAAGACTTTGCAGGCTCAGCACGCCCAGCAGCTTGGCAACGCCCGGATCGACCTTGAGAATCTGGCCATGGCGCAGATCGACAGCCAGATTGCCGTTGAGCGTCGGATAGTCGATCGCGGTCGGGCCGCCGCGCCACACCACCTTGCCTGACAGCGTGCCGCTGCCGCCCTTGAGCGTGCGCGGCTGGCCGGCCCGCTCCAGCAGCGCGCCGGCGTCCTTGATGTCGAGCTTGAAATCGAACACAGTGCGGCGCGGCGTCGTTTCGTCGGCGGTGTTGCCAAGACCCGTCGAGGTGCGCCAGTTCGCGGTGGCGGTCAGCGTGGCGGCGGGGTTGCTGATGTCGAGCTTGTCGAGTTGCCAGACCGGTACGCCGTCTTCGTCGAAATTGTGCGCGTCGACTTCGAGGCGGCCGATGTTGCGATCGCGCACGATCAGCTCGTTGACGACCAGATCGATCGACGGCATGTTCTGCGCCGGCGCCGAGATCGCCTGGCCGAGCAGGTCTTTGTCAGTGGCCGACGGAATCACCATGCGGGCGAAGCGCGCTTGCAGCGTGCCCGGCGATTCCCTGGTGGCGCCCGGCAGCCACGAGACGTGACCGGACACCTGGTTCGACGCGATATTGGCCTGCCATTTCCCGTCCGCATGCGACGCGCCGACGATCACGCTTTCCCAGTGGCGCTTGAGCAGCGTCAGCGTGCCGATGTGCAGCGCGAAGCGGCTCGGCAGGAATTGTGCGAGGGTGCTATTCGGCGCGGCCGGCGGGGCAGCGGGCGCTTGCTTGTTGCGCATCTGCGTGACGAGCGCGCGCCATGCGTCGGCGTCGAAAGCTTGGACGTCGACAGCGGCGATCACGCCTTCGGACGGTAATTCGGCAGGGCGGTTCACGCCGATCGCGCCCACCACGACGGTCGGCGGCGTTTTCGGCTGGTAGCGCAGCAAATAGGTGGCGGCGATCGGGCCGAAGGTCAGGTCGGCGCGTTCCAGGCCGGATTCGCTCGCCGTCGCCGAAGGGCTGACGGAAAAGCGCAGCGGCATCGGCGTGCCTGCCGGCTTGTTGAACGGGGCGGGGAAGTCGAGCGCGAGGCCCCTCAGATCGGAATTCGCCGTCACTTCCGGCAGCCGCCCGCGGGCGCCGCGCACGTTGAGCGCGTACGGCGCGCTGCCGCTCAAGCGCGTCAGCACCTGTTCGGCCGGGCCATGCAGATTGAGACCGCGCGCTGCATCGACGGCGATATGACCGCCGACATTCACCGCATACGTGCCGTCCTGCTTCAACCCGCCATTCGCGTGCACGTCGCCGCCCATGAACTGGCCGGAGAGCCAGTCGGTTTGCGCGGTATGTTCGGTGAAGCGCACCTTGCCGTTCAGTTGCGACAGCGGCGGCACGTTCTCGACCGTCAAGCGGTTGTTCTGGAAGCCGACCGCGCCGTCCACGGCGACATGCGGTTTCGGCGTGCGCGGCACCGTCAGTTTGAGCGCGAGCGACGCAGGCCCTTCGGCGCGCACCTTCTCGGCCGCATGTTTAGACATGATGCCGAGCGAGCTTTCGTTGACGTAGTCGAGCATGTCGGCGAGCGGTCCGCGTCCATCGCCATCGATGACAAGGCTCGACGCTTTGGTGCCGAGGTCGGCGATCTTGCCGCTCACCTTTGTTAGCGCGACGCGCTTGTAATGCGCGCGGTCGATATCGAAGCGCAGCACGTTCTGCTGGAGTTCAAACACACCGTCGATGCCATCCAGCGGCGGCCACACGTTCGGCGTGCCGTTCTTCATCTTGCGCGGCGGGAACGGCGACGGGTCGAATCTGGCGCCCTTGAACGGCGCGACGACATGGAAGAGCCCGGCGCCCGGATCGCGCGCGTAGGGGAATTTGGTCAGATCGCCGTGCACTTCGATGGTCGCGCCGTGAGATGTGCCGGCTTGCAGCCCGTGGCCCAGATAGATGCGCAGCTTTTCGCTGATGCTGGTCGGCAGATAGCGGACGATGCGCGTCACCTGCGCGCGCTGGAAGTCGGCTTTCAGATCGAGCGAGCCGCGCCCATGGCCGGGGTTGCTGTAATTGGCCGTGGCGGTGGCCGCGACGTCCGCGTTGGACGCGCCGAGCTCGGCCACCTTCACGGTGAACGCCCGGTGGTTCTCACCCGGCGCCTTCGACGTAATGGTCCAGTCGGCGCGGCCGCGCAGGTGGTCGAGCTTCAGGCGCGGATCGTCGAACACGCCCGGCAGCGTGATCGCGACGTTTGAAGTATTGAGAAGCGCCGAGCCGTGGTTTTCGTCGGCATCGACGCTGCCCCACAGGTTTTCGATGCCCGGTATGCCGGCACGCGGGTGGTTCAGCGCCGTCAGCCCGGGCGGCGGTTCCTGCGCGGCGACGCTGATGCCTTGCAGATCGGCCTTGAAGCGATAACGCTCGATCGGTTCGGCGCCGCTCGGCCGGCGGTCGCTGCCCGCTTCGCCGGCTTCCGGTTTGCCGCGCTCGACTTCGATGACGTAGTTCGCCACCAGTCCGCGCGGGTTGAAGCGCACGAGGCTGTTCAGCAAACGGGTCGGCAACGGCAGCGCGCGGCTGAATTCCGCAAGGATGCCCAGATCGACCCGGTCGCCGCTGACGCTGACAAGCTGCCCATGTTGCAGCGTGGCCGTCCGGTAGCGGCTGTTTAGCGTCGATAGTGCAAGGATGCGGGTGAGCGGCGTGCCGTCGTCGAGCGGCGGCTGGCCCAGTTCGGCGTGCAAATCGCTCAGTTGCAGCTTGTAGTCGTCGTCCTGGTCGGCTTCGAGGCGCCACAAGAAGTTGGCAACCGGCACGACCAGTTTGGGCTGGGTGGGGCGCACCCGCATCGAGACTTCCGTGCCGGCAAGCTGGCCGCCCGCCGACTTCATGCGGCCATCGGCGAAATCGACCCAGATCGTGTTGTCGATGCGGCCTGCGAACAATTCGATCGGGAAATTGACGTAGCGCGCGAGCGTCGGCAAATCGACCGGGCCGGTCGATGCGTAGACCTGGCCGGTCCAGTTGACCGGCTTGCCGATCGCGGAGCGCGGCGCGTGTTTGAAATGCGCGCGGAAATCGAGCGGGCCGTGCAGGACCTGGCCTTCGGCGGGCGCTTGCAGGGCGAGCCGGTGATCGTAACCGTCGTTGAGAATCGCAAGGCGGATGTCGTGCAGCGCGAGTTCCGGCGCATCGTGCAGGGCATCGCGCCAGCGCAGGACGCCGCCGCGCACCACGATCGCCTGCTGGCGCAACAGCCAGGTGGACAGCGTATCGTTGCCGCTGTGCCGGGTCGGCACCGGCACGCCCGCCACCGAAAGCACGCCGTCGCCGGTGCGCGAGACCAGCACATCGGGCTGATCGACGATCAGAGTGGAAAGTGCGGGATGAAATTGCCAGAGCGACTTCCACGACAGCGTTGCGGTGGCGTGCGGAACGGTCAGCGCGGTTTTACCTTCGTGATCGCGGATGACGATATCGGTGACGTCGATGCCCGGCTGGAATCCACTCCAGTGTGGCGCCAGCTTGCCGATGGTGAATTGTGTGTGCAGCTTGTCGGAGACGGTGGCTTCGATACGCGGCCGGAAAGAATCGATGCGTGGCAGCAGCACGTAACGCAAACCGAGAAACAGACCCGCCGCGATGAAGTAGAGGGCGAGTACGAGCGCCATCACCACGTGCGACGTCCGATGCAGCAAGACGTGGTCGTTTCGGCTCGCAGGCCGGACTTGTCCGGTTTCGTGCGGGTCGGCGGATTCGTTTCGCTCGGACATGCTGCGGCGGGTGGGCGTATGGTAGTTTTGCGAATTAACGACGAAATGTAACACACGGGATAAGGTCGGCGGACCTCCGGCAAACCCTGTCTGCATGCCGTCTCGCGACTTGCGCGAGGCCGGCGGACCCCTGTGCTGCAGCGAACTGAACAACGCCTGTAAAGCAACGAGCGAGCCAGACCCTTGATGACTGACGCCATTCTCCTGAGTTCCAGCTATTCACACTACGCGGCACGCGCTGCAGCGGCCCGTCCGCAACTCGCGGCGCAGGTGGCGGCGCTGGCGTCCGCACCGCTCACGCGCGAGCGCATCGACGCGCGTTTCGACGTGCTGTGTGCCGAGGCGACCGAAGCGGCGGGCGGCGTGCTGAGCGAGGACGCACTCAAACGGGCCTTGCGCCAATTGCGGACCGAGGTGTTTTGCGCCGTGATGGAGCGCGACCTGGCCGGCGAGGCGGATGTCGCCGAAGTCACCGGTGCCATGACCGATCTGGCCGAGACGACGATCCAGCGCGCGCTGGCGGTGTTGTCCGCTGAACTCGAAGTGCTTTACGGCGAGCCGCGCGGACCGCAAGGCGAGCGGCTCGCTTTGGGCGTGGTCGGGATGGGCAAGCTGGGCGGGCGTGAGCTGAACGTGTCGTCGGATATCGACCTGATCTTCATTTATGAGGAGGACGGTGAGACCGCGGGTGGTCAGCGTTCGCCGATCGCCGTGCAGGATTTTTTTACGCGTCTCGGCAAGCGGTTGATCGGCGCGTTGGCGGAAGTGACCGCCGACGGTTACGTGTTTCGCGTCGATATGCGCTTGCGGCCGAATGGCGATTCGGGGCCGCTGGTGTGCAGTCTCGGCATGCTCGAAGAGTATTTCTACGTGCAGGGCCGCGAGTGGGAGCGCTATGCGTGGATCAAGGGGCGGCTGGTGTCCGAGGGTGCGAGCGATGCCGCGCAGCGGTTGCAGAAGCAGCTCGACGCGATTGTCACGCCGTTCGTCTATCGCCGTTACCTCGATTTCGGCGTGATCAGCGCGATTCGTGCGCTGCATCTGCAGATTCGCCAGGAGGCGCAGCGCCGTGCGTCGATGCGGCCCGACAAGGCCGACGACATCAAGCTGGGCCGCGGCGGCATTCGCGAAATCGAATTCAGCGCGCAGGTGTTCCAGCTGATCCGTGGTGGCCAGGACGCCGGTTTCCGCGTGCGGCCGACGCTCGCGGTGCTGCGGCACGCGGCCACGCACGGGCTGATCGACACGACGGTCTGCGTGAAGCTTTCGCAGGCGTACCGCTTCTTGCGCGAACTCGAACATCGTCTGCAATACCGCAACGACGCACAGACCCATGCGATGCCGGTCGATCCCGAAGCACGCGTGGCGCTCGCTCGCGCGATGGGTTGCGACGACTACGCGGCGCTCATGGCGAAGCTCGACGCCCACCGAGAATTCGTCGAACGGCAGTTCGACCAGATTTTCGCCGACAAGGTGAGCGGCCGCGACGGCTGCGGCGCACCGGAGGACGGCGCGGCGGTGTGGATCTGGAGCAGCGCGCTCGCCGACGACAGCGCGGACGAAGCGTTGCAGGCGCGCCTGATCGAACTGGGCGTGGCCGAGCCGGGCGATCTGCTGGCGCGGCTGCGCGCGGTGTGGCAGTCGTCGCGTTACGCGGGGCTGGCGGAGCGCAGCCGGCAGCGTTTCGACATCGTCGCGCAGCGCGCGCTGGAGGCCGCGCGGACGTTGGAGCCGGCCGAGCGGCGCGGCGACACGGTGGCGCGCTTTTTCGACCTGCTCGAAGCGGTGAGCCGGCGCGGCGCGTATCTGGCGCTGCTGACCGAATATCCGCAGGCGCTGCATCGGGTGCTGTCGGTGCTGGGCGGTTCGCGCTGGGCCGCCGGCTATCTGATTCGCCACCCGCAATTGCTCGACGAACTGCTCGACGACGAAGCGATCTCCAGTCCGTTCGACTGGCCCGAGTTCAAGCGCACGCTGCGCTTGCGCCTGGCCGCCGCCGACGGCGTCGAACAGCAGATGGACCTGCTGCGCCACGCGCATCAGGCCGAGGTGTTCCGCATCCTGCTGATCGATCTCGCTGGCAAGCTGAGCGTCGAACATGTGAGCGACCGGCTGTCCGAACTCGCCGACGCCGTGCTCGACGTGACGCTCGAAGCCGTCTGGAAGCAGTTGCCCAAACGTCATCGCGAGGTGCCGCGCTTCGCGGTGATCGCCTACGGCAAACTGGGCGGCAAGGAACTGGGCTACGCGTCCGACCTCGACGTGATCTTTCTCTACGAAGATCCCGACGATGCCGCCGCGGACGTCTATGCGGCCTACACGCGCCGCCTGATCACCTGGCTGACGACCGCGACCGGCGCGGGCACCTTGTTCGACGTCGACTTGCGGCTGCGGCCGAACGGCGAGTCAGGCCTGCTCGTCACCGATCTCGATGCGTTCCGCCGCTATCAGCTGCGCGAAGGCGACGCCGCCAACACCGCGTGGGTCTGGGAGCATCAGGCGTTGAGCCGGGCGCGTTACTGCGCAGGCGACGCCGATATCGGCGCGAAATTCGAAGCGATCCGCGAACAGGTGCTGACGACGCCACGTGAGGCCGCACCGCTCGCGAAGGAAATTGCCGAAATGCGCGAACGCGTCGAGGCCGGACATCCGAACCATACGGTGCTGTTCGACCTGAAGCATGACCGCGGCGGGATGGTCGATATCGAATTCACCGTGCAGTACTGGGTGCTGTTGCACGCGGCGAGCGATCCGGAGCTGATCCGCAATACCGGCAACATTGCGTTGCTGCGCGAAGTGTCGCGCTTCGGCTTGATGAGCGAAGCGGAAGCTGAGACGGTTGGCGCGGCGTATCGGACCTACCGGAAGTTGCAGCACAAGCTGCGTCTGGACGGGATGGAGAAGGCGCGGGTCGAGCCTGCTTCGGTGGCAAGCGAGCGCGAGGCGGTGCTCGCGTTGTGGAAGCGGGTGTTCGGCTGAAGGCGCGTGGCTGGCCGGGACGATCTCCCGGCCGCTTGCGCTTAAGCCGCCAGCATTTCCTTCGCGTGTTTGCGGGTGGTCGCGGTGATCTCCAGGCCGCCGAGCATTCGTGCGACTTCTTCGACGCGGCTCGCCCGGTCGAGCGAGGTCACGCTGCTGACCGTGCCGCCTTGGCCGTTGCCCGCTTTCGCCACCTGGAAATGATGATCGCCGCGTGCGGCCACTTGCGGCAAGTGCGTTACGCACAGCACCTGGCGCGCCCGACCGAGTTGATGCAGCAAACGGCCGACGACCTCCGCGACGCCGCCGCCGATTCCGGTATCCACTTCGTCGAAGATCAAGGTCGGCGTGGGGCTTGCCGCGCTGGCGATCACGGCCAATGCGAGGCTGATCCGCGCCAGTTCGCCGCCGGAGGCCACCTTCGCAAGCGGCCGCAACGGCACGCCGGCATGACCGGCGACGCGGAATTCGACCTGTTCGAGGCCGTGCGCGCCACCTTCAGGTAGCGCCACCAGCGCGACTTCGAAGCTGCCGCCTTTCATCGACAGTTCCTGCATGCCGGTCGTGACCGCCGCGCCCAGCGCTTTGCCGGCCTTGGCGCGTGCCTTCGACAGCTTCTTCGCTTCGGTGAGGAAATCTTCCTTGGCCTTGGCTTCAGCCGTGTGGAGGCTGTCGAGGTCGGCTGCGGCGTCGAGCGCGGCGAGTTGCGCGCGGCGCGCTTCGTGTTCTTCAGGCAGCGTTTCCGGCTGCAAACGGAATTTGCGTGCCGCCGAATGCAATGCGTCGAGCCGTTTTTCGACCTGCGCGAGCCGGTCCGGATCGAGTTC
The DNA here is from genome assembly GCF_046535245.1 of Paraburkholderia sp. SIMBA_030. Classification (NCBI taxonomy): domain Bacteria; kingdom Pseudomonadati; phylum Pseudomonadota; class Betaproteobacteria; order Burkholderiales; family Burkholderiaceae; genus Paraburkholderia; species Paraburkholderia sp. SIMBA_030. The sequence goes on from NZ_JAWRXB010000007.1 coordinate 104,834, forward strand.
GAGCTTTTGCGCGTAGTGGCTCAGCGAATAGGCCGCTTCCTGCAACTGGATCTCGGCCGGTTCGAGCGCGGCCAGCACGTCGTTCAGCGTCGGGTCGATCTCCGCGAGGTCGCGCACCTTCGAGACGATCGAGGCCAGATGCGTGATCATCGCCTCGTCCGATTCGGACAGCGCGCCGAGCGCGCCTTGCACGCCGTCGATCAGGTTGGCCGAATGCGACAGGCGCCGGTGCTCGGCGTTGACCTCTTCCCACTCGCCCGGCTGCGGCGCAAGTTTGTCCAGTTCGGTGAGCTGCCAGGCGAGGCGCTCGCGTTCGAGCTGCAATTCGCGGTCGCGGGTTTGCGCGTGCTCGACGGCCTGAACCTTGTCGCGCCACGTGCGCCACGCACGCGTCACGGTTGCCGCGGTTTCGGCGAGACCGGCGTGCGTGTCGAACAGCTCGCGTTGCGCGTCCGGGCGCATCAGCAACTGGTGCGCATGCTGCCCATGGATATCCACCAGCATCTCGCCGACTTCACGCAACTGCGTGAGCGTGGCCGCCGTGCCGTTGATGAACGCCCGCGAGCGGCCGTTCACATCCACCACGCGCCGCAGCATCACGGTGCCGCCGTGATGGCCGTCATCGGCCGCTGCGCCGAGCGCCTGTTCGTCGAGCCATTGCTCGACTTGCGCATGCGTCTCGAACTCGGCGGTGATGTCGGCGCGGCTCTCGCCGGTGCGCACCACGCTCGCGTCGGCGCGTGCGCCGAGCGCGAGCGCCAGCGCGTCGATCAGGATCGACTTGCCGGCGCCGGTCTCGCCGGAGAAAACAGTGAAGCCGCTGTCGAATTCGAGATCGAGCGCGGCGACGATGACGAAGTCGCGTATCGAGAGGTGGCGAAGCATGGAGGTCGTCTGATGAGCTTAAAGTTTCTGGCCGCGGCGGTCATGCCGGTTGGTTCGGGTCCGCTCAGGGCTCGCAATCTTCTTCGTGCGACGGGTATTCGTTCCAGTGCAGCTTCTTGCGCAGCGTCGCGTAATGGCTATAGCCGACCGGATGCAGCATCGGCACCGTATGACGCGAGCGGCGCACTTCGATCGTGTCGCTCAGTTCGAGCGAGGTGAACGACTGCATGTCGAAATTGACGTTCACTTCGCGGCCCGAAACGATCTGGATGCTGACCTTCGAGTCGTCCGGCAGCACGATCGGCCGGTTCGACAGCGCGTGCGGCGCGATCGGCACCAGCACGATGCCTTGCAGTTGCGGATGCAGGATCGGCCCTTGCGACGACAATGCGTAGGCGGTCGAACCGGTGGGCGTGGCGACGATCAGGCCGTCCGAACGCTGGTTGTACATGAAGCGTCCGTCCACCGACACGTGCAGCTCCGCCATCCCCGAAAAGCCGCTGCGGTTGACCACCACGTCGTTGAAGGCCAGCGCGTGGTAGATCGGGTTGCCGCCGCGCATGATGCGTGCCTCGAGCAGCATGCGTTCTTCGCGTTCGAAGTTGCCGGACAGCATTTGCGGCACGATCTCGCTCATGTCGGAGATCGGGATGTCGGTGATGAAGCCGAGCCGCCCGTGGTTGATGCCGATCAGCGGCGTGCGGTACGGCGCAAGCTGGCGGCCGATGCCGAGCATCGTGCCGTCGCCGCCGAGCACCACCGCGACGTCGGCGCGCGCGCCGATCTCGGCGGGACGCAGCGCCGGATAGTCGGTGACGCCGATTTCGGCGGCGGTTTCCGCTTCGAACACGACGTCGAAGCCGCGCCTCGCGATGCACGAGGCGAGCGCGGTCAGCGGCTCGCCGATGCCCGGCGTATTGCTGCGCCCGACGAGCGCGACGGTCTTGAACTGGCTGGTCACTTGCATGCCGGCATTACACCATAGGTAGGGTTTGAAAAGAACCGCAGACAGACCCGGTAACGGGCCGGCCAACGTGGCCTGCCAGCGCGTTGCACGATTATCGTTAGAATGGTGAAGCCTTGATGACACGTGTGCGGGATGTGGCCTGGCAGCGTGCCACGGGTGGATTGGCCGGAAGGGCTGCTGGCAAGGCGCTGGGCGAAGTGCCGGAGCCGATGCAAAGCGCCGCGCCGCCAACCGGCGGCGCGCTGGGCAGTGCCTGGCGCGGTCGGCGCCGTTAGCGCTCGCGATAGTCGTGTCATTGAGCTAAAATTTTCCGTCATGCTAGATCCCCGCGCACAAACCCTCCTCAAAACGCTGATCGAGCGCTACATCGCCGAAGGTCAGCCGGTCGGCTCGCGGACGTTGTCACGCTATTCCGGCCTCGAACTGAGTCCGGCGACGATCCGCAACGTGATGTCCGATCTCGAGGACCTGGGGCTCGTGATCAGTCCGCACACTTCCGCGGGCCGCATTCCTACGCCGCGCGGCTACCGGCTGTTCGTCGACACCATGCTGACCGTAGAATCCGCCGCCGACGAGGAGGCCGTTACCCGTACCGTGAAGACTACGCTGCAGGCCGGCGAGCCGCAGAAAATCGTCGCGGCGGCGGCCAGCGTGCTGTCCAACCTGTCGCAGTTCGCCGGCGTGGTGCTGACGCCGCGGCGCAGCCACGTGTTCAAGCAGATCGAGTTCATGCGCCTGTCCGACAAGCGCATCCTGCTGATCATCGTGACCCCCGAAGGCGACGTGCAAAACCGCATCATGGCGACCCAGCGCGACTTCTCTCCGTCGCAACTGGTTGAAGCCTCCAATTACATCAATGCACACTTTGCGGGCCTGTCGTTCGACGACGTGCGCCGGCGCCTGCGCGAAGAAATCGACGAGCTGCGCGGCGACATGACCACGCTGATGCATGCCGCCGTCACGGCCAGCACCGACGAATCCGACACCGGCGAGACCGTGCTGATCTCCGGCGAACGCAATTTGCTCGAGGTCGCCGACCTGTCGTCGGACATGGCGCGGTTGCGCAAGCTGTTCGATGTGTTCGACCAAAAAACCAGCCTCCTTCAGTTGCTCGATGTGTCGAGTCACGCCCAGGGCGTGCAGATTTTCATCGGCGGCGAGTCGAATCTCGTGCCGATCGAGGAAATGAGCGTCGTCACCGCGCCGTACGAGGTGAACGGCAAGATCGTCGGCACGCTCGGCGTGATCGGACCGACTCGCATGGCCTACAACCGTGTGATTCCGATTGTCGACATCACCGCCCGCCTGCTTTCGCTGACCCTCAGCCAGCAATAAGCATTGGCTACCGCGGTTCATGCCGCAAATGATGCGCGACGGCGCGCGGCTTGCCAATCGGCCGAATGGCCAGGGTGTCCTGGCAAACCCCGCAATGGACCGCGCCGCTATAATGAATCCCACCTGAAACCGACTTTCCGCCTCAAGCGGATATCCCTGTTGCCTATGCGCTTCGACCTCGAGCGGCCTTCGCAGAACGCCACGTCGCACCGTGTCGCCGTGCTGCTGATCAATCTCGGCACGCCCGACGCGCCGACGCCGCGCGCGGTTCGCCGCTATCTGGCGCAGTTCCTGTCCGACCCGCGCGTGGTCGAAATTCCCGCTTTGATCTGGCAGGTGATCCTGCGGCTGTTGATTCTGCCGTCCCGAGGCCGTGCGTCGGCCAGGAAGTACGCGGCGGTCTGGATGCCCGAAGGCTCGCCGCTGCGTGTGTACACGGAGAAGCAGGTGGAAGGTTTGCGCCATCTGCTGCAATTGAACGACTACACGGTGCTGGTCGACTACGCGATGCGCTACGGCACGCCCGGCATTCCGTCCATGCTGAACCAGTTGAAGCTCGCGGGCGCCGAGCGCGTGCTGCTGGTGCCGATGTATCCGCAATATTCGTCGTCGACCACGGCCACGGCTTTCGACGCTGCTTTTTCAGCGCTCAAGCGGATGCGCAATCAAATGGAAATCCGCACGGTGCGCCAGTATGCCGATCATCCGGCATACATCGCCGCGCTGGCCGCGCAGGTGCACCATTACTGGCATCAGCACGGCCGCCCGGATTTCGCGGCGGGCGACAGGCTGGTACTCAGTTTTCATGGCGTGCCCAAGCGCACGCTCGACCTCGGCGATCCGTACCACGAGCAGTGCCAGCAAACCGGCGCATTGTTAATGCACGCGCTGGAACTCACGCCGGTGGAATGCCGGATTACCTTCCAGTCGCGTTTCGGCAACGCCGAATGGCTGCAGCCGTACACCGCGCCGACGCTAAAGGAACTGGGCTCGGCCGGAGTGAAGCGGGCTGACGTGTTCTGTCCGGGCTTCACCGCCGATTGCCTTGAAACGATTGAGGAAATCGGCATGGAAGGGCGCGACGAGTTCCTGCATGCAGGCGGCAAGGAATTTCACCGGATTCCCTGCGTGAACGCCTCGCAGGCATGGATTGCCGCATTAGGCGAGATCGTCGCGCAGAATTTGCAAGGCTGGCCGGTGCAGGCGGTGCCTGTGCCGCATACGGCAGGGGCGTAGGTAACTCATGAATTACAGGGTTTCAACCGAACCGGGCGCCAGGCTGCGCATCGACAAATGGCTCTGGGCAGCGCGCTTCTTCAAGACCCGCTCGCTCGCGGCGGATGCGGTCGACAAAGGGCACGTGCGCATCGGCGGCGCCAGCGTCAAGCCGGCTAAGGACGTGCGTGTCGGCGACCTGGTCGAAATCGAGATCGAGCGGATGGTCTGGCAGGTGGAAGTGCTGGGCGTGTGCGACGTGCGTGGCCCGGCGAGCGTCGCGCAGACGCTTTATGCGGAAACCGAAGAGAGCAAGGTGAAGCGGCAGGTCGAGCAGGAGCGGCGCAAGACATATCGCGAGCCGGCCGCCGTTTTGCACGGCAGGCCGACCAAACGCGATCGGCGCATTATCGACAAATTTTCAGGTGGGGATTGAACAGCTGTTCCATCGTCGCATGCACACCGCCGTACTCGGTGGTGTGATCGTTGACGGCGCCGGACATGCAGATGGTCGTGGTGCCCGCTATCAGTACCAATGCGACCACCGATATTGCAAAGGTCAGTTTCACGGTACTCCCCTCAGGAACATGCAGGAACATGCACGATAGAAACGGGCTAATCAGGTGGAATTGCAAAAATGTCGGAAAGGCTTGCATCAGATTAGGGTTAACGCGTCTTTTCCGATGCTTTAATGGAGCATAGGCCACTTGTCGGGCGCACTCAATCTCAATCTGATTGCGGCACGATAATGGTTGTAACCGGGCATTTCTGCCGCATATCGGTGGTTCGAAAAGTTCCGGGCGAGCCGCTTGAAATGGTTGTTTCAGGCCCCATCTGTCGTCTCGATACGCGGTAGCGCGCGGCGGCTGCTTGTCGCGTTTTTGCAACGCACAAACTGCGCCAGTTTCGCTCGATGCCGCCACCGTTGGCTTTTACTTTTTTGACGACTTTCAGCGACATGGAAAACACGCAAGAGAACCCGACGAGCCAGAATCCCACGCCCGCCGACGAAACCGAGCGCCAGGCCGCCGAGGCCGCAGCGTCCCAGCAGGACGCGGCGGCAACCGCCGCTGCTGCCACCGATTCGCCGGCAGTGGACATAGAGGCCGCGCTGGCCGAAGCCCAGGCGAGGATCGCGGAGTTGCAGGAGAGCTTCCTGCGGGCCAAGGCCGAGACCGAAAACGTGCGCCGCCGCGCTCAGGAAGATGTAGCCAAGGCCCATAAGTTCGCGATCGAAAGCTTCGCCGAGCACCTGCTGCCTGTGGTCGACAGCCTCGAGGCTGCGGTTGCCCACTCGTCCGACGACCTGCAGAAGGTCCGCGAGGGCGTCGAACTGACGCTGCGCCAACTCACCGGCGCGCTGGAGAAGGGCCGCGTCGTCGCCCTGAACCCGGTCGGGGAGAAGTTCGATCCGCACCGCCATCAGGCTATTTCGATGGTGCCGGCCGATCAGGAGCCGAACACGGTGGTCGCCGTGCTGCAAAAGGGTTTCGTGATCGCCGACCGCGTTCTGCGTCCGGCGCTCGTGACTGTCGCGGCACCGAAGTAAGCGTTACAAACCGTTTCGCCCTGGCGCGCACCGTGATGGCCAACATTCCCGTCGACGCAACCGCGTTTGCCGCGTTCGACATGGTGGAACTCAGCGCCGAGTCGTTCGACGCCAGGCTGGCCGAGGCTGGGGATGAACTGGCCGTGGTGTTTTTCTGGGGTCTCGACTGCTTCAACTGCGAGATCGCGAAAAAGGCAATGCTGGCGCAGCCGGACGCGATTCGCGCGCTCGGTCTCAGATGGTTTCACAGCAACGTCTACGAGCACCGCGAACTGGGCCGCCGTTTCATGCTTCACGGCGTGCCCACATGGTTCTTCTTCCACCGGGGCAAGCGGCTCGGCCGGGCAACCGGCTGGCACGGTCTTGGGCAGTTCGAGGCGGCGGTCGCGGCCGCGCGGGAAAAAATCCGGGCGGCTACAGCCGGCGGCGGTGCGCCAGGTAGCGACAAAACCGGCAAAAGTTCGAGCGATTGAAAAAAATTAAAGACCGCATCGTAAAAGAGGTCTTGAAAACGATGCGGACGCACTTATGTTGAGTGCAGGTATGAATTGAGGGCGGAGTGCCTTACCGCCAGATGGGCAAAAAGGCGCTTCCCGCAGCGATCAAAGTCAGGAGATTAGTAAAAATGGGCAAAATCATCGGCATCGACCTCGGCACGACCAACTCGTGCGTGGCGATCATGGAAGGCAATTCGGTCAAGGTGATCGAGAACTCGGAAGGCGCGCGCACCACGCCGTCGATCATCGCTTACATGGAAGACGGCGAGATTCTCGTCGGCGCGCCTGCCAAGCGTCAGTCGGTTACGAACCCGAGGAACACGCTGTACGCTGTCAAGCGCCTGATCGGCCGCCGCTTCGAAGAAAAAGAAGTGCAGAAAGACATCGGCCTGATGCCGTACAAGATCATGAAGGCCGACAACGGCGACGCATGGATCGAAGTGCGCGACCAGAAGCTGGCTCCGCCGCAAATCTCGGCTGAAGTGCTGCGCAAGATGAAGAAGACCGCTGAAGACTACCTCGGCGAGCCGGTCACCGAAGCGGTGATTACGGTTCCCGCGTACTTCAACGACAGCCAGCGCCAGGCGACCAAAGACGCCGGCCGCATCGCCGGTCTGGAAGTCAAGCGGATCATCAACGAACCGACCGCAGCCGCGCTCGCATTCGGCCTCGACAAGAACGAGAAGGGTGACCGCAAGATCGCGGTGTATGACCTGGGCGGCGGCACGTTCGATATTTCGATCATCGAAATCGCGGATGTTGACGGCGAAAAGCAGTTCGAAGTGCTGTCCACCAACGGCGACACGTTCCTCGGCGGCGAAGACTTCGACCAGCGCATCATCGATTACATCATCGGCGAGTTCAAGAAGGAACAAGGCGTCGATCTGTCGAAAGACGTGCTCGCGCTGCAACGCCTGAAGGAATCGGCTGAAAAGGCGAAGATCGAGCTGTCGTCGAGCCAGCAAACCGAAATCAACCTGCCGTACATCACGGCCGACGCGTCGGGTCCGAAGCACTTGAACCTGAAAATCACGCGTGCGAAGCTGGAAGCGCTGGTTGAAGAGCTGATCGAACGCACGATCGAACCGTGCCGCGTGGCCATCAAGGACGCAGGCGTGAAGGTCGGCGAAATCGACGACGTGATTCTGGTCGGCGGTATGACCCGTATGCCGAAGGTGCAGGAAAAGGTCAAGGAGTTCTTCGGCAAGGATCCGCGCCGTGACGTGAACCCGGACGAAGCCGTGGCCGTTGGCGCCGCGATTCAAGGTCAGGTTCTGTCGGGCGACCGCAAGGACGTTCTGCTGCTCGACGTGACCCCGTTGTCGCTCGGCATCGAAACGCTCGGCGGCGTGATGACGAAGATGATCAACAAGAACACCACGATCCCGACCAAGCACGCACAGGTCTATTCGACGGCTGACGACAATCAGAGCGCCGTGACGATCAAGGTGTTCCAGGGCGAACGCGAAATGGCAGCCGGCAACAAGCTGCTGGGCGAGTTCAACCTCGAAGGCATTCCGCCGGCACCGCGCGGCACGCCGCAGATCGAAGTGAGCTTCGACATCGACGCGAACGGCATTCTGCACGTCGGCGCGAAAGATAAGGCAACCGGCAAGGAAAACCGCATCACGATCAAGGCGAACTCGGGTCTGTCCGAAGCCGAAATCGAAAAAATGGTGAAGGACGCCGAAGCGAACGCGGAAGAAGATCACAAGCTGCGTGAGTTGGCCGATGCCCGCAACCAGGGCGACGCGCTGGTCCACAGCACCAAGAAGGCGCTCGCCGAATACGGCGACAAGCTGGAAGCCGGCGAGAAGGACAAGATCGAAGCCGCGCTGAAGGACCTCGAAGAAACGCTGAAGAGCGGTTCGAGCGATAAGGCCGCGATCGAAGCCAGGATCGAAGTGGTGGCGACCGCCTCGCAGAAGATGGGCGAGAAGATGTACGCCGACATGCAGGCTGCGCAAGGTGCCGAGGCTGCGGCAGCGGGTGCGGCAGGTGCGGGCGCATCGGCTTCGGCTGGTGGCGCGAGCCACCAGCAGGAGGACGACGTCGTCGACGCCGAGTTCAAGGAAGTGAAGAAAGACTAAAGCCAGGTCGCAATTCGACCGTAAAGCCGCACACAGCGATGTGTGCGGCCCGGCTGCACAAGGGAATGCGCCCGTTCGGGCGACATGAACGTGCAAGAGCGGTTATCGCGCCTGGCGAGCCTTTTGGGCTCTCCGGGCACATTTGTTTTATGGAGGGTGTTGTTTGAGCCGCTTGAAAGCGGGGCGAACAACGGCCGGACGAGTCGTGAGACTCCAGCATTCAAGAGGAGCCACCGCGCCGCATTGCGCGAGTGGCGTTGAACCGATATGGCGAAACGGGATTATTACGAGGTTCTGGGCGTCGCAAAGAACGCGAGCGACGACGAAATCAAGAAGGCTTATCGCAAGCTTGCGATGAAGCACCACCCCGACCGCAATCCGGACCACAAGGATGCGGAAGAGCATTTCAAAGAGGTGAAGGAAGCCTATGAAATGCTGTCGGACTCGCAAAAGCGTGCTGCGTACGACCAGTACGGCCACGCGGGCGTCGATCCGAATATGGGCGGAGCCGGTGCGCAAGGCTTCGGCGGCTTTGCCGATGCGTTCGGCGATATTTTCGGCGACATCTTCGGTCAGGCGGCCGGCGGCGCCGCACGCGGCGGTGGCGGCCGCGCGGGCCCGCAGGTGTATCGCGGCGCCGATCTGCGCTACAGCATGGAAATCACGCTGGAACAGGCCGCGCACGGCTACGACACGCAGATTCGCGTGCCGAGCTGGGTATCGTGCGAAATCTGTCACGGTTCGGGCGCCAAGCCCGGCACCAAGCCGGAAACTTGCCCGACCTGTAGCGGTTCGGGTTCGGTGCGGATGTCGCAGGGTTTTTTCAGCATCCAGCAGACTTGCCCGAAGTGTCACGGTACTGGCACTTACATTCCTGAACCGTGCGTGCATTGCCACGGCGCGGGTAAGGTGAAGGAAACCAAGACACTGGAAGTGAAGATCCCGGCAGGTATCGACGACGGCATGCGCATCCGCTCGGCCGGCAACGGCGAGCCGGGCATCAATGGCGGTCCGTCGGGCGATCTGTACGTCGAGATCCATATCAAGCAGCACTCGGTGTTCGAGCGCGACGGCGACGATCTGCATTGCCAGATGCCGATTCCTTTCACGACGGCGGCCCTCGGCGGCGAAATCGAAGTACCGACGCTTGCCGGCCGCGCCAGCTTCACGGTGCCGGAAGGCACGCAGTCGGGCAAGACGTTCCGTCTGCGTGGCAAGGGCATCAAGGGGCTGCGTTCGAGCATTGCCGGTGATCTGTACGTGCACGTGCAAGTCGAAACGCCGGTCAAGCTCACCGAGTCGCAGCGCGAGTTGCTCCAGCAGTTCGAGAAGGCGCTGGTGGAAGGCGGCGCTCGGCATAGCCCGCAAAGCAAGAGCTGGTTCGACCGGGTGAAGAGCTTCTTCGATTAATGGCGGTTTGAAGTTGGCGGTAAGCATGACGGCAGATGAGCGCGGCGCAGTTTTCGCGTTGCTCGACGATTGCGGCGCGACGGCGGCGCGCCGTTCGAGTCGTCTGTACACGGGGTTTGTGCACGAGCGGGTTTGTACGAGCGCCGCGCAACTCGAAGCCGTGTGTGAAGCCGTGCTCGCGCAAACGCAGCGTGGTTTGCATGCCGTTGTGCTCGCCGACTATGAGTTCGGCCGGAATCTCGCACTCGGGGACGTCCTCAGTTCGGGGTTGAAAAAAACGCAGCGTGGCGATGCCACGCTGCGTTTTTTATTGTTCGACCGTTGCGCGAAGCTGTCGCGCGAGGAGGTCGATGCGTGGCTCGTGCAGCTTGACGGTGGCGCGGCTGAGGCGTCGGTGGCGGGTACGGCGAACGTGCGTGCAAGCGTCGACCCAGCGCAATTCAACGAAGCGATCGATGCCATTCATGCCGCCCTGCGCGCGGGCGATTCCTATCAGGTCAACTACACGTATCGGCTCGGTTTCGATGTATTCGGCTCGCCGACGGCACTCTATCGGCGCTTGAGAGCCCGTCAGCCGGTGCGGTACGGCGCGCTGATCGCGTTGCCGGGCGACGACTGGGTGCTGTCGTGTTCGCCGGAATTGTTCATCGAGAAGGAGGGCGCCACGCTGCGCGCCCGGCCGATGAAAGGCACGGCGCCGCGCTCGGATGATCCGGTGGAGGACCGGCACACCGCCGGGTTTCTCGCCAACGATCCGAAAAACCGCGCCGAAAACGTGATGATCGTCGATCTGTTGCGCAACGATCTGTCACGCGTGGCGCAGACAGGCTCGGTCAGCGTACCCGCGCTGTTTTCGGTCGAACCGTATGCGTCGGTGTGGCAGATGACATCGACCGTGCAAGCGACATTGCGTGCGCATACGTCGTTTGCCGACGTCATACGGGCGCTGTTTCCTTGCGGCTCGATTACCGGCGCGCCGAAGCATCGCACGATGCAACTGATCGACTCGCTCGAAAGCACGCCGCGTGGTCTCTACACCGGCGCGCTCGGCTGGCTCGACGCACCTGCCGCTCATGCGAGCGATCGCTCATGCGGCGACTTCTGCCTGTCGGTCGCGATCCGTACGCTGGCGTTGCAAGCTGCCACCCAGGAAGGCGAGCGCCATGGCACGATGGGCGTCGGCGCGGGCATCGTGCTCGATAGCGTTGCTGCCGACGAATATGCGGAGTGCCAATTGAAGGCCCGTTTTCTGACCGGTGCCGAGCCGGGTTTCGAACTGTTCGAAACGATGTACGCGACCCGGGAGGACGGCGTGCGGCACCTCTCGCGCCATCTCGCGCGGCTCTCGGGCAGCGCCGCGACGCTGGGCTTCAAATTCGACGAGCATGAAATCCGTACATCGCTCGCGGAGAAATGCGCGGCGCTGTCGAAGCAAACGCCGCACCGCGTGCGTCTTGCACTGAACAAAAACGGAATGGCGCACATAACCGCTGCAGTGCTGGCGCCGCTAGCCGAGCCAACTGTCGGCGTGTTGCTGGCAGTTGACCACGGTTTTGCCGCAACCGAAGCGAATGATCCGCTGCTGCGTCACAAAACCACCCGTCGCGCGGAATACGATCGCGGCTGGCGCGAGGCCGAGGCGAAAGGCGCATTCGACACGCTGTTCTTCAACGAGCGAGGCGAGTTGACCGAAGGCGGCCGGTCGAATGTGTTCGTGAAAGTGGCGGGGCGCTGGTGGACGCCGCCGCTGGAGTCGGGCGTATTGCCCGGGATCATGCGGGGTGTGCTGCTCGAGGACGCCGACCTTCACGCCACCGAGCGTGTGCTGACTCGAACCGACGTGCGGAACGCCGAGGCGCTTCTGGTGTGCAATGCACTGCGAGGTGCGGTACCGGCAAAGCTGATGGACTGAAGGGGCTGCGGACTGCGCGCTGATAGCGTTTAACAGCGATATCGGACTGTTCTCAAAACGGGTGCAAATGTGTCATACCAGTCCGATTCACTGTTGAGGTGGTCAGAACGTGTGTTCCGGCCCGGGAAACGAGCCGTCCTTCACCGCCCGCACATACGCCTCGACAGCAGCCAGAATGCTCGGCTGCCCCTGCATGAAATCCTTCACGAAGCGCGGCCGCTTGCCGGGGAAGATTCCCAGCATGTCGTGCAGCACCAGCACCTGACCCGAGCAGTCCAACCCGGCGCCGATGCCGATCGTCGGAATCCGCAGTTGCTTCGTGACTTCGCTCGCGAGCAGCGTCGGAATCGCTTCCATCACGATCAGCTGCGCGCCGGCGTCCTGCACGGCGAGCGAATCGCGCAGCAACTGGCTCGCGCCCGCTTCGGTTTTGCCTTGCACCTTGAAGCCGCCAAACGCATGCACCGATTGCGGCGTGAGGCCGACGTGCGCGCACACGGGGATCGAACGCTCGACCAGAAAGCGCACCGTGTCCGCGAGCCATTCGCCGCCTTCGAGCTTCACCATCTGCGCGCCCGCGCGCATCAATTCCACCGAGCTTCTGAAGGCATCCTCCGGCGTGCCATAGGTGCCGAACGGCAAGTCGGCGACCACTAACGCCGACGGCCGAGCCCGCGCCACGCTCGCCGTGTGGTACGCGATGTCCGCGAGCGAGACCGGCAGGGTGGTCGTCTGGCCTTGCAGCACGTTGCCGAGCGAGTCGCCGATCAGCAGCACGTCGACACCCGCGCGATCCAGCAGCGCGGCGAAGCTCGCGTCGTAACAGGTGAGCATGGCGATTTTCTCGCCGGCATCGCGCATCGCCTGCAGTTTCGGCACGGTGACGGCGTTGCGGCTCGCTTCCTGCAAATAGGTCATGGGGACAATCCGTTGGGAAAGAAGAGGAGCCCGTGCTGCTTACAGCGACGTGCCTTTGACAAAAAATTCCTTGCGGCCGCGCATGGTTTCGATGCGATCGGCGAGTAGCGCAAGGTCCGCGTCCGAGTCGAGCGGATTCAGATGTTCGGCGTTGACCGTCAGCACCGGCGTGCAGTCGTAGTGATAGAAAAACTCGTTGTATGCGTCGCACAGCGCGTGCAGGTAAGCGTCGGAGATCTGCAATTCCATCGGCACCGCGCGCTTCTGAATGCGTGCGAACAGCACCTCGGGACTGGCTTGCAGATAGACCACGAAATCCGGCGCCGGCGCACTCACGTCGATCCGTGCGGCGAGGGCGCGGTACAACTGCCACTCGTCTTCCTGTAGCGTCAGGCGCGCGAAGATGTCGTTCTTCTGCGTGATGAAATCGGCGATCAGCGGCGTGCCGGACAGATGCACTGCGGCAACTTCTTGTGCCTGCTGCGCGCGTTGCAATGCGAAATGCAATTGTGTGGGCAGCGCATAACGCGCGGTGTCGCGATAAAAGCGTTCAAGAAAGGGATTGTCCTGCGGCCGCTCGAACAGTTCGTGCATCGACCAGCGCGCGGCCAGGCGCCGCGCGAGCGACGTTTTGCCGACGCCGATCGGTCCTTCAATCGCGAGATAGCCGACTGGCGGGCGCAGGTGCGGCGGAGTGACGGTGAGCGGCGGCGTGTTCATTCGCAACGGCCTTTGTCCGCGGCGCCGGTGTCGGCAGCCAATGCATTGAGCATCGGGCACTGACAGGGCGATTTGACCTTTTCGATACGTTGATCGGCAACGCTGCCAAGCAGCGCATCGGCGCGGCCATGCTGCGGGATGATCAGCGCCGCATCGATTTCGACGAGCGGCACGAGTGCAAAAGCGCGTTCGATCAGACGCGGATGCGGCACGATCAGATCGGCTTCGTCGATCGATTGATCGCCGTATAGCAGGATGTCCAGATCCAGCGTGCGCGGTGCATTGCGAAACGGCCGCTCACGGCCGAACTGATGCTCGATCTTGTGGCATAGCGCGAGCAGATGGCGGACGGGGAGCGTCGTGTCGACCTTCACGACGCAGTTGTAATAATCGTCGCCGCCCGCGTCGATCGGGGCAGTGCGATAGAAGCTCGACTTGGCGAGCACGGTGATGGTGTGCTGTTGTGCGAGGCACACCACCGCGTCTTTCAGGGTCTGGCGCGCGTCCCCGAGATTCGCGCCGAGGCCGAGATAAGCAACCGTCATGGCATAACTTCCTGCGACTTTTGTTCGACGGCTTCAGCCAACGCTGTTTCAGTCTTCGTGTGAGCCGTGATGACCCGCTTCGTTGACTGTGCGTTCGGCTGGCGTGCCGCCCTCCGTTCCGTCACCCGTTTTGCGGTTTCTGGCGCCACTGCTGCGCCGCCGTCGTTTTCTCGGGCTTCGGTCCTTCCCGCCTTGCGTGAGCAATGTCTCGCGCGCGACGACGTCCCCTTCGATGAACTCCGTCCACCATGCGCCGACCGACTCATCGAGTTCGCCCGATTCGCAGCGTAACAGGAGGAAATCATACCCCGCTCTAAATCTTTGGTGTTCCAGCACCTTCAGCGCGCTGCGGCCCGAGCGTTTCTCGAGGCGCAGCTGCAGACCCCAGATCTCGCGCATATCCGACGAGAAGCGCTTGTGGATCGCGAGTTTCTCGGTTTGCATGTCGAGGACTTCGTCCATCGCGCGATGCAGCGCGGGCACCGGATATTCGCCGTTTGCTTCAAATTGCTGCCAGCGTTGCTGCACGTCGTGCCACAGCAGCGTGGCGAACAGGAAGCCCGGCGACACCGGTTTGCCGGCGCGCACGCGGGTATCCGTGTTGGTGAGCGCGAGCGTGATGAATTTCTCGCCGGTGGGCTGTTCGAGCACCACGTCGAGCAGCGGCAGCAGGCCGTGATGCAGGCCTTCCTGGCGCAGCCGCTTCAAACAGGCGAGCGCGTGACCCGACAGCATCAGCTTGAGCATTTCGTCGAACAGGCGCGCGGCGGGCACGTTGTTGATCAGATCGGCCATTCTGGCGATCGGCGCGCGAGTCGCGTCTTCGATTTCGAAGTCGAGCTTCGCGGCGAAACGCACCACGCGCAGCATCCGCACCGGGTCTTCGCGATAGCGCGTGGACGGGTCGCCGATCATTCGCAGCAGGCGCGCGCGCATGTCGGCCATGCCGTGGTGATAGTCCAGCACGGTTTGCGTGGCCGGATCGTAGTACATCGCGTTGATCGTGAAGTCGCGGCGCGTGGCGTCTTCGTGTTGCTCGCCCCAGACGTTGTCGCGCAGCACGCGACCGCTTGCGTCCACGGCGTGCGTGCGGCGATCGAGTTCGTCGCGCTTCAGGCGGCGTGGCGGCGCGGCGTCGGCCGCGGGCAGATCGACCAGCGCGCGGAACGTCGAAGTTTCGATGATTTCCTGACCGAACTGCACGTGCACGATCTGAAACCGGCGGCCGATGATGCGCGCGCGGCGGAACAGCTTCTGCACCTGCTCGGGTGTGGCGTCGGTGGCGACGTCGAAGTCTTTCGGTGCGATGCCGAGCAGCAGATCGCGTACCGCACCGCCGACAATGAACGCGCGGTGGCCGGCCTGCTGCAAACCTTCGGTGACACGAATGGCGTTCCTCGAAATCAGCGAGGGATCGATGCCGTGGACGTCGTGCGGAATGATGACCGGCACATCGGGATCGCGTACGGTTTTGGCAGCGGGGCGCGCCGGTTTGCGGCGCGCTTTGGCTGCGCCGGACGTGGTGTGCGCCAATGCGTTGCCGGTTTCGTCGGCTTCGGCTTCGGCGGGCGCGGTGTCGTCAGCGGGCGCCGAGTCCTGGCCGAATAGCTTGCGGATAAATTTTTTGATCACGTGGATTGAAAGAGTTCGAGGATGCGCCAGCCTTTGGCCTGCGCATGGGCGCGCAATGTGTCGTCGGGATTGGTCGCGATCGGATCGGTGACCATTTCGAGCAGCGGGATGTCGTTGTGCGAGTCGCTATAGAAATAGCTGTGCTCGAAGTCCGCCCAGGTCTTGCCGAGCGACGCGAGCCATGCCTCGGTACGGACGATCTTGCCTTCTTTGTAGCTCGGCGTGCCGGTGGGGCGGCCGGTGTACGGCGAATGCGGCTGGCCGTCGACGGTTTCCGCTTCGCAGGCGATCAGTGCCTGAACGCCGAAGGCCTGCGCGATCGGGCGGGTGATGAACTCGTTGGTGGCGGTGACCACGCAGCAGAGATCGCCTGCCTCACGATGCTGCTTGACCAGTTCCAGTGCGACGGGAAAGATCGCCGGTTTGATGACTTCGTGCATGTACTGCGCGTGAAAGTCGGCAAGCTGCGCGCGCGTGTATTTCGCGAGCGGCGTGAGCATGGCGATCAGATAGGCGTGAATGTCGAGCTTGCCGGCCTTGTAGTCGGCGAAAAAGCGGTCGTTTTCACGGGCGAAATTGTCGGCGTCGACCATGCCGTGTTTCACCATGAAGCGGCCCCATTCGTGGTCGCTGTCGGTGGGGATGAGCGTGTGATCGAGGTCGAAGAGTGCGAGATTAGCCATGGGGGCCTATTTTACTTGAAGCGGCGGGTGACGCGGACGAGGCGGGCGGCGTGCGCCGCTCGTCGGCGTCGGGCGACGCCAGCATGGTGCGCAACAGCGGCAGCGTGACCGCGCGTTTCTGTTCGAGCGAGAAGCGGTCGAGCGCGTCGAGCAGCGCCATCAGGCTCGGCATGTCGCGGCGAAAATGCGTGAGCAGGTAGGCGGGGACGTCGTCGGCGAGTGCAATGCCACGTTCGCGCGCAGCGTGCTTCAGCACCGCGGCCTTGCCGTCGTCCGGCAGCGGCGCGAGGTGGAACACGAGGCCCCAGCCGAGGCGCGTGCGCAGATCTTCGCGCACCGTCATGCCGATCGGCGCGGCGCTGCCGGCGGCGACCAGCGCGCTGGTCGGATGTGCGCGCACTTCGTTGAACAGGTTGAATACGGCGATCTGCTGCGCCGCGGACAAGCCGTCGCAATCGTCGATCGCATACAGCGCGACGCGCGGGTCGAATGTGAAGGCGGCGAGACTGCTTTGCGGGCCGGCATAGCGTGCATGACCCGGCGGCGCTTCATGGACGAGCGCCTGCAACAGATGGGTGCGGCCGCTGCCGGCTTCGCCCCAGATGTAGAAGGTGCGATCGGCCACCGGACCGGCCGCGAGCGCGTTATCCAGCTCGCGCAACCGCGTGACCAGCTCGGCGTTGGCGCCGGCGAAGAAATTGTCGAATGTCGATGGCGGTGGGGTGCCGAGATCGAGCGTCAGTTGACGAAGCACAGTAGGTTAATGCCGAAAATGAGGCTAAGGCCGCAAATGGCCCGTACGTCGGGCCAAAAATAGTCAATGCGCAGTCAGTTGTTGTAAAGCGTGCTCGTCAGGTAGCTTTGACGCAACTCGCGCATCGCCACCGACAGAATCGCGCAGACCGGCAGCGCAAGCAGCACGCCGAAAAAGCCGAACAGCTGACCGAACGCGAGCAACGCGAAGATAACCGCGAGCGGGTGCAGGCCGATCCGTTCGCCGACCAGACGCGGCGTGAGAAAAAAGCTCTCCACAATCTGGCCGACGCCGTAAATCACCGCGACCGCGCCGAAGCCGTACCAATCGCCGAACTGTAGCAGTGCCGCGAGCAGCGCCAGCGCCAGACCGGTTGCGTAACCGATGTACGGGATGAACACCGCGAGACCGGTAAAGATGCCGACCGGTAGCGCGATCTCGAAGCCGGCGATGGACAGCGCGACCGCGTAGAACACCGCGAGCACCGCCATCACGAGCAACTGGCCGCGCAGGTATTGCGAGAGCATCTGGTCCATGTCGCGCGCGAGTTGCAGAGTCTTGTCGAGCCAACGGCGCGGGACCACGATCTGCATGCGCGCGAGCATGTGGTTCCAGTCGTATAGCAGATAGAACAGCACGAGCGGCACCATCACGACGTTGCCGATCACCGTGATCATCACGTTGCCGCTGGTGCGGATCGAGGTCCACGCATAGCGCGCGACGGTCTGCGCGCTGCCTTCCAGTTGCCCCATGACGAGATCGCGGATGCTGGCGAAATCGAGCGAATCGGCGAGGCCAAGCAGGGCGAGTTTCGGTTGCAGCCACGCGCTGACGTGCGCGAACAGTACCGGTACCTGCTGCTTCAACTGCGGACCTTCCTTCTGGACGACGGCTAGCACCAGCAACACGAGCAGCGTCATTATCAGCGAGAACAGCAGCATCATCAGCAAGGCAGCGAGCACGCGCGGCACGCGCCGGCGTACCATCCACGCGACGCCCGGCTGCAGAATGTACGCGAGAATCGCGCCGAGCAGGAATGGCGTGAGGACCGGGCTCAGTAGCCAGAGCAGAATGCCGACGCCCAGCGCGATGGCTAGCCAGATGAAGGCGCGGCGCTGGACGGGCGTCAAAATCGACGAGGTTTGCTGCAAAATGAGTTTCCTAGGTGGTTGGCGCGGGTGAAAGTCCAGCCAACCGGCCGGCATCGGGTAAAATCGCATTTTACCGACCTTCTCGCTCTTCCCCATGAATCAACCGAAATCCGCCCCTGACGCCCAAGGTTTGTCGTATCGCGACGCCGGCGTGGACATCGACGCGGGCGACGCCCTTGTCGACGCGATCAAGCCCTTTGCCAAAAAGACGATGCGCGACGGTGTGCTGGGTGGCATCGGCGGGTTTGGCGCGCTCTTCGAGGTGCCGAAGAAATACCGCGAGCCGGTGCTCGTGTCGGGCACCGACGGCGTCGGCACCAAGCTGCGGCTGGCGTTTCAATTGAACAAGCATGACACGGTCGGCCAGGATCTGGTGGCGATGAGCGTCAACGACATTCTCGTGCAGGGTGCCGAACCGCTGTTCTTCCTCGATTATTTCGCATGCGGCAAGCTGGACGTCGGCACTGCGGCGACGGTCGTCAAGGGTATCGCGCATGGCTGCGAACTGGCCGGTTGCGCGCTGATCGGCGGCGAGACGGCTGAAATGCCGGGCATGTATCCGGACGGCGAGTACGATCTGGCCGGTTTTGCGGTCGGCGCGGTCGAAAAGAGCAAGATTATCGACGGCAGCACGATTGCCCCGGGTGATGTTGTGCTGGGGTTGGTTTCCAGCGGGATTCATTCGAATGGTTTTTCGCTGGTGCGGAAGATTATCGAGCGGGCTCAGCCTGATTTGAATGCGGATTTCGATGGGCGGTCGTTGGCTGATGCATTGATGGCGCCTACGCATATTTATGTGAAGCCTTTGCTGTCGTTGATGCAGCAGGTCGCGGTGAAGGGGATGGCGCATATCACCGGCGGTGGGCTGGTTGAGAATATTCCGCGGGTTTTGCGTGAAGGGTTGACAGCTGAATTGGATCATCGGGCGTGGCCGTTGCCGCCGTTGTTCTCGTGGTTACAGAAGCATGGCGGTGTGGCTGATGCCGAAATGCATCGGGTGTTTAATTGCGGGATCGGAATGGCTGTTGTTGTTTCTGCTGCTGATGCAAATGCGGCTATTGGGATTTTGGCTGCCGCCGGCGAGCAGGTCTGGAAGATCGGGGTTATTCGCGAGAGCGCGGTTGGTGAGGCTCAGACTGTAGTGGTTTAAAGGTTTTTGCCTTTGCGGTGCTTTGGTTGTATGCCTACGGCGTTGCCTTTCCTTGTTTTGTTATTGGTCTATTAGCGTTCCCCCTGTGCGGGGGGCACCTACTTTTCTTTGCCGGCCGCAAAGAAAAGTAGGCAAAAGAAAGCGGCTCAAACCGCTAATTCTTAAGCGGGTCTCCCGGCTTGGAGGGGGCAGTGGAGCATCTGGAATCCGTGCTCTCGCACACTTCGCGCTGGTGACAAGGCAGTCATACTTCCGGCGGCGCTGCGCGCACCGACGCGGTACTTCATCAAACCGGCCGGCGGTTTCGGCACTTGCGTTACTTCACGAAGCCATCTGGCCGTTTCCGTGCCGCGTTAAGGCGACCGCCGCGGTACTTCTAAAGCCGTAGCAATATTCTGCGTCCCGCCGAATAAACCGCCGGGCGTTACTTCTCCAGCAAACCGCAAACCACTTCGGCGCCGAGGCGAAGCCGATGGTTTCTCTGGCAAACCATTCCGGCGAACACGCAGTGCGAGGCAGGAAGGATGACGCGGGAAGCGCGTACGACCCATCGGTTTTGAGAAGTACCGCGTCGGCGCGCGCAGCGCCGCCGGAAGTATGACTGCCTTGTCACCAGCGCGGAGTGCGCGAGAGCACCGATTCCAGATGCTCCACTGCCCCCTCCAAGCCAGGGGACCCGCTTAAGAATTAGCGGTTTGAGCCGCTTTCTTTTGCCTACTTTTCTTTGCGGCCGGCAAAGAAAAGTAGGTGCCCCCCGCACAGGGGGAACGCTAATAGACCAATAACAAAACAAGGAAAGGCAACGCCGTAGGCAAACAGACACAACCAGCCGGGGAAGGCAAAAAAAAACCAAGAAAGAGCCACCGCCGCAGGCAAACAACCAAATAACGCCCCGCAAGAAAAAACCTCAAATTAACTCATCAACAACACTAACAACCCGCGCGGTAGCGCCAGCATCACAACAATCCACAACAACCCTCTCAGGCATCGCCCGCAGCCACGTGAGCTGCCTCTTACACAATTGCCGGGTAGCAAAAACCCCCTTATCCCGCATGGTCGAATAGTCGACCACACCATCGAGATATTCCCAGACCTGCCGATATCCGACACACCGCATCGACGGCATCTCCGGCGACAAATCCCCGCGCTCGCGCAACCTCGCCACTTCATCGACGAACCCATCAGCCAGCATCGCATCGAACCGCCGCTCGATGCGGGCATGCAGCAAGCTCCGGTCAGAAGGCTCCAGCGCAATCGGCAAAAACCGCCAAGCCTGCACAGCAGCATCAAGGCGTGGGGGCGCCGCCAGCAAAACAGACATCGCCTGCCCGGTCAGCATAAAAACCTCGAGCGCACGCTGAATCCGCTGCGAATCGTTCGGCGCGAGGCGCGCAGCAGTAACAGGGTCGACCGCGGCAAGCCGCGCATGCATAGCCGGCCAGCCTTCGCGCGCGGCATCGGCGTCGAGCGTCGCCCGCACGTCGGCATCGGCGGCAGGCAGGTCGTTCAAACCCTGCGTCAGCGCCTTGTAGTACAGCATGGTCCCGCCGACCAGCAACGGTACCCGTCCGCGAGCACTAATCTCGCCGATCAGGCGCAGCGCGTCGGTGCGAAAATCCGCCGCTGAATAGGCGTCAGCCGGATCGACAATATCGATCAGATGATGCGGCGCCAGCGCGCGTTCTGCCGCCGTCGGCTTCGCGGTGCCGATGTCCATCTCGCGATAAACCAGCGCCGAGTCGACGCTGATGATTTCCACCGGCCGCCGTGCAGCCAACGCCAGCGCGGCAGCGGTTTTGCCGGACGCGGTCGGGCCCAGCAGGCAGGGGACCGGCGTGGGAATACGTGAAGTCATAGGTCAGCCGGCGCGCGCGGAAGAAATGTAACCAGGCTCACCCTCATTGCCCGCGCATAAACAGCCGATCGAGATCGGACAGTGTCAACTGATACCAGGTCGGACGTCCGTGGTTGCACTGGTCGCCGCGCTCGGTCGCTTCCATCTGCCGCAGCAGTGCGTTCATTTCATCGAGCGTCAAACGCCGGTTCGCCCGCACCGCGTGATGGCACGCCAGTGTGCCGAGCAGTTCGTGCTGGCGCTCGGTCAGCACACGCGAGCCGCCGAACGCGTGCAAGTCGGTCAGGACCGCGCGCGCGAGCGCCTGCAGATCGGCGTCTTTCAGCAGGGCCGGCACTGCGCGGATCGCGAGCGTGGTCGGTGACAGCACGGCGAGGTCGAAGCCAAGTGCGTCGAGCGTGTCGCGCTCTTCTTCGACGGTGCCGATTTCGATCGGATCAGCCTGCATGGTCTGCGGGATCAGCAGCGGCTGCACGGCAATCGTGCGATCCGACAGCGCGTTCTTGAACTGCTCGTACAGAATGCGCTCGTGCGCGGCGTGCATATCGACAATCACCAGCCCATGCGCATTCTGCGCAAGCACATAGATGCCGTGAATCTGGCCGAGCGCGAAACCGAGCGGTTGCTCGTCGGATGCGTGAAAATCGGGGGTTGTATAAGGGGCGGACGCGTTATACGGCGACGGCCCTTCGGCCGCGGAGTCGCGCGCCTCGAAGAGCGTCGCGCCGTCGGCGGTGCCGGCGTTCGTGTCTCTACGGCCGAACAGCGCGTCGTAAAAGGCCAGCGGTTGCGCAACCGGCAGCGTGCCCTGCGTCATGCGCGCCTGCCGCATCCACGTATTGCCTGGCTGCTGAGATCCGAATCCACCACCGAGACCAGCTGCACCAGCGCCAGCGCCCGTGCCCGCGCCGAAGCCGCCGGCACCCGCGCCTCCGAGCGGCGTTGCGCCAAACGAAGCCGGACTGCCCGCCGCGGCTTCGAGGTGAGCCGCATGCCCGCCCGCCGTGGTTTCCGGCGACGCGCCCGCATGCCGCGCCAACGCGCGCTGTACCGCGTGGAACACGAACTGGTGAATCGAGCGCGAATCGCGAAACCGCACTTCGATCTTCGACGGATGCACGTTCACATCGACCGCTTCAGGCGGCAGATCGAGAAACAGCACATAGGACGGATACCGGTCGCCGTGCAGCACGTCTTCATACGCGGCGCGCACGGCATGGGTGAGCAGCTTGTCGCGCACGAAACGGCCGTTGACGAAAAAATACTGCTGGTCGGCGCGTCCGCGGCTCGCGGTCGGCAGGCCGGCGCAGCCATAGACGGCAAGCGGTCCGGCCGATTCGTCGAGCGGCAGATGCGCCGTCGCAAAGGTTTCGCCGAGAATTTTCGCGACCCGCGCAGGCGGCTCGCTGGCGTTCCAGTGTTCGACCGCGCGGCCGTTATGCAGTACCGAAATCGCTACGTCTGGCCGTGCCAACGCGGCACGGCGAATCTGCTCGAGACAATGGCCGAGTTCGGTCTGCTCGCTTTTCAGGAATTTGCGGCGCGCGGGCGTGTTGAAGTACAGCTCGCGGACTTCGATCGTGGTGCCCTGGGTGCCGGCGGCGGGGCTCAGCACACCGGTTTGTGCATCGATGCGCACGGCGTGCGGTGCATCGGCGGTGCGGCTCGTGATGAACATCTCCGCGACCGACGCAATCGACGCCAGCGCCTCGCCGCGAAAACCCAGCGTGGCAACGGCCTCGAGTTCGGCGAGCGAGCGGATTTTGCTGGTCGCATGACGCATCAGCGCGAGCGCCAGTTCGCTTTGGGGGATGCCGCAGCCGTCATCGGTGATCGAGATGCGTTTGACGCCGCCTTCGTCGAGCACGATGCGCAGGGTCTGCGCGCCGGCATCGAGCGCGTTTTCCAGCAACTCCTTGACCACCGAAGCCGGCCGCTCGACCACTTCGCCGGCAGCAATCTGGCTGATCAGCTGGTCGGGAAGGGGCTGGATCGCCCGCAACAGGCGTGGGACGGACGCGGCGGCGAGCGCTGCGGCCGGGGCGTTGGTGTCGGCGGGCGTTTCGGAGAATTCGGACATGGCGAAATTATAGCGATTCGGCGCGTAGGGACCGGACGCGGGCCGAATACCGTGAACTGAGTGGTCCAGCGCCTCGAGCGACGCGACCTCGTAGCCGTAAGACTTTTATGGGTGGGAAAGCGTGGCATCCAACCCGCCGCACGGAATCGAAGTCGCTTACCCGCCACAGATTTTTAATCGCTTCCGGGCACTTTCGGTATCATGACGCGGTCAATTTCCCGCGGTAAGCTTGCGCTCGCCGCGCATCGCTCGCGGGCCCGCTAACACGGCCGTTCTCGCCTCTCTCACACATTCGCTCTATATAAAGGACGCTTTTTGGACACGCTGCTGCAGTTCGCAAACCTTGTCTTGCACATCGACAAGTTTCTGGGAATCTTCATCCACCAGTACGGCGCCTGGGTCTACGCGGTGCTGTTTCTGATCGTGTTTTGCGAAACCGGGCTTGTCGTATTGCCGTTTCTGCCGGGTGATTCGCTGCTGTTCATCGGAGGCGCTTTTTGCGCGGCCGGCGCAATGAATATCGGTTTGCTGATCGTGCTGCTGCTTATGGCGGCGGTCTCGGGCAATACGGTCAATTACATGATCGGGCGGGTCATCGGTCCACGGGTGTTCAATTCGCACATACCTTTTCTGGAGCGCTTCCTTGACCGCACCGCGTTGCAAAAGACGCATGATTTCTACGAGAAGCACGGCGGCAAGACCATCGTGCTGGCGCGTTTCATCCCGGTGGTGCGGACTTTCGCACCGTTCGTCGCCGGCGCCTCGCAGATGACGGTGAGCCGGTTTCAGCTTTTCAACATCGCCGGTGCGCTGTTGTGGGTGTTGTTGCTGGTGTTGCTCGGCTACTTCTTCGGCAACATTCCGTTCATTCGTCAGTACCTGAATGTGATCGTGCTGGTGGGGATCGGCGCCGCAGTGGTGCCGGTTCTGCTAGGCGCGCTGTGGAAGGTGACGCGCAAGAACGCAGCCAAGACGAACAGCCGCTGACACTTCCGATTGTGTGTGGCCCAGACGAACAAACGGCGTCGCGAATCTCGCGACGCCGTTTTCATACCATTGCAGAGAAACCCTTCGCTCAGGCAGCCTCCCAGATCACTGCGAGGCCACTGTGCGCGGCGCAAGCGGTGTTTCCGGTGTCGGATAGCCGGCATCCTTGAAGGTCTGAATGATCGCGCGATTGGTGTCGAAATAGACCTGCCAGTAATTGCTGTTGTTCGTGTAGGGCCGCACGCACAACAACGGACCTTCCGGCGTGAAGCTCAGTACCTCGACGTCTGGCGCGGGACTTTCGACAACGTTCGGAATCTTCGTCACGGCCGCCTTCAGCCGGCTCATCGCGTCCGTTGGATCGACGCCGTTGGCGATCTTCGCGGTCAACTCGACGCGCCGCACCGGCAGCGCGCTGTAGTTCGAGATCGTGTCGGAGAAGATCTTGTTGTTGCCGACGATGGTCGTCACGTTGTCGGGCGTCACGATGGTCGTGCCGAACAGGCCGAGTTCGGAGACCGTGCCGGTCACTCCCCCCGCCATGACGAAATCGCCGACTTTGAAAGGCCTGAGCACCTGCATGAAGATGCCCGCTGCGAAGTGCGCGAGCAAGCCGCCCCACGCGGTACCGATCGCGAGACCGAGACCGGCGAGCAACGCGGCGAACGAGGTGGTCTGGACTCCGAACACCTGCAGAATCGCAAGGATCAGCAGCAGGTTGAGCAGGGCGCCGAGAATCGAGCCGAGGTAATGCGCCAGCGTGGAATCGACGCGGCCATTGCGCGCCAGCAGCTTGCGGAGCATGCCGGTGATCAGGCCAATAATCCAGCGGCCGACGATCCACAAGACGATCGCGCCGACTACCTTGGTGCCGAGATCGATGCCCCGGGTCATGATGAACACGCGTACGGTTTCGAGATCCAAGATGTCCTCGTTGGTTAAATTGCCTTCGACTGATTGAACGGAGGTGGTGCAATACAGCGGCAAATGCCCTGGCAACGGGCTAAACAGCGACACGCGGTCTTCGGGAGTTATAGGTGACCGCTCTCGCATACGCAAGGACCGTTCCTGTCTGTTATGCGGATTGCCTGGCTGGAGAAAGCGGACGGTACGGCGGCTCCACGTCGAACCGATTGAACCAGGCGTGCCTGTGAGCTTGTAGTGGTTGTTGTCGCGCTTGCGGCTATGGTGTTGGGGTTTCCCTTGGCCTCGCCTCAGCGTGCTTTCTTGCGAGCGGCGTCGCCGCTGGCAAATTATCGTGCTGAGGGCTGCGCGTCGGGTTGCATCGGCAGATGCGATTCGGAATAGGGGGAGCTGCGGATGGTCAAGGTGTCACCGGCTTTCGCTTTGGCGGGCCGCGTGCGGCGAGCTACATACCCCCAGGCCAATGCGGCCACGGCTGCAAGCGCATACGCACCGGCGCGCTCAAAAAATGCGGACGATGTACTGAACTTGCCGTAGTGGTTTTGCGCATCGGCGAACACCAGAAAGGTGAGTGCCGCATCGAGCAGCCAGGCGGCCGACGCCAGTGCGACGAAAACATGCGCGCCATTGAGCGTGGCGCCGGGAATGAGCCGGTTGCACAGACGGCACGCGACCAGTACGATCGCTAGAAAAACCAGGTTCGAGACGAGATCGAACAGAAAATTGGTCATGTCGACGGAATGAAAGCGCAGGAATCTGCGGCGTTGCCAAAGCGGCCGCTCACGCAGCGTTGCAGCGTTGCAGCGTGTATCGCGGAACGGCGGCGATCATTGCACGTCTTTACGTCTCAATAAATATCGACGTTCGGAGTCCGTTGTATTGTCCTTGGTGGCGCTGATGTGCTGTCAGACAGCGCTTCTGTCAGCATGCGTGCGTTTGAATCGGACTGTAGGAACATACCGTACCAGGCCGAAACGACGATGCCTACTTGAGAGGCGCTTCGCGGCAGCGGACTTATCCCGCGCGCGCGTGGTCAGCCGCCATCGGCAACGACGGCGGCTCCATCGTTTGCGCGCATGGCCTCTGCTATTCCCGCGAAAGACATCGGACGGCCCGTCAGAAAGCCCTGAACGACGTCACATCCTGCCTCGGACAACCAGGCGAGTTGCGCAGGGTATTCAACGCCTTCGGCGACGACAGTGAGGCCAAAGCTGTGCGCCATCGAGATGATGGCGGTAACGATCGGCTGTCCTGCGCGCGGCAGTGCCCTGACGAAGCTGCGGTCGATCTTGAGCTGGTTGAGCGGGAACGACTGCAGATAGGACAGTGAAGAGTAACCGGTCCCGAAGTCGTCGATGGACAGCCGGATGCCTTGGGCGCGCAGTTGCGTCATCACGTGCACCGCGACTGACATGTTGGCCATGAGCAGACTTTCGGTAAGCTCGAGTTCCAGCATGTTGGCGGGCAAGCCACTATCCTTTAGCGCCTCGAGAACATCGCGCTGAAATCCGGGTTCTCGAAGTTGCCTCGCCGATACGTTGACCGAGACACTTGCGCGATTGCGCGCGTTGGCGTTCCATCGTGCGGCATCGTGACAGGCGCGCCGCATAACCCATCTTCCCAGCGCAACGATGAGTTCACTGTTCTCTGCAATCGGGATGAATTCCGCCGGCGAAATGCTGCCTTCCGATGAATGGTTCCATCGCGCAAGAGTTTCTACGCCTACAAGTTGTCCTGTCTGACAATCGAATTGAGGCTGGTAGGCCACCTCGAGTGCATCGCACTCAATCGCTTCCCGCAGTTCGCGCTCGAGCCGCGCGCGTCGCTGGGCATCCTGCGTCATCTGCGGTCTGAACTCGACAGCGACATTCTTGCCCCCGCTTTTCGCCGCATACAGCGCAATATCCGCGCTGCTGACGAGTGATGCAACGTCGGTGGCATCGTCAGGAAACCGACTGAATCCGACGCTTGCCGTCACCGGAACGCTACCTCCATGCAGCTCGAACGGCCGCGCGAGCACGTTGGTGATGCGCTCGGCGGTGCGGCGGCTTCCGGCGCGGTCGGCGTCGTCAATCGCAAGCACCGCAAATTCGTCACCGCCAATGCGACTCACGATGTCTGTCTCGCGAACTGCGTCGCGTAGCGCGGAGGCGACGAAGCGCAGCAGTTCGTCCCCAGCGCCATGGCCCAAGGTGTCGTTAACAGTCTTGAAGTCATCGAGGTCGATCAACACCAGGGTCACCTGCGCGCGTCCATCTGCCCCTGGTCCCAGGCGGGCTGCCAGTTCGTCGTAGAACGCCCTGCGGTTTGGTAAATCCGTGAGGGGGTCCGTATGCGCGAGGTATTCGAGTTCCCTCTCCGCCTTCAGGACACGCGCCTTCATGCGTGACGTGACGACGGACGATACACAGAGCGCGCATATACAAGCTGACAGGAGAAAGC
Source organism: Paraburkholderia sp. SIMBA_030 (assembly GCF_046535245.1). Lineage (NCBI taxonomy): Bacteria > Pseudomonadati > Pseudomonadota > Betaproteobacteria > Burkholderiales > Burkholderiaceae > Paraburkholderia > Paraburkholderia sp. SIMBA_030. The sequence goes on from NZ_JAWRXB010000007.1 coordinate 132,535, forward strand.
CGGCATATTGCCAAAGCTCTCGAACCATGCCTTCAGTGCTCGCGACAAGCACCACCATACCAAGGACTTCACCGTCGTGGATGACAGGATTGGCGACGAAAACATCGTTGAGGGAAAAGTGGTTCTGCGCGAAGTTGCTTGCGAGCGTCGCTTCGTTAGCCTCATGTGCGGGGATTCCTGCCCTGGCATACCGCGCATGAACGCTGCCCTTCGCATTGAACACCGCGACGCTCTCGATATACGGCACGTTGCCAAGTGGTCGGAGCATCTCGCTGGTGGCCTGCTCATCGTGAAACATCAGCGACGCGGTGATATTTGCCGAGACCATAGCCGCCTGCAAACGCGCGTCAGCGGCAAGCGCGGCTCGTAACGACAGCGCCTGGTAGGCCAGCAGCCCCGCGCTGGAAATCAGCAGCGCGATTGCAATGCCAACAATGTTCAGGCGCCCCAGGGCGCGCGTCAGACTGGGTGCCTGTTCGTCATGGGACGTCATAAGACATTCCTTGCAAGGCGAAGCAGCTTGGAGCTGAGCGACAGGTGTAGGCGCAGCGCCAGCTGGTTATCTATGTCGAAACGGAGATGATTTTCATCAATGAACAAACGGATGACGGCAGTGCGGTCGCCGGCGTCAAAGTCGCTGATGACCAGAACGGGCTGGTCCGGCGAGACAACTTCTTTCGCCGCATGAGACATTTGCTCCTCGTTTTCCAGCACGATGACATTGCATCTGCTCTGGCCGCTCTTCGACGGTAGAGGAATGACGGACCACGCTCGGCCGCCGACAGTTCGGCCGTCGAGTTTCGAGAGCGCGCCGCCAAGATAGCTGTCCCTGTTCGCACAGACAAATAGGGCGGCGTCAGACAGACTTCCCGCAGGCCATGTGGTGAACTGGGTAAAGTTGAATATATAAGCTGCCTTCAATTCCGACTCATCCGCCTGCGCGTAAACCAATCCGGTTATAAGCGCCCAGATAACGAAGGTGCGGGCGCTTGCAGAGCAAAGGATGCGGGCGAACGGCATTTCAGAACCCGTACACCAGCTTGACCAGGAATTCCCGGCTTTGCTGGGCTATGACGTCCTGCGTGAAACCAGGGCTGGCGGGGTCCGCATACCGTGCATTGGCCACGTTGTAGACGGAGAAGGACACGTCCGCATGATCGATGAGACGCGAGCTTCCAATGGTCACGTTGCCGAGGCAATAGCCGGCCGCATGCCCCTGTTCCGCGAGGCGGCTCGATACGCATTGAATCTCCGTGCCAATGCGCGCCACGTTTTCGAAGACGGGCAGCAGGAGGTTCAGCTTCGCCAGGTTTCTGGGCGAGTTCTGCAGGACTGCACCGGAGTAACTGTCGCGAGCGATCTGCCATGAGTAACTGGCGCGTATTCTCGCGTCGCCGGCGAATCTTTGTTCATAGCTCAGTTCTGCGCCGTTCGCGTTCGCGCGATTCAAGTTCTCGAAGACGTAGAGCCCGGACGGGGCCATCGTCTCTGAAATCAGGTCGTGAATGTCATAGTGGAACACCTGCAACCCGTCGTTCACAGCATGGTGAAACGAGCCGTTGATAAAGCTGTGGGTATCGGTGGTGCTATCAGGCGTGTCGAAAATCGCGCCGTACGGGGCGTTCGGTACGCCCTTCGTCCGGTTCCCGTAGGCCATGCTGAGCCCGAAATCGCCATACGCAAACTTCGCAAGGAAGTTCTGGGCGCGGTCGTAGTCCAAACCTTGCGCAACGCCGTGGTTCTGATCCGCTGTGTCGAATTCCGGGTAGTAGAGGTCCTGTCCGCTCCTGACGTAAGAACTCGCCGAAAGCACCACGTCTGCGCCGTTACTGCCATGCCAGCCATAGCTTGCGCGCGCCCGTTTCTCGCCGAAGCTGCCTGCGGCAACCGCCACCTGCGGCCCCTGAAGGGTCTTCCCGGTTTTGGTAATCACGTTGACGACGCCAAACAGCGCGTTTGAACCGTATACCGCCGACCCTGGGCCCGGCACGTATTCAATACGCTCGACCATGTCCATGTCGACCGGGAAATCCGTACCGATCGGGGCCTGGTCGTACACGGCGTCGTTTATCCGCACGCCGTCGACCAGAAGCAGGAACCGGCTGTTGTAGTCGCCTGGGCGCTGGAAGCCGCGCGCCCCGAGATAGGCGTAATCCCGGTCATAGCTGACATAGAGCCCGGGCAGCGAGGCCGGCGCGTCGGCGAGCGTTCTCCAGCCAAAATCCCGGATGTCCGTTGCCGTCAGGACGACGACAGCAGCAGGCGCATCGGAGATGGGCTGATCGAGTCGGCTGGCCGTGCTGACCGTTACCTGCATCAGGTCTTCGAGCGGGAGCGCGGCCAGATCCGCGTCTGCATGTTGCGTAGAGTCGTTGCTCTGAACGGGGTCGGTCGCAGGCCGTGCGTCGGCTGGCCATCCTGCCATACAGGCACTGGCTAGCATCGCAATGCGCAAAACGCGCGGGAAAACGCACGAAGGTTCACACAAACAATACATTGGGGATTTCTTTACCCAGCACTCGCGCGCAAAGGCGGCTCTTCCCTTCTTCTTATCGGCCCAAGAGCCGCATTCTTGAGTGAGGCGTTCAACTGAAACGTCGACGGCGTGTACGGACTGGGCCAACGCCGATAACGACGGCTCCCCGAATGCTCGCCAGTTGAACCCGACACACTTCGATTTTCCGGTCAATTTCCCGTTTGTCGTCTCAACATTCCCGAGACATTGCCGTTAACAGGTGACCAGGGGTTCGCTTCGTCAGTTGGGTTGGCGATTGGGCCTGCTCGTTGCTATCGATATGAGAGGTTGGCAAACATATGAAACTGTCTTTTGCCCGGAAGCTCGCCATGACCGCATTCGTTGCGATGGGGGCCGTGGAGCGTGTGGATGCGCAGACTTTGCCGGACAGCGGCGCGAACGCTGCCATCGTCGTTGCCCAGCCTGGCGCGACGACGGCACTGCTGGCCACGACGCAAGAACAGCAGGGGCAGGCCGGTGTGCTGACAGCGGATGAAGCGAAGCAATCCGCCGCCGGCAACGTCGCCGAGCTGCAACAGATGATCCGCGGTTCGGACCTCAGCGAGCTGCGCACGACGTACAACGGCAGCTATGGCGCGAGCCTGCTGTTTTACGGCAAGGAGATGACGTACTACGTCGCGCTGTTCCAGCAAAAGAATTTCTGGCGCGTGATCAAGACGCAGGACGCAACGCGTGCCGACATGATCTACAAGGATTTTGTGCGCCAGACGTTGCAGCTGTCCGACGTCGAGTTTCGCCGCACGCGGCTCGAGGCACAGAAGGCGTTCACCGAGCGGAGGATTGCGCTGTCGCAGGATCGTGCGAACCGCCTGCAGGCTGACCTCGATGTAGCGCGTCAGCAGCAGAGCATCGTCAACAGCCAGCAGCAACAGACGCGTGCCGAAGCCGTCGCGCTTGCACAACAGAAGGCCGCCGCGCAGGACCAGTTGCGCGCCGCGCAGCGGCAGGTCCGCGTACTTCAGAGTCAGCTGGAAAGCGGCCTGGCGGGCTTACACTGATTTTCAGCCGGCTCCTGCAGGAACACGACCCCGTCCGATTCGCGGCGCGGGGTTGTGTTCATGGGCCGCTTTGAGCCCGGCACGGTACGCCGGCATGAATCGCGCGGGCGTCATGCGTCGGCAACTCGCCGGCGGGGCGCGCTCAGATTGGCCCACTCGTAAGCGTCATGTCCAAGCCTGCCCACTTCGCGCCATACGGCGAAGGGAATCTCCTGGCGGGCCGCGTGCCGGTCGACAAGCCGCTGGCATGCGTTTGTCATCTGTCGAAGCAGCACAAGCGCATGCGTTTCAGGTCTCTCACCATGCTGGTCGAGCGCCGTTTTTGCCTCTTGAGCCCGTTGGGCCATTGTCCGCCATTGAGAATCCCGGATTTCCTGAGCGTAAGTGCCGCGCTGCGCGAGTGCGCTCGAAACGATGTAGAGGTTTTTGAGTGCAGTGATGACGTCTGGTGGCGGCACGACGCAATCGTCGCTGCAGTCCCGTTGCGCGTGCGTCATCGGCATGCCCTCGACAGGTTTGCCAGGGGCGCGATCGCAGAACCCATTCTCGACGAAGTCTCGCAACCCGCCGAGGAATCGGCGGAACGGACGACGCTCGCCAGGCAGAGCAAATCTGGCCTGGGGAGCAGTGCTTGCAAGATGCCGGTCGGGGTGGCGCACATGCGGGCGTGATGAGTGTTGTGGGTTAGCTATGCGCCGAATTGTTCAGGTCGTTTTCTGCATTTAGCACAGGCATGGCTACCGATATGGAAGCAATCGCCGGGCTACCTTAATGCTTGCGGCCGAAGCACGCCTGGGCGGCATCGGCGGGCGACAGGCCGGCATCGAAATAGCCCCGCAGACGCCTCATGATCAGAGGGTCGGGATAATACGGCGGGCGGATAAATTTCGCTTCGACGGCTTCGTGGTACCAGGCGCGCGTCCACTGGTCCAGGCCCTGTTCGTATAACAGCGATACGTATTTCGACTCGTTAAACATGTTGACTTCCGAAAGCTCAATAGACGCGTTCGCCATAAATAATCGCGCGGACGCTGCAGGCAATCAGCCGACGCGACGACGCCTGACGGCGCGCAACGTTGTCCGCGAGTTTCTGACCTGTGACACCAGCAGCAATTGACGCAGTTGCGGCAGGCATGTTCAGGGAATCAATGCGCGTGCCGTGACGACGATCGGTTTCGAAGAAAACTATCCTTGCTTGTCGTGACTGGCACTCAAAAGCTTTGCGGCGCTCGTCACTGCGGTACCAGCACACTACATTCCGCGACGGGAGTGCCGAGCAGGTCGAGCAGCGCGCGGAGTCGTTGTCGATCTTGCACCGACAGACCGGGACGTCCTAGCAGGCCCTCGATCTGCGATATCCAGTAGTCACGAAGGATAAGTCGCGGGCGACGAACCAGCGCGTTCAGCGCCTTCTCCAGTTGCCCGATCTCGGTCTTTACTGTGTTCATGTTCGTTTCCCTCCGTGATCCTCTAAATCTGGAATGTCACATCGGCTGTCGTCGTTCCGGAGCCGACACCTCGTTCGGAATACATCGTGGCCTTTACATCACCCGGCGCGACGTTGGCGGCGCTCGGGTATCGGCTGTGATGCCACGCGCGCTACAAATAGTTGAGCCATATCACCATCAGGACGTAGGCGAGGACCAAAAGCCAACGCAGAATGAGACTACGAGATGTCAACATGGCCTATACGTGGGCTCATTTCGCGCTTTGACACCGGCTCGGCAGCCGTCCACCGCGTCCAGCCGCTTTGTCCACCCGCGTCGGTGACGCGCAAGGCACGGGAGCCGTCAGCGAACGTCAGGCATTCAACGCGAAGCCGCCGGTCTACTGCAGTATCTTCTGCGTGGACATCGCCGCCTTCATGCCTGAAATGCAACTTGCCTTCCTGCAAGAGGTCCAGCGGTGACTGGTCTCCTGGGTACGCATGTTTACGGTCCCATCGGTTCAGGAGCGTCGCGGCAATTTCGGCGTCGAACATGTTGGACTTTCCTCAGCGGGCTGATAAGGATGTCAGCCCGAAGCATTTAGAATCGCGTCTCCTGGGCCACCTTAAAACCCGCTATTGCGATTGGGTACCGACGCTATGGTCGTTCGATGCACCTGACGCAACAACCATGCGTCGAATCCCGTGGTCGCGGTCAGACAGACAAGCCGTTGGAGCAATGGCAGCCACAGTTTTTGGGCAAACGTTTGCATTTTCATGTCCGACTCGCCGTCACGGCATGGATGAAGTCAGCATGTATTACGGCGTGTCTTTTGCGTATTTAGATCGGTGTAAACCCTATATCGGCTAGCCTCATAGCAACGGACTGGGGCAAAACGGGTTGGGTCGTGGAACGCTCGATTGGCTGGTTTCATAACTTCACGCATCTGCGCGCTCGCTTCAAACGCCGCGCCTTCATCCACGAAGCGCTCATGGAAATCGCCTGCCAGCATCATCTGCTGGCGGCAACTTCGGCCTTCATTGTGTTAGCGCTTCTAAGTGGAATCCCTAGAGGACGCACACCGATGGTAGCGATACCATTCGAAAAATTCAAACGCTGGACGACAGCGTTTTTTGCGCAGCAGTATGGTAGCGCTACCATGGAGACGTCAGTGTCATCGAACCGCAAAACACCTGAACAGTTGCGCAGCTACCGCTGGTATGGCGTGAACGACCTCCGCTCGTTCGGCCATCGCTCACGCACGGCGCAAATGGGGTACCACGCGTCGGACTATATGGGCAAGCCGGTGATTGCCGTGGTCAATACGTGGAGCGAGATCAACTCCTGCCACACGCATTTCAAGCAGCGCGTAGAAGAAGTGAAGCGCGGCATCTGGCAGGCCGGCGGCTTCCCGGTCGAAATGCCGGTGATGACGCTTGCCGAGCCGTTCCAGAAGCCGACCACCATGCTCTATCGCAACTTCCTCGCGATGGAGACGGAGGAACTGCTGAAGTCCTACCCGTTCGACGGCTGTGTGCTGATGGGCGGCTGTGACAAGACCACGCCCGGCCTGCTGATGGGTGCGATCAGCATGAATCTGCCGGCGATCTATCTGCCGGCCGGCCCGATGCTGCGCGGCAACTGGAACGGCCGCACGCTCGGCAGCGGCTCGGACACCTGGAAATACTGGGCCGAATTGCGCGCCGGCAAGATCACCGAAGAGGAGTGGAAGGGTATCGAGAGCGGCATCGCGCGCTCGCCCGGCCACTGCATGACGATGGGCACGGCATCGACGATGACGAGCGCCGCTGAAGCGCTCGGGCTGACCCTGCCCGGTTTCTCGTCGATCCCCGCAGTCGATTCGCGGCACGCGCAGTTTGCGTCGCTCACCGGCCAGCGGATCGTGGAGATGGTGTGGACCGATCAGAAGCCGTCGGACATTCTCACCGCCAGGTCATTTGATAACGCTGTCACCACGGTGCTGGCGATGTCCGGCTCGACCAACGCGATTGTTCATCTGGTAGCTGTAGCGCGCCGCGCCGGCATCGATCTGACGACGGCGCGCTTCGACGAACTCGCGCGCATCACGCCCGTGCTCGGCAATCTGCGTCCGGCCGGCCAGTACCTGATGGAAGACTTCTTCTACGCAGGCGGCCTGCGCGCACTGCTCGTCGAGCTGGGCGAGCTGATCGACGGCTCGCAGATGACGGTCAACGGTTCGACCCTTGGCGAAAACATCGCGGGCGCGGAAATCTTTAACGACGATGTGATCCGCAAGCGCAACAATCCGCTCGTCGCGAGTGACGGTCTTGCCGTGCTCACCGGCAATCTCGCGCCGGACGGCGCCGTGATCAAGCCGGCGGCAATGGAAGCACATCTGCTGAAGCACCGGGGTCGCGCCGTCGTGTTCAAGGACTACGCCGACATGGCCGCGCGCATCGACTCCGAAGAACTGGAGGTCACCGCCGATTCCGTCATCGTGCTGCAACACGCGGGACCGGTGGGCGCACCGGGCATGCCCGAGTGGGGCCAGTTGCCGATTCCGCAGAAGCTGCTGAAGCAGGGCGTGCGTGACATGCTGCGCATTTCCGACGCGCGCATGAGCGGCACGAGCTACGGTGCGTGCGTGCTGCACGTGGCGCCGGAATCGTTTGTCGGCGGACCACTTGCGTTGGTGAAGGACGGCGACATGATCGAAATGGATGTGCATGGCCGCCGCCTGTGTCTGGAAGTGAGCGATGCCGAACTCGCCGCGCGCAAGGCCGCATGGCAGCCGCCCAAACGGCCGTTCGAGCGCGGCTTCGGCGTGATGCATCAGTTGCATGTCACGCAGGCGAACAAGGGTTGCGATTTCGACTTTCTTGAAGAGCCCGTGAAATCGGCTGCGCAGCCGCCGCAGACACCTTCCGGTCAAACGGAGCAGGCGACCGGCGACGCGCCCGCCGCCCAACGTACCGAGCCCGAAATTCACTAATGCCTTCCGAGCCTTTCATGACCGTATCCGCTATCACCATCAGTGAAGAAACGCTGGAGCAACTGCGCCACGTCAGCACCGCGACGCTGACCACGCAACTCTTCAAGCGCGGCCTGCGCAACGTATTCCTGCAAGGCGTCGCGCCGCTCGTCAAGCCGGCACCGGGTAAGCCGAACGTCGTGGGCCCGGCGTTCACGCTGCGCAACATTCCCGCCCGCGAAGACCTCGATCACGTCGGCGTCTTTCAGGACCCGGATCATCCGCAACGTAAAGCGGTCGAGAGTGCGCCGCCGGGCAGCGTGCTGGTGCAGGACTGCCGTGGCGAGCGCGCGGTGGCATCGGTCGGCTCGATTCTCGCGCTGCGTCTAGCGAAGCGCGGCGTGGCGGGCATGGTGTCGGACGGTCCGGTGCGCGACAGCGGCACGATCGCTGAACTGGGCTTGCCGCTCTGGTGCGCCGGCGCGAGCGCGCCGCTGAATCTGGCGAAGCATCACGCAGTGGACATGAACGTGCCAATCGCGTGCGGCGGCGTACCGGTCTATCCCGGCGACATCGTGGTGGCCGACGTCGACGGCGTGGTCATCGTGCCGCGCGAAATGGCCGCCGAGGTCGCGCGCGACGCCACCGAGCAGGAACAGCTCGAAGTGTTCATCACGCAGCGTATCGAGGAAGGCCGGCCGTTGCGCGGCACCTATCCGCCGAACGAGGAAACGCTGGCCGCCTACGCGCAATGGCGCGCACAAAAACAATAACGCGTCGAAGCGGTTCCGATCCCACGAATAACAAAGACTCGTGCGCCCGGCGCGCTAGGGCAATAAATTGCATGGGACCGGAGTAAGTGCTCTGCATAGGACCGGAGTAACGCGCTAAAGCGCGAACTCCGGTCGATACGCTAAAGCGGCAACTCCGGTCGACCGCAATAAATTGCATGGGACCGGAGTAAGCCGCTAAAGCGGCAACTCCGGTCGACACAGGAGACATAGTGACTATCACGCAACCGGCGATCGACGAATCGCGTTTGATCAACCGTCTGGCGCTTCGCCTGATGCCGCTGCTCGGGCTGCTTTATCTGGTGGCCTATATCGACCGTTCCAACATCAGCTTCGCCAAATTGCAGATGCTCGGCAGCCTCGGTTTATCCGAAGTGGCCTATGGGCTTGGCGCGTCGCTGTTCTTCATCGGATACCTGTTGTTCGAAGTGCCGAGCAATGTGCTGTTGCATAAGTACGGCGCGCCGCGCTGGATGGCGCGCATCATGTTCACGTGGGGCGTCGTGACGGTGCTGCTCGCCTTCACGCAGAACGCGGCCATGTTCACCTGTCTGTTGCTGTTCGCGGCCGTCACGTTGCTGATCCTGCGTCGCGATCGCGGCGCTCGCATCGTGCAAAGCCACGTTCCGGCGACCGAATGAATTCCCGGATCAAACCCCGAACGAATCCCCGTTGATTCATTGAGCCGCGCCACGTCGCGGCCTTTTCTGCGCGCCGCATACACCATTTGACGAGGAACTTCCATGCAGATCACCGGCGATATGCTGATCGGCCAATCCACCGTGCGCGGCAGAGGCAAACTGCTGCGCGATCAATCCCGCTACCGGCGAAGCGATCGACGAGCCGCAATTCGCGAGCGGCGAGATCGAACTGGTCGAGCGTGCATGCGCACTCTCCGAAGCCGCGTTCGATCCGTTTCGCGCGCTGCCGCTGGAGACGCATGCGACATTTCTCGACGCGATCGCGGACTGGCCTGACGCGGATTGCACCATGATTCGCCGAAGCTGGCCAATCTGAGCGATCTAGCGCGCGCGGTATGCCGCCGCGCGCGGTCTACAATAGGCGCGATCCGTTATTTCCCGCTAGCGAACCATGCCGAATCCCAAGCCGAGCACCGCTGCCAGCCCTGATGTGCCGGAGCCGGCGGCGGCGCCCGCCAAACGCCTGCGCGGTGGCCCCAAAGGGCTGCGCATCACCGACGTCGCCGCGTTGGCCGGTGTCGCGCCGATTACGGTGTCGCGCGTGTTCAATCGTCCCGAGACCGTCGCGCCCGAGACGCTCGAACGGGTGAGGCAGGTCGTGCAGAAGCTCGGCTTTGTGCCGAACCGTCTCGCTGGCGGTTTGTCCTCGTCACGCTCGCGGCTGATTGCGGCCATCGTGCCGACGATCGCTCACTCGCTGTTTTCCGAAACGATCCAGGTGTTCAGCGAGACGATGTCGCGTGCCGGTTATCAGGTGCTGCTGGCGCTGAGCGGCTACAGCGATTCGAGCGAGGAGGCGCTGCTTGACGCGGTGCTGAGCCGGCGTCCCGAAGGCGTGCTACTGACCGGCGTCGCGCATACCGAATCCTTGCGCGAGCGTCTGCGCAACGTCGGCATGCCGATCGTCGAAACGTGGGACATGACCGAAACGCCGATCGATATGCTGGTCGGTTTTTCGCATTACCAGATTGGCGTCGCGGTGGCCGAACACTTTCTGCAGCGCAAGCTGCGCGCGCCGGGCCTCGTCTCGGCCAACGACGACCGCGCGCTTGCGCGCCGCGATGGCTTTCGCGAGCGGCTCGCTCAGGCGGGCATCCACGAGATCGCTGAAGTGCTGGTGTCGCCGCCGAGTTCGGTGGCCGTCGGCAAGGCAGCGTTGCCGACACTGATGGAGCAGGCGCCGCATCTGGACGGCGTATTCTGCGGCTCGGATCTGCTGGCGATCGGCGTGCTCGGCGCGGCGCGGCGCCTTGGGCTCGGTGTGCCGTCGCAGTTGTCGATCTGCGGTTTCGGGGACCTCGAATTCGCCACCGAAACCACGCCGCAACTGACCACGGTGCGCGTAGACGGCACGCGCATCGGGCTCACTGCCGCGCGCTGCCTGCTGGACCGGCTGGCGGGCAATGACAGAACCAAAGTGACCGACGTGGGCTTTCATATCGTCGAACGCGAGACGACCTGATTTATCCGCAGTTTTTTTGACACCGACACGTCAGCCATGCAGGATCTCGCAACGCCTCGCTGACGCGGCCGACGGCCGCGCATGCTGGGCGACATTAAGGTTTGTAGCGACATGAAATCGACAGAGTACACGGCGACTGCGCAACAAGGACTGGATCATGTCTCCAAGCATCACGAATTCTTGGGTAAAGAGCAATCTAACCTTGTAGCAATGATCGAGAATAATAAAGGTAGTCGGTCCGGTTGCTTGCGCAGTTTGCGCAATCACGCGACCGCGACTGTGCTTATTTCGTGGTTCAGACATAACGATCTGGCGAATTTCAAGGAATGGAGCCATGTAAGCGCCAAGTTGGAAAGAATTCTGTTTCAGATGGATCCAAAAACCTGGTATCCAGCATATTTGCTGCTGATGCCCCTGTTGTCCGATCATGAGGGACTGATCCAATAGTTTGCTCATAACGACCGTCCGTTCGATATTGCGCGTGCCAATGACCCAGCAACGCCAGAATTTCACGGGTATCAGGCTTTGTTGGCGGTTCGTGGGGAGTGGCGTGCATTGGAAGATCGCTGTCTTCGAATCATTGGCCATTCGCCGTCAAAAATGAAGAAATACGAGATTGACCACCGGTTCTATCTGGCCTTGTCCCGAAAGGATGTACCGGGCATGGAAGCAGTTCTTCAAGAGCTCACGTCACCCAAGGTCTCCAAGGTTCGGAACGTCGAGCAAGCTTTTGGCTTTACGGAAAAGCTCATCGCTACGCATGCCGTGATTTATGCAAAAATTGCTTGGCGCCACGGATTTCAGGTTAATGTCGACACGCCTTGGATTCCTCAAGAGTGGTTGCCGATCACCCCTCTAGCCGATTATGTTGACCCCTACGATTTCATGAGCCGCGTCGAAATTAGTGGACCGTTGTCGTGAACAGCAGGGCTATTGAGGAGACCTCTGCTGACCTGTAACGTCAGCCGTAGGCAGGGCCGCCACGCCGGCGCGGGCGTGCTGACGGGGCAGTGTCTTGCCGGCAGCGAATCACAACGCCACGTCACCCACATGCCATCGTGACCAGTAATAAAAAGTCGCATGCCCGCATCACGAAGAGCAAAAAGCACAGCGGAGCGAAGAAACGCCAATCAACGGGAAGTGCTGTCGAACCGGAACAGCAGGACGAAATACAGCCGCCGACCAGCGTCGGCTAACCCGTGTCGTTACCGTGAAAGCTGGGTAGCGCGGGCGCAAGCGTTTTCCGCTCGCATTGCCGCGAGTTTAATAATGTCGCCAGGCCCGATCCCTCGTTGCAGCGATCTCTACGTGGCAGCAGACGTCGATGCGTTATCGGGCCATTGGCCTATGACCTTCAGTTGTTTGATCCAGCGCGGCGCGTTTTTCTTCGCACTGGTGACGGAAATTCGGACTTATCTGATTGGCCCCACTTCCTCGCCTGGCATAACTTCTTATGGGCAATCCGCACCCATTTAACAGGACTCGGGAATAACAAGACATGGCTGCATCGACAAACGGAAAAATCCGTTATTTCAAGATCGGTAAGTTGCTCTGGCGATGGAAGCTATGCGATGGGGACAACGGATGCAGCCCTATTCCGGGTCTCGCTATAGCTATGGACAAAGCGCCACCGGCGCTACCCAGCCCGGCGGCGTCCACACCAACACCGCCCCGCCCATGGACACGCGAAGAATTCAGGAAGGACACCGCAGCGACCTTCTCTAGCTTTAAAAAATGGCTCGATACGCCATGGGGTGGCGATACGCCCGCCGCACCCAAGCCCGAGCCAGTCAAGCAGAAGGCTGTACCGCCGTTTGACATTCAGGAAATTCCTGGCGCAATGCGTAAGGAAGCGAAGCCATTCGGGGCCAAGCTGATGGAGCGATGGTTCGCTGGGCGGTTGAACTATTCCCCGACCCCTGCTGACGAGAAAGCGGAAATCAATCAGGACGGAAAACCCTATCCGCCCGACATGTACGACACAACCACAATCAAACTGGATTGGGTGCTTAAGTTTGCGCGCGCAAAAGAAAAATATGACTATCTTATAAGCGAGGCTATCCGCTCACCCGCAGCCCGAAAAGTGCTTCACGACAAGCTGGAATTTTACAAAAATAGAAGCGATTTTTTTACGGCTGATGCTTGTGGGGATGATTCAAAAGAATTACATAAATTTTTTCAATTTCAACATATTCAGATTGACGGCTCTCTTAGTGAAAAAATAGCTACGCAATTAAAGGCGGATGTTGAGCGATTCGGTGTGCCCGATGACCTATCTGCCGCGCTTGGATCGTTTAATATTTACGCCGCTATTGGTCATGTTCGGTTTTTGAGGGACTATTCAAGCGGTATTTCTAGCGGCAATTCAGTAACAAAAGCCGAAGTAACGGGTATATGGGTGTACGTGAAAGACAATTACACATTCACTGATCAACAAGGAGAGCGCTCGCAATATCTGGGTCATTGGGGTAGTGACGGCGTTATCGTTGTCCCGCTTGATGAAATTGCATCTTTCTCTCGTTATATTCCTTACCTAGACTCGCCCGTGACTACCGGGAGTCCGATCATTAAGGGCGAAGTCCATTACCCTGTACTCAATAGTGATTTTCGGAAATGGCAGATAAATCATAAGCGAGGCGGTGACTTTGTGGTTTTTTCGGATCGTCGATTTGTCCCTGTTTACCCACCAATTCCAATCCATCTATGAAGAAAGCTTTTAGGCTTGCCGCACTGTTAGCTTTAATTTTTGGTGCGCCTTATTTCATTGTCTTTGATCATACTCCGCCCGGCACAGATTGTAAAAAATCGTCGTCTCCTGATGGTAGTTACACGGCTGAGCTTTGCATGTTGAAATGGTATGGGCGAGGCAATGCGGAATATGTGGGCCGAGTATTCGATGCGGGAAGCGGAAAATTGCTGGCGCAACATACGTTTATTACGCCAGTTCCAACGATTATGTGGTCTGACTACGAGGGGGAATCCGTGTTGTTTTCAATTGGCGATGGAGGCGATAAATCTACGTATGTAGATTTGCCGCCGTCGAAGTGGGACAGGCTGCTAGCAGCGCGTCCACGCCTTTAATCGCAATGCGTGTCACTGCACTAATCTGCGCGCCAAAGTGCATTACTTGGTTTGGTGGTTTGCACATTCACGACAGGACTGCGCTACAAGAGACTACATGTGCCGCCCACGCTTCCATCAACGGGCGGCGCTGTTCCAATAGATCGGTTCTGTGATAGGCCGCTTCAATCCAGTTCGCGGCAGCATGCGCGAGCGCCCGCTCTGCGAGGTCTCGCGCGTAGCCATTGTTCGCTGGCCCAATCATGAAAGCTGCATCCGAACCTGAGCGTGGTTGCGACGCGTCCCGGTGTGTCACCTTGGGCCAGCACCTCACAAATGGTATTCGAGGTCTCAGGCCGTACGATCCGTGTTGACCGGATTTGCCTACACAGCGCCTACACGAAGCCAGAAACGAACAAGGGGTTACAGAAAGACACCTGTAACCCCTTGATTTTTTGGTAGGCCGTACGGGATTCGAACCTGTGACCAACGGATTAAAAGTCCGCTGCTCTACCAGCTGAGCTAACGACCCAAAAGAGAAGCGAAATTATAGCGATAGCCCCTGAGGACTGTCAACCCACCGCGGCCATTTCGGCGCACGGCACTGCGGATAGTGAAAAGCCCGAGGTATGACTACCCCGGGCTTTCCGGCGAGAGGCGCGCGCGCCTTTTGACCGCGGACACTGCGCGTTTACCGCTAACTGCTAAACGCCAAACAACTACTTGATCTGCGACAGCTTGCTTTGTGCCGTTTGCGCGACGTCCGAACCGCCGTATTGCGCGACGATCTGCTCCAGCGTCTTCCTGGCCGCAGCCTTCTGACCTTGCTCGAGCTGATTGTTCGCAATCGCGAGCAGCGCTTCCGGCGCACGCGGATGCTGCGGGTAATTCTTTACGACGCCTTGCCACGTTGCCGTCGAGCCCTTGTAGTCGCGCAGTGCGTACAGCGCGTTGCCGAGCCAGTACTGCGCGGTCGGCTGGTAAGGGCTGTTCGGGAACTTGGAGATGAAGCTGCGAAACGACGCTGCCGCGTTCTTGAAGTCGCCGCTGCGAAACTGTTGTGAGGCCGCATTGAACGAGTCCGTTTCACCCGGCTGCACCTCGCCCTGAACGCCGTCCACCGTCTGTTGCTGCGGCTCGAATTTCTTCAGACGCGTGTCCAGATCGGTGTAGTAGTCCTTCTGCTGCTTCTGCAGCGTGGCGAGCTGGTTGGCCATATCCTCGTTCTGTCCACGCAGCGTCGCGACTTGCTGATTCATCTGGTCGAGGCGGTTGGACTGATCGAGGATCGTGCGCTGCGCGGCCGACAGCTGGCTCGACAGGCTATCGGTCTTCGAGCGCAGATCGAGAATGGCCTGACGGGCCTGATCGTCGTCGAAGATACCCGCGTGAGCGGGCACGGCCGCGAAAGCCGTGCCCGCGACGCAGGCCGCTGCGGCAAACCGCAGCCAGGAGAAACGATGCGTCATTCGGCTCATCACCCATTACTTACTGTTGGTACACGAGGTCGGCGCGGCGGTTTTGTGCCCACGACGATTCGTCATGACCGGTTGCTTGCGGCTTTTCCTTGCCGAGGCTCACGGCTTCCATTTCCGAGTCCGTCACACCCATCACCGACAGCGAACGGCGCACAGCTTCAGCACGCTTCTGGCCAAGCGCCAGGTTGTACTCGCTGGTGCCGCGTTCGTCGGTGTTGCCCTGGATCAGGACGTGGCGTTGCGGATGGCTCTTCAGGTATTGCGCGTGTTGTTGCAGCAGCGATTGGTAGTCGTCCTTGACCGAGTAGCTGTCGAAGTCGAAGTAAATGCTGCGCTTGGCGAGCGGGCTGTTCGGATCGTTCAGCGGATCGACGTTGACCTGTGCGACATCGGTCGGGTTCGGTTGCGTCGAAACTGCACCACCCTTGTTGGCATTTTCGTCGAGCTTGACGCCCGAGTGACATGCAGCCAGCGCACCGACCATCAATACGGCAAATGCGAAACGAAGTTTAGACATCATGTGTTGCTCTCCTTGAGTGTTGTTGCATAAACGTTATTGCATAAACGGGCCCCAGGACGGCTCCCGTACGCTGCCGCCCTGAACGGACAGGACCTGCCGAGTGCGACCATCGGTCGATACAGCGGCCAACACGCCACGGCCGTTCACCTGTGTGGCGTAAAGAATGTACTGACCGTTCGCCGCGAAGCTCGGCGATTCGTCATGTGTCGTATCGGTCAGACCCGTGGCCGTGTTGCCCTGCAGGTCCTGAACGTACAGCTTGAACCCGCCGCCGACGCGCGAAATATAGGCGAGCTGCTTGCCGTCCGGGCTTACGCGCGGGCTGGTGTTGTAGCTGCCCGTAAAGGTCACGCGCTGCGCGGCGCCGGCGTTTTCGCCCTGGGCCGACATCTTGTAGATTTGCGGTGCGCCGCCACGGTCGCTGGTGAAATAGATCGACTGGCCGTCAGGAGAGAAACACGGTTCAGTGTCGATCGAGCTGCCTTGCGTCAGGCGCCGCAGGCCGCTGCCGTCCGCATTGACGGCGAAAATCTGCGTGTTGCCGGTGCGCGAAAGCGCAACGGCCAGCGTGCGTCCATCCGGCGACCATGCCGGCGCACTGTTATTGCCCTTCTGGTCCGAGACGACCACGCGCCGGCCCGTAGGCAGATCGTGGATATAGACAATCGGTTTCTTCTTTTCGAATGAAACGTACGCGACCTTGGTGCCGTCAGGCGACCACGCCGGCGAGATGATCGGCTCGGGGCTCGACAGCGCGATATGCGCGTCCTGGCCGTCCGAATCGGAAATCTGCAACTGATAACGGCCACCGGTCTTGATGACATACGACAGGCGCGTGGCAAACACGCCGCGGCCACCCATCAGCTTCGCATAGATGTAGTCAGCGACCTTGTGCGCGCTCATGCGCAGCCCGCTTTCCGGGCTCACCAGCACGAGGCCGCCGAGGCTTTCGCCCTTGACGGTATCGTACAGCTTGAAGCGCACTTCGTACTGGCCGCTCGGCAGGCGGTTCACGCTGCCCGACACGAACGCATTGGCACCCTTGGCCTTCCAGCTGCCGAGATCGACGGAATCCGTTTCGGAAACCGGCGTGCTGCCCGCGTCGATGTTCGTGAATTTGCCGCTGCGCTGCAGATCCTGACGCACGATCGTGCTGACCTGCTGCGGCGAGTTCGCTTCATTGGCGAAATTCGCCGTTGCGATCGGAAACTGGGTGGACCCGACGCCCGTCACGAGAACGTTGAGTTGTGCGTGGGCGGCGCCGCCCGCGGCGATCAGGCACGACGCTACAAGTGTCCGCAGGCCTAGCTTGGTCATCAAACTCATGCTGTATGGATTCCCCAAAAAACGGTTTTACTAACACTTCACGACAGCAGAGAGACCGGAAAACATCCAATTCGTTCCCGGGCGCGCCACGCCAGGCGGGGCGCTGCGTCTGCTGTCAACTCGCCTTCAAGTTGCGGCTCCGACCCGGTATCAACCGGCCGGCCGCAACGTAATCTTGAAGCTCGCGGGCGTCTTGCCGTCGATGTCCTGAGGCATCGGATCGGAGCGCTGAACGGCCCGCAGCGCCGCGTCGTCCCAGGCAGGATTGCCGCTGCTGTGCGAGATCGTCGCGCTCAGCAAGGTGCCTGTCGGTGAGCAACGCACGGAGATCACGGTCTCGAGACCCTCCGTTTCACCGCCCCACGAGATGTTCGGGCGCACCACGCGGCGCACCTTGTCGGCGTAGCCGGGCGATGCTGCGTTGCCGCCCGAGCCGCTGCCCGTGCCGGTCTTGCCGAGTCCGTTGCCGGTCGAACTTTCCCCGCCGGCCATGCCTTGCATTTGTGCCAGGCGCGCACGACGTTCCACGTCGAGCTTCTTCGCTTGCGCGGCGGCATCGGCTTGCGCCTTGGCCTTCGCTGCTTTCTGCTCATCGGCCTTCTTCTGCGCGTCGGCCTGAGCCTGCTTCTGCTGCTCTTGCTGCTGCTGTTCTTTCAGTTGCTGCTGCTTTTGCTGCTCGGCCAATTGCTGCTGTTTCAGCTTGTCGGCCTGCTGCTGTTGCTGCTTCTGTTTGGCAGCCGCGGCTTTCTGCGCGGCGAGTTGCGCCGCCTGGTCAGCAAGCTGCTGCTGACGCCTGGCCTCGGCTCCCTGCTGAGCCTGCAGCTTCTGTTGACGCTGCTGCTCTGCCAGTTGCGCCTGGCGAGCGGCTTCCTGCTGCTGGCGTTTCTTCTCCTGCAGCGCGATGTCGGCCTGTTCGTCAGGCAACGGCGGGGCAGGGGCCACCGCAACGGGCGGCGGCGGGGGAGGGCGCGGAATCGCCGAATCCGGCACTTCGGTCCACAGTTCGGCTTCCGCGCCTTCGGGCGTACTGTTCTGCCATTGAATGCCGTGGTACAGGAAGAACCCGAGCAGCACATGCATCACCAGCGCGAACACAAAGGCTCGCCCGGTGCCGCGTTCACGCGGTGGCTGGAGCGGGGTTTCGGAATTCTTGCGGATCATTGTGATTTGACGAGCAATCCAACGCGCTTGACGCCCCGAGCTTTCAACTGGGACATCACGTTCATCACGACTTCATACTTCACTGTTTTGTCGGCGGCGATGACGACCGGCTGATCAGGGTGCGACTGTGCGCGATCGGCGATAAATCCGTTCAGATCGGCCTTCGTCATGTCTTCCTGCTGCTGCGCGCCCGCGTCGTCCTTGTATTTGACGCTCATATTGCCGTCCGCGCGAATGTTGACGATCACGGGCGGGGTCTGCTGCTGCGGCGCGGCGCCGCCGACGGTCGGCAGATTGACGATCGACGGAGCGATCAGCGGCGCGGTCACCATGAAGATCACGAGCAGCACGAGCATCACGTCGATGTACGGCACGACATTGATGTCGGCCATCGCGCGGCGCGAACGGCTGCCGCGCATGCTGGAGGAGCGAGAGCCTGCCATCGTGGACTCCTTACTGTGCCTGGCGCTGCAAAATGTTCGAGAACTCTTCGATGAAGGTCTCGAAGCGGATCGCCAGACGGTCGATATCGTGCGCGTAACGGTTATAGGCAACCACGGCCGGAATTGCCGCGAACAGGCCGATTGCGGTGGCGGTCAGCGCTTCGGCAATGCCCGGCGCAACGTTCGCAAGCGTGGCCTGCTGCACGTTGGCGAGGCCGCGGAACGCATTCATGATCCCCCACACCGTGCCGAACAGGCCGATGTAAGGGCTGACCGAACCGACCGACGCGAGAAATGCAAGGTTCGCTTCGAGCACGTCCATTTCACGCTGGAACGCGGCGCGCATTGCCCGGCGTGCGCCATCGAGAATCGCGCCCGAATCGTTCAGGCGCTTTTCTTTACCTTTCAGGAATTCACGCATGCCGGACTCGAAAATCCGTTCGAGCGCGCCGATCGTGTGACGGTTGTTCGCGGCGCTTTGATAGAGGGCTTGAAGGTCGCCACCCGACCAGAAATCGCGTTCGAAACGTTCAGTTTGCGCGCGCGCCCGGCGGATCGCAAACCACTTGCGGAAGATGAAAGTCCACGACAACAGCGACAACAACAGCAACAGCGCCATGACTGCCTGCGCCAGCAGGCTCGCGTTGAGTACGAGAGAAACGATCGACAGATCTTGTGTAGTGTTCATAAAGGTTCGTTTTAACGTCCCGGAAGGGGGCGTCCGGCTGCAAGGTCACTCGAAGCTTGCCGTGAGCAAAACGGCAAGCATCGGCGACACCGCAAGCCGAACCATGCTTTGTGTTGCTTGATCGATACGAGTTCAATGGCCCCTTAACAACGGGGTTCAGACGTTGTTCGTTGACATGCCGCCGTCGCTCACGCCAGGCCCGCGCCGCAAGGCGGCGAGCACGGATGGCGGGATCGCGGCTGGCCGCAGCGCGGTGCGGTCGACACAGCCGACCCGGATGGAGCCGGCGGCAAGCAGCGTGCCGTCACGCCACGCCTCCTGCGCGAAGTCGACCGACGCACGGCCAAGACGCTCGATCCGGCTCACTACCTTGACGATGTCGTCGAGCCGGGCCGGCGCCCGGTAGTCGACTGCGGTGCTGCGCACGATGAAGAGCGCGCCTGTTTCGTCCGCGAGCCGGTTCTGGTCGACGCCGCATGCGCGCAGCCATTCGGTGCGCGCCCGCTCGAAAAACTTCAGATAGTTCGCGTAAAACACGATGCCGCCGGCGTCGGTATCTTCGTAATACACGCGGATTGGCCACGTGAAGCCGATTGCAGTGCCGGGCTGGCTGGTCGACATATTCATGCGGCGCATTTTACCGGAACGCACACCCGGAGGTCTGTTTCAAGATGTGCGCCCCGCCTGGCGGGCGTTAGCCGCAATTTCAGCCGCGCTGAATCGCCAAACCGGCGAACGATTGGGCCACCGGCATCAACTCGATCGTGTTGATGTTGACGTGGGCCGGACGCGTGGCGATCCAGTAGATCGAGTCGGCGATATCCTCGGCCGTCAGCGGTTGTACGTTCTGGTACACATTGGCCGCTTTTTCGTCGTCGCCGCGAAAACGCACGTTCGAGAACTCGGTGCCGCCGCACAGGCCCGGTTCGATGTCGGTCACCCGCAGCGCGGTGCCGGCCAGATCGGCGCGCAGGTTCAGGCTGAACTGGCGGACGAACGCCTTGGTCGCGCCGTACACGTTGCCGCCGGCGTACGGCCAGCGGCCGGCCGCGGAGCCGAGGTTGAAGATGTGGCCGCGGTTGCGCTCCACCATGCCGGGCAGCAACGCGTGCGTGACCTGGACGAGGCCCGTGCAATTGGTGTCGATCATGGTGTTCCACTCGTCGAGACTCGCCTTGTGCGCCGGCTCGACGCCGAGCGCGAGGCCGGCGTTGTTGACGAGCACGTCGATCGCGGCGAAATCGGCCGGCAGCGCGGCCGGCGCGGCTTCGACGGCCGCGCGGTCGCGCACGTCGAGTTCGAACGGCAAAAGCGCGTCGCCGAGTTCGTCGGCGAGTGCCTGCAGGCGATCCTTACGGCGCGCGGTGGCGACGACGCGATGGCCGCCTTTGACGAAAGCGCGAGCGATAGCAGCGCCGAATCCCGCGGACGCTCCGGTGACGAATACGATCATTGCAGTTCCCTGGTCGGTAAAAGAGAAAGGTCCCAAGCCTACTTCCAATGCGGCGCTGCGGCAAGAATGAACGAGCCGGACAAGCGGCTGTGGCAGAGGCTCGGCCCGGCTTGCCGGCGAACTTTTATCAGACGTTTGCGGAACCCGCACGACGGCGCCGCGGCACGTCCCGCGAGCGCCTGCCGGGGCGGCAGCAAGGCGGTTGCCTATTCGATCCTCTTCCAATAAACTAACGCGCTCACCCCTGCGTGACTGGCGATAGAACCGATACAACCAATCGGGTTCAAGGTGGAGCGACCCACCGTGAAGCGCAGGGTGCCGTTTTGCCGTTCGCCTGGGCAGCCGTGATCCGCGCGCATTTATCTGCGCTGACGGTGGCTGTCCTGCCTCGCGTGTGCGGCGTCTCTCTATTCGCCACGTCAGGGCTGGCCCAGCCGCCAGCAGCGCCGCGTACCCTCTACGCAAGATTCGGCGCACGATCCGGTCAACCTGAACACACTCAACGGAATCCGTATGTTTGACAGAGCCCAAAGCACCATCGCCAACGTCGATCCTGAACTCTGGGAAGTGATCCAGCAGGAAAACCGCCGTCAGGAAGAGCACATCGAACTGATCGCGTCGGAAAACTACACGAGCCCGGCCGTGATGGCTGCGCAAGGCTCGCAACTCACCAACAAATACGCCGAAGGTTATCCGGGCAAGCGCTACTACGGCGGCTGCGAGTTCGTGGACGTCGCCGAACAACTGGCAATCGACCGCGTCAAGCAACTGTTCGGCGCGGAAGCCGCGAACGTGCAGCCGAACTCCGGCTCGCAGGCGAACCAGGGCGTGTTCTTCGCCATGCTCAAGCCGGGCGACACGATCATGGGCATGAGCCTCGCGCACGGCGGTCACCTGACGCACGGTTCGCCGGTCAACATGTCGGGCAAGTGGTTCAACGTGGTGAGCTACGGCCTGAACGAAGCCGAAGACATCGATTACGACGCGGCTGAAAAGCTTGCGCAGGAGCACAAGCCGAAGCTGATCGTGGCTGGCGCATCCGCATTCGCGCTGCGTATCGATTTCGAACGCATGTCGAAGATCGCGAAGTCGGTTGGCGCGTACTTCATGGTCGACATGGCGCACTACGCCGGCTTGATCGCGGCGGGCGTCTACCCGAACCCGGTGCCGCACGCCGACTTCGTCACCACCACCACGCACAAGAGCCTGCGCGGCCCGCGCGGCGGCGTGATCCTGATGAAGGCGGAGTTCGAAAAGCAGATCAACTCGGCAATCTTCCCGGGCATTCAGGGTGGTCCGCTGATGCACGTGATCGCAGGTAAGGCAGTGGCGTTCAAGGAAGCGCTGTCGCCGGAATTCAAGGCGTATCAGCAGCAAGTTGTCGAAAACGCGCGCGTGCTGGCTGAAACGCTGGTCAAGCGCGGTCTGCGCATTGTCTCGGGCCGCACCGAAAGCCACGTGATGCTGGTCGACCTGCGCGCGAAGAAGATTACCGGCAAGGCTGCGGAAGCGGCGCTCGGCGCGGCGCACATCACGGTCAATAAGAACGCGATTCCGAACGATCCGGAAAAGCCGTTCGTCACGAGCGGCGTGCGTCTCGGCTCGCCCGCCATGACCACGCGCGGTTTCGGTGTCAAGGAAGCGGAGCAGGTGGGTAACCTGATCGCCGACGTGCTGGACAATCCGGAAGACGCAGCCACGATCGAACGCGTGCGCGCGCAGGTTGCCGAGTTGACCCAGCGCTTCCCGGTCTACCGCTAAGCCGTCATGCACTGCCCCTTCTGCCGGCACGCCGATACGCAAGTTGTGGATTCCCGCGTATCCGAAGACGGCGCGGCGATTCGCCGGCGCCGCCGCTGCCCGGCCTGCGACAAACGTTTTACGACGTATGAGCGGGTCGAGCTGGCGTTGCCGTCGGTCGTCAAGAAGGATGGCAGCCGCACGGAATTCGACCGCCGCAAGATCGTCGCGAGCATGCAACTGGCGCTGCGCAAGCGCCCAGTGGCAGCGGACGAGATCGATGCGGCGGTTGCCCGCATCGAGTATCAATTGCTCGGTAGCGGCGAGCGCGAGGTGCGCAGCGAGCGCCTCGGCGAACTCGTGATGAACGAGTTGCGCGCGCTCGACACGATTGCCTATGTTCGATTTGCCTCCGTCTACCGGCGCTTCGAAGACGTCTCCGAATTCGAAGACGTGATCGAAGAATTTCGCCGCGCCTCCTCGCCTCCCAAACCTCCCCGCAAGCGCTGATTGGCGCTGTTCCCGGACTTGCATTCGAGTCTCTGTTTTCTTCTCTCGCATTTGTTCGCCGATCCGCATTCCCTCTCCCGTTATGGTTCGTCACGCGTGCATTTTTGCGCGGGATAGCGTCTGAGCGCCACCTGGCCATTCGGCCGATTGTCGACGCGTTTCCAAATCGCTAGATTGGCTGCATTCTTTGCAACGATCAGGGATGCAGATGAAATGGAACGCAGTCTGTTTGCGGCCGCGCCGCGGGTTGACGCTTGTCGAAACGCTGGTTGTCGTCGCACTGCTGGCAGTGATCGCGGTAATGGCGACACCGTCCTTTGTCGCGTGGCATCTGCGGGATCAGGTCGATGCGCGCGCGAAAGCGCTCGCGTCAACGCTGGCCTATGCGCGCAGCGAAGCATTGCGGCGCGGGGCGCGCGTCACCGTCTGCCGGATCGACGCTGCGAGGCATTGTCTTGCCGCGGGGCAAGCGTGCAGCGATGGCGTGACCGACTGGTCGTGCGGCTGGGCAGTCCTGGCTGAACACGGTGGTGCGCTTTCGCTGCTGCGCGCACAGCCGCAGCTTGCGGCGGTCAGCGTCACCGGGACGCTGACGAATCTCACGTTCACGCCGCCGGCCGGGCAATTGATCGGCACCTTTCGCAGCTTCGACATCGCGCCGCGCGTGTCGTCGAAAGCGACCGATGGCGACAAGTGGCGGCGCTGTATCCGGATCGCGGCGGGTGGTCGCGCGCGGACCGTCGAGGGCGCATGCGGAGCATCGTCATGAACCGATACTCGTTGAACCCATGGTTGCTCTGCTATTCAGTCAAGCACAGCGGCAGCTCGCTGATCGAAGTCATGCTCGCCGTAGCACTGATGGCGGTGACGGCTCTCGGCTTGATCGCCGGTCAATTGTGGAGCGCACGTGAAGTGCGCGCGATGGCAATGCGCGAGCACGCCGCGTGGATAGCCGATTCCGTCGCTGAGGCGATGCGCGTGCCGTCTGCGGGCGAGTCTGTGGTCAGGCAATGGAGCGCCCGCGCGGCGTCCCTGTTGCCACGCGGCGAGGTCTCTGTGGGCGAAAGCGGTAGCGTGTCCGTCGCGCGCGTGACGTGGGCAGCGCTGCGCGACATGCCGGGCTCCGGCGACATAATCGACAAACCCGAGTCCTGTGGCGGCGCTGACGTTCCCGCAGGCTCCTCATGCGTTGTGCTGGCGTTTGCGAAATGATGCAGCGTTTGCATATTGCGCGCGGCCATACGCTGGCTGAGCTTGTGATCGCAATCGCGCTGGGGCTGGTGGTGACCGCGGGCGCGGCGTCGCTCTATACGACACAGCGAACTGCATTCGAGCGATCGAGCGATGCGGTGCGGGTCCGCGAAGCCGGTCTGACTGCGCTCACGCTGATCGGCCAGCAGCTTCAGATGGCCGGTTTCGTGCCTGCGGATGCCGCCGGGTTCAACAGTCCGCCGCCGCTGTTCGGTTGCTCGGGTGGCCGCCCTGTCGGCGCGGACGATAGTCTCGCCTGCGAGGCGTTGGCGAGTCATTCCGACGGCGTCGCGGTTCGCTATGTCGGCGACAACATTTCGACGTGGCCGTCGGCGGCCGGTCAATCCACCGACTGCCTCGGGCAGGCCGTGATCAGCAATAGCGCGGCGCTCGGTGGTCAGGGCGTGTCGATCGTCAATCGCTACTTTGCCCGGGTTAGCGGCTCGACGGGCGAACCGGAGTTGTATTGCGAAGGTAACGGCAAGGCTGGTTCTGCACAGCCGCTGGTCGAAGGCGTCGAGCGCGTGCGGCTCCGGTACTGGCCGGCTGGCGGCCTGAGCGCGATCGACGCGTCGGCGGTGAGCGCCGATCAATGGGCGAAGGTCGTTGCCGTCGATCTCTGTGTGCTCGTGCGAGGCGCGCCGCAGGGGCGGCGTTTGCGCTACGTCGACTGCGACGGTGCTAGCGTCGTCGGCGCTGATACGCGGGCGCGCCAGGCGTTCTGGCGGCGAGTCGCGATACGTAATCAAGCGGAGGATTCGCTGTGACAGGAAGACGATGCTACGTGAGTCGCCGCACGGCGCTGTCTGTTCGATATCGGCGCGCTCATCCGGCAGGCGGGACCGGTTACACCGTCCGCCTCAGCCGTACCGATCGCATCTGCCGCCTCCGCACTGGTGGCGCCGTTCTGCCGATTGTTCTGCTGATTTCCGCGATGCTGTTGACCACCTCAGCCGCCTGGTTCGAAACATCGCTTGCGGCGGCGCGCGGCGCGACTAACGTGCGCGACTATTTGCAGGCGTTTCACGCTGCGGATTCGGCGCTGACTTTATGCACCCGCAACGTCACTGCCGCTGCAGCAGTTGAGCCGATGGCGGCCGAACCGCCCGCAACCGGCGAGCCTACACAATGGAAG
Organism: Paraburkholderia sp. SIMBA_030; assembly: GCF_046535245.1. Taxonomy (NCBI): domain Bacteria; kingdom Pseudomonadati; phylum Pseudomonadota; class Betaproteobacteria; order Burkholderiales; family Burkholderiaceae; genus Paraburkholderia; species Paraburkholderia sp. SIMBA_030. The sequence continues at coordinate 158,168 of NZ_JAWRXB010000007.1, forward strand.
CTCGAAGCCGCCTTTGAAGCAGGCGCCGTCACGCCCGTCGCGCAATGGCCCGGCTCGCTGCGTGCCCCGCAGTGCCTGATCGAAGCGTGGCGCCTGGGCACGCGCGCCGATGTTCGGGCGTATTTACTGACCGCGCGTGGCTTTGGCCGGACCAGAGAGTCTCAGGTATGGCTGCAGATGGAACTCGTGATCGATGGCGCGCGGATCGAGCGGCATTGGCGGCGCGTTGCCGCACGGCCATTCTGAGGGGCGGTTCATGACGAAGCCGTACACGTCCGCGTTCACGCTACTCGAACTCATGATCGCGTTCGCGGTAGCCGCGACGCTGGTGATGTTTGCAGTGCCGTCGTACCGGAGCCACGTCGCGCGAACGCACCGAATCGATGCAGCATCCGCACTTTATCGGGCAGCCCAATTTGTCGAGAGAGCGGCAAGCGACAGCGCTGCGACGTTGCCGCCGGGCTTCGATCAGGCGCCGCAATTCGGCACGCCGGTCTATCGGGTAGGGGTGCTGCCGGCGGACGAAGCAAACGGCGGGTACTCAGTTGAGGCTGTGCCAGCCGAAGCCGGCCCAATGCGGGACGACGCCTGCGGCATCTTTACCCTCGATGCAACGGGTCTGCGAAGCAATAGAAGTGGGGCAAACGGTGTGGCGCCGGCAAGCGGCGAATGCTGGAGCACGGGTTAGAGAACGAGCTAAATAGTGCGAGCTAATGCGTTCAAGTCGGGCAGAGAAACAATCCGATGTCTTTTGTCGACACCGACTCAAAGTCAAACCGCACGCGGATCAATCAGCTATCCGGAGAACGTTGTAGCCGCGCGATTCAGGCGTCACCGTCCGCAGGCCCCGTTTTTCCGTCAGTCGGCGGATTGGATTCGCTCTTTATCTGCTGCCAGATCCGGTACGCTTCCCAACCGGCAAGTGCGAGGCTGCCCCACTTGAGCACGGGTTTGGCGCTACGCAGGATAGTGGTGCGCAGCGGCTTGGCCAGCAATATCGACGCAATCGAACTGACGAGCGGGTATTGCTTGAGCAGCGCGCCGACGGTTCCTGCGTTCAGGAAGCGTGTTTTCGATCCGCTACCCACGCGTATGCCGCCGAATCCCGGCACGATGAATTTGAGCCAGCTGAAATGCGTGATCGCTTGCCGCAGTTCGACGGTTGCTTGAGCGAGTCCTACGCGCTCGACATCCGCGCGCACCATCAGCAGTTCCTTGCGCAACGCTCGCAGATGCGGCGCGCTCAAATCTTTGACATGGCGGCGCGTGTTGCGGAAAGCGGTATCGGAATGGCTTTGACTCATGGCGTGTCGGCGGCAGTAGTGGAGGCTGGTAAAACGGCGCTGCTAGACGTTCGCAGTAGATGCGGAAGGCGCACGGCGTTTCAAGTACCCGTTACGCCCCGCCATGTCACCGCTTACGGAAGATTTCGCGGTCCTTTTCGAACTCGGCAATCGTGGCTTCGAAGACCATCGGCGCATTGCGCAAACCGCTGCGCGCCTTCAGCGCACAGGCCAATCCGGCAATCGCGTAAACCACCGTGATGCCGGCGAGCGCCTGCCATCGATAGGTGTCCCAGAACGCGATGGCAATCAGCGCTGTCAAGGCGATCAAGGCCATCGTGGCGAGCATCATGGCCGCGAGGCCGAGGAACAGCACGCCGAGTAGACGGTCTTTTTCTTCGGCGAGTTCGATGCCGACCAGTTCAAGCCGCGTTTGCAGAATGGCAAACACGGAACCGAAGATGCGGCGCAACGGACTGTGTTCCCCGCGCTGCGATTGTGTATCGATCGTCATGGCTGTGAGCGTTGCGCGTGATGGCCTAACCGGCGCGCGGGAACGAGCGCGGCAAGAGAAGCGGACCGGCCAGGTAGGCGCCGGTCAACTCGATTCGCTGGTGTGCCGGTCGTCATTCGTCCGGCAGCGAGACCAGTTTTTATTTGCGGTTGATCAACAGCCCCAGCAGCACGCCGGCGCCCGCAGCGATGCCGATGGATGCCCACGGATGTTCGTGCACGTAGTCGTCGGTAGCGCGGGCAGCCTTCTTGCCTTTTTCGACCACGACAACCTGCACGTCAGCTGCCTTCTCGCGAGCCTGCTTCAGGCGCGAAAGCGCCGTTTCGCGCAATTCCGAAGCACGTTCGCCGGTGGCGCTCGCGGCTTGCTTCAACAGATCTTCAGCGTCCGCGAGGACGGTTTTGATATCCGACATCAATCTCTCCTTGTTGACTTCCGACATTGACAGCTCCCCTTCGTCTCACGCCACGCGTGAATCGTAACCAAAGAAACGGCCGCTGGCGAGCGCAGCGCCCGATTCGTTCGAAGTAACGCACGAAGCATTCCCGGTTGAGGTAGGGCCAAAAATTCCACTATCACGTACACGCGCAGCAAAGTTTGCCTGAAATGGAGTCGATCTGTCCCGCAAATTTTCACCAAGGCTGTGAAAATTACAAAAACGCATAAAGTAGTGACGCAATCTTGGTTCGTCGTGTACGGTCGCTCCCGTATGCTGTATTTTTGCGGGGCGCGCTTTAGCGGAGCATTGCGAGCGAACGCCCGCACGGAATGTCCGAATACATCAAGGAGCTGCAACATGAGTCTACGTCTTGGCGACATCGCACCGGATTTCGAACAGGGGTCGAGTGTCGGCCGCATCAGGTTCCACGAATGGCTGGGCGATAGTTGGGGCGTGCTGTTCTCGCACCCGGCTGACTTCACGCCGGTCTGCACGACCGAGCTGGGGTTGACGGCCAGGCTGGCCGGCGATTTCGAAAAGCGCAATGTGAAGACGATCGCGTTGTCGGTCGACAGCGCCGAGTCGCACAAGGAATGGATCAAGGACATCAACGAGACGCAAGCCGCCAACGTCGGTTTTCCGATTCTCGCCGACGGCGATCGCAGGGTCGCCGAGCTGTACGACATGATCCACCCGAACGCCAACGAAACGCTCACGGTCCGCTCGCTGTTCGTGATCGATCCGAAGAAGAAGGTGCGGCTGATCATCACGTACCCGGCCAGCACCGGCCGTAACTTCGACGAAGTGCTGCGCGTGATCGACTCGCTGCAACTCACGGACAACTATTCGGTCGCTACGCCCGGCAACTGGAAGCAGGGCGATGACGTGGTGATCGTGCCGTCGTTGAAGGACGAAGAAGTGATCAGGCAGAAATTTCCGAAGGGCTACAAGGCGCTGCGCCCGTATCTGCGCATGACGCCGCAGCCGAACAAGTAAGCTGCGCGGGAAGCTGCGGTATAAAGCCGCGGCGCTGCAACGAAAAAAGGCCGGTTCGAAATGAACCGGCCTTTTTTCAATCGCCCGACGCCAGCTGGCAACGCGTCATCAGAAGAACGCCTGAATCCCGGTCTGCGCGCGCCCGAGAATCAGCGCGTGGATATCGTGTGTCCCTTCGTATGTGTTCACCACTTCCAGATTCACCAGATGCCGTGCGATGCCGAACTCGTCCGAGATGCCGTTGCCGCCGAGCATGTCGCGCGCGAGCCGCGCAATGTCCAGCGCTTTGCCGCATGAATTGCGCTTCATGATCGAGGTGATTTCGACTGCCGCGGTGCCTTCGTCCTTCATCCGGCCGAGGCGCAGCACGCCTTGCAGGCCGAGCGTGATTTCGGTTTGCATGTCGGCGAGCTTCTTCTGGATCAATTGGTTTGCCGCGAGCGGCCGGCCGAACTGCTTGCGATCCAGCACGTACTGACGCGCCGTGTACCAGCACGATTCAGCCGCGCCGAGCGCGCCCCAGGCGATGCCGTAGCGCGCCGAATTCAGGCACGTGAACGGACCGCGCAAGCCGCTGACTTCCGGGAAGCGGTTTTCTTCCGGCACGAACACTTCGTCGAGCACGATCTCGCCGGTGATCGACGCGCGCAAGCCCACCTTGCTATGGATGGTCGGCGCCGACAGCCCTTTCCAGCCTTTTTCGAGAATGAAGCCGCGAATCGCGTCCTTGCCGTTTTCTTCGAGCTTCGCCCACACGACGAACACGTCGGCGATCGGCGAATTGGTGATCCACATCTTCGAGCCCGACAGCGAGTAGCCGCCGTCGACTTTCTTTGCCCGCGTGACCATGCTGCCCGGATCGGAGCCGTGGTTCGGTTCGGTCAGGCCGAAGCAGCCGATCCACTCGCCGGTGGCGAGCTTCGGCAGGTACTTCTGCTTTTGCGCTTCCGAGCCGAATTCGTAGATCGGCACCATCACCAGCGACGACTGCACCGACATCATCGACCGGTAGCCGGAGTCCACGCGCTCCACTTCGCGCGCGATCAGGCCGTACGCCACGTAGTTCAGACCGGGACCGCCGTACTGCTCGGGGATCGTCGGACCGAGCAGACCGAGCTCGCCCATCTCGCGGAAGATCTCGATGTCGGTCTTCTCATGACGGAACGCCTCGAGCACGCGCGGCGCGAGCTTGTCCTGCGAGTACGCGGCGGCGGCGTCGCGCACCATGCGTTCGTCTTCGGTGAGCTGCTGATCCAGCAGCAACGGGTCTTCCCAGTGAAACTGCGCGGCCTCGGCCATGACGTATCTCCTGATTCCTTGCTTGACTTAAGTTCCGCTATGCGAAACAATGTTTTGCAAACCACGACCGAGTGTACCACCTCATGACGCCCGTATCCACTTTCTCCGAATCGCTCGACGAGCGCAAATTCGTCGTCGCCCTCGCACGTGGACTGGATCTGCTGCGTGCGTTCAAGCCGGGCGAAACGATGCTCGGCAATCGCGATTTCGTCGAACGCACCGGCTTGCCGAAGGCGACCGTCAACCGTTTGGCCTACACGCTGACCGTGCTCGGTTATCTGCGCCTGGACGAAACGCTCGGCAAATATGCGCTCGATGCCGGTGTGCTGTCGCTCGGTTTCGCGCTGTTGTCGGGCACCGATACGCTCGAACTCGCGCGCCCGCACATGCGAACGTTCGCACGCGAAGTGGGCGCGGCGGTGTCGCTCGGTTGCCGCGACGGCCTCGACATGATCTATCTCGACACCATCCGCAGCGAAACCGCGCTGACGCTCGGGCTCGCGTCCGGTTCGAAGCTGTCGATGTTGACGAGTTCAATGGGGCGCGCGTATCTCGCCGTACAGCCTGCCGACGTGCGCGCGGCCTTGCTGGCCGAACTGAAAAAGGCAGCGGGCAAAGACGGCCCGGCGTTAGTGGCCGATGCTGAAGTCGAGATCGAAGCCTTCGCGCGGGAGCGCTGCTGTTTTTCGTTTCGCGCGTGGCACGACGATGTGAACGCGGTGGCGGTGCCGTTTCGCGAGCCGCGCGAAGGCCGCTGGCTGGTGCTCAGTTGCAGCGGACCGGCGTCGTCGATGGGAGCGGAAGTGTTTCGGGAAAACGTGGCGCCGCGCCTGAAAGCACTGGCGCGGCGATTGGGCGATACGGGTTGAAGTGCGATGTGAGAAGCTGCCTTCAAAACTCAAACTCAAACCAAAACGCTGCGGCAACGCAAAGCCTCAAGCCGCCCGATCGTGATAATGCGCGTTGAACAACGGCCCTTGCACGAAGCGCACATCGTACTGTTGCAGCGCATCGAACTGCGCCCCATCCATCACGCGGTTGAAGATCAGCGGAATCCGCAGCCGGCTCGCATAGCCGACTAGCGGCTTCACCGTCGAGTCGCGCAGCGCATTCGCCGCATCCATCTTGATGAAGTCGAGCCGCGCCGTATCGGACACCGACAGAATCTGCCCCGCGTTCGACAGATTGCCCGCCACCTTGAAACCATAGCGCTGATAGCTCTTGGTCAGATAGCCGAGAAAGGTCTTGTGCGCGACCGCCGCCGCCGGCAACTCGATCACCACGCGCGACGGATTCAGCCCGAACGACACCAGCACGCTCGAGAAATGCCGTCCGTGGTCGTACTTCACACTCTTCAGCAAGCGCTCATGCACGCGCAGAAACAGCAGTCCATGCCGCTGCGCGCCGAAGAAATTGATTGCGTGCAGAGCGCGTGACATGCGGTCGAGTGCGACCAGTTCCTGATCGTCGGCAATGCGCTCGAATGGATCGAAGATGTCGAACGGTTCGCCGTCGAGACGCCGCGTGACTGCCTGAAAGCCCAGTTCATCGCCGAAACGATCCACGCCTTCAGCACCCGACGAAAGCGACTGCGCCAACGAATGCACGCTGATATCGAAGATCGGCTCATACCCGCTGCCGAGTTCGATGCCGCCGAATTCGGCCAGCGCGGTTTCGCTATGTACGCCTGTTCCCATCGCCAGATGTTCGCCGAGAAACGGGTGATCGGCGGCGCGGGCAATGAGGTTGGGGATGGTCGGCGGAATCATGAAAGGCGGATAGATGGCAGTAGGTGCGCGCGCGGCGCCCGGCAACGCGACTCGATTGCCGCATCTCATGATGGTAGCAGTCCGCACCGCGCGTACATGAACAAAATGCTCATAACGTTATCGGCCGAACGCTTGTGCGACGGGCCGCTCCGGCTTTCGAGCGGGTCATTCAGGGTATACGTTAATTTCACAATACGTAATTAGTTTTACCATACGTAAATTGCTGTGCCGCTGCGGTAGGTGGTCGCTCTGGCCGGCGCGATGCGGCAACGCGCTCCAGCGGCGCCGCAGACGGCCTGACGTAGACCGCCCACGTCGGCACCTCAGGTATCAACGGAGAACCTTGTATGGACACCCAAACACGTAGGCCGAATACCGCCAGTTCGCGGCTTGAAATCGAGCCGGGCTATCAGTCGGGTTTCGCGAACGAATTCGCCACGGAGGCATTGCCGGGCGCGCTACCCGAAGGCCGCAATTCGCCGCAGCGCGCGGCCTATGGCCTGTATGCCGAACAACTGTCGGGCACCGCGTTCACCGCGCCGCGCGGCCATAACCGCCGTTCGTGGCTGTACCGGATTCGTCCGGCCGCGATGCATAAGCCGTTCACGCCGCTACCGTCGGCGCGGCTCGTCGCCAACTTCGCCGACGTGCCGCCGACGCCGCCGAATCAGTTGCGCTGGGACGCCTTGCCGATGCCGACCGAGCCGACCGATTTCGTCGACGGCTGGGTAACGATGGCGGGCAACGGTTCGGCGGAAGCGATGAACGGTTGCGCGATTCATCTGTACGCGGCAAACCGGTCGATGAAGGACCGCTTCTTCTACAGCGCGGATGGCGAGCTGCTGATCGTGCCGCAGGAAGGGCGCCTGCATATCGCGACCGAGCTCGGCCGGCTCGATGTCGAGCCGTTCGAAATCGCGGTGATCCCGCGTGGCGTGCGCTTTGCGGTGAGCTTGCCGGACGGCGCGGCGCGCGGCTACATCTGCGAGAACTTCGGCGCGCTGCTGCGTCTGCCGGATCTCGGCCCGATCGGCTCGAACGGCCTCGCCAATCCGCGCGACTTCCTGAGCCCGCACGCTGCCTACGAAGACCGCGAAGGCGACTTCGAACTCGTCGCGAAGATGAACGGCATTCTGTGGCGCGCGGACATCGGTCATTCGCCGCTCGACGTGGTGGCGTGGCACGGCAATTACGCGCCGTACAAGTACGACCTGCGCCGCTTCAACACGATCGGCTCGATCAGCTTCGATCATCCGGATCCGTCGATCTTCCTCGTGCTGCAATCGCAAAGCGACACGCCGGGCGTCGATACGATCGACTTCGTGATTTTCCCGCCGCGCTGGCTCGCTGCCGAAGATACCTTCCGCCCGCCCTGGTTCCATCGTAACGTCGCGAGTGAATTCATGGGGCTGGTGCATGGCGTGTACGACGCGAAGGCCGAGGGTTTCGTGCCGGGCGGCGCGAGTCTGCACAACTGCATGTCGGGTCACGGCCCGGACGCGGACACCTTCGAGAAAGCTTCGCATAGCGATACGTCGACGCCGAAGAAAGTCGACGACACGATGGCCTTCATGTTCGAAACCCGCGCACTGATCAAGCCGACCCGTTTCGCGCTCGAAACCGCGCAATTGCAGGCGGATTACTACGAGTGCTGGCAAGGTCTCAAGAAACATTTCAAACCGGAGCAACGATGAACGCATTGAGCGATCTTCAGGCGACGCTCGATCCGTCGCGCAAGAGCTGGATCGAATCGGCGAACGATTCGACTAACGATTTTTCGATTCAGAATCTGCCGTTCGGTGTTTTCAGCGACCGGAACAATGCCGCGCGCCGCGTGGGCGTGGCGATCGGCGACGAGATCGTCGATCTGGCGGCGCTGCAAGCGGCAAGTTTGCTGAACGTGTCGAAGGAGGGCGTGTTTGCCCGCGACACGCTCAACGATTTCATCTCGCTCGGCCGCGATGCATGGCGCAGCGTGCGCATCCAGTTGAGCATCCTGCTGGCGCGCGACACCGCGACCTTGCGCGACGATGCTGCGTTGCGTTCAAAGGTGCTGGTGCGTCAGGCCGACGCGCAACTGCATCTGCCGGTGCAGATTCCCGGCTACACGGATTTCTATTCGTCGAAGGAACACGCGACCAACGTCGGTTCGATGTTCCGCGATCCGAAGAATGCGCTGCTGCCGAACTGGTCGGAGATGCCGATCGGCTACAACGGACGCGCTTCGTCGGTGGTGGTGAGCGGCACGCCGGTGCGCCGTCCCAACGGTCAATTGAAGCTGCCCGATCAGGAGCGTCCGGTGTTCGGTGCGTGCCGCAAGCTGGATATCGAGCTGGAGACGGGTTTCGTGATCGGCCGGGGCAACGACCTCGGTGAGCCGATTGCATGCGCCGACGCCGAGGCGCACATCTTCGGCATGGTGCTGCTGAACGACTGGAGCGCGCGCGATATCCAGCAATGGGAATACGTGCCGCTCGGCCCGTTCAACGCGAAGACCTTCGCGACCACGATTTCGCCGTGGATCGTGACGCTCGACGCGCTCGAACCGTTCCGCGTTGCGCAGCCGGCGCAGGAGCCGCAGCCTTTGGCGTATCTGCGTCACGACGGTAAGCATGCTTTTGATATCTCGCTGGAGGTTCAACTGCGGCCACAACACGCGAAGCAGGCGAGCACGATTGCGCGGACCAATTTCAGGCACATGTACTGGACGATGGCGCAGCAGCTCGCGCATCACACCGTATCGGGGTGCAATACGCGGGTTGGCGATCTGATGGGTTCGGGGACGATCAGTGGTCCGACTGAAGATTCGTTTGGCAGCCTGCTCGAACTGACGTGGAATGCGAAGAAACCGCTGGAGCTGAAGGAAGGCGGCACGCGCGCGTTCATCGAGGATGGTGACGAACTGACGCTGGCCGGATGGTGCCAGGGCGATGGATATCGAATCGGCTTTGGCACGTGCGTAGGGGAGATTTTGCCTGCGACGCTGTAATGTTTGAATGCATGCGGTGTTGAGCCACCGCATGCATTCAAACATCAACCCTTGGTCAGAAGACCAAAAACAGCGACGCCATTCGTGGTCCCGACATAAACCTTCCCATTAGCGATCATCGGCGTGATGAACTTATTCCCCGCCCCGAACTGGTCACGCGTACCCATCTGATTGCTGTTGTACAGCTCGGTGGCGAGATTGCCGGGATCAAACGCATGCAACGCCGCAACGTTGCCATTCTCGGCCGCCCACACAATACCGTTAGCAGACCCATTGGCCGATACGCTCGGCGTCGTCCCGGGATAAACAAAAGTCATGGCGGTCTGACTCGAAGGCGTTGCGGACAACCTCGCATTGGTAATCGTGAATGCCTTCAAATGATCGCTGACGGAGCCAAAATAAACCGTATTGTTGAAATAGGCCGGCATGCCAAATTCGCCGCCGCTCAACTGCGCAGGAATCTCCTGATAGATGTTGTCGCCGCCAGCATTGAATTTTCCCATCGAGTCACGATTGAGCACATAAATGATGTCGTCCTTACCCGTTCCCAAGGTGAGGTGATGAACGCCGCCGCTCGCGTCCGCGAGATCCGGCAACACGAGCGCGCCACCCGAGCCCAGATCCTCATCGACGTTGGACTCCTGAACAATATTCGACATTGCGAAATAATCCGCGACCGACAGCCCGCCAGCCGTGCCGAGTTTCAGATACGTATTGCCGAAGTCGCCTTGTGCAGGAAAGCCGCTCGCGTTCAAGGCGGTATCGAACGTGCCGTTCGCGTCGAGCAGATAAATCGACGAGCCGTCCGATGCCGGGCCGGCGCCGCTCATCCAGACTGAACCGTCCGAACCATTCGGCGTGACGTTGAGTACGGAGGTCTGCTGCAACGTGTCGGCGCTGTAGCCGATGATCCAGCCGGTGTACGCGCCCTGGTCGCAATGCGAGGTCCACGTCGTGTAGATGACGCCGTTGAGCAGCAGCAACCCCGCGCGTTCGGCATAAGACGACGGCGCGAACACGACGCGGCCGTTCGAACTGTTCGCACCGGTACCCGGATACGATGCCGTGACTTCGGTCGGCCCGTTCAGCAGTTCGGCGCCGGTCGCGAGGTCGAGTGCATGTACGCGCTGGTGGTAGCCGCCGCCGGAATCCTTCGTCATCGCGACGACAAAGATCGTGCCATGCGCGCCGCGTGAGCGGTCGATGACCGGCGTCGACGTGATGCCGATCTCAGGCGTGATCTGGGGGCAACCGAGGTCGTTGCTCGGTGTTTCGCCGGCGCCGAGTGCCGACACCGTCCACAGTCGCGCGCCGGTGTCGGCATCGAATGCAAACACGCTGTCGTGTTCGGTTACGACGTACAGCACGTTATGCGTACCACCGGCAATGGCCAGCGAGCCGACGAAAAGCGGCTGCCCATCCACCTTGCCGTCGACCGTAAAGAAGCCGACCTTGCCGAACGTCGTCGCGTTGACGTTCGCCGGCGTGAGGATGGTTTCGTTGAGGTTCTGGCCGGTGCGCGCAATGTCGTTGTGGTAGGTCACGACGTCGCCGGCCGCGGACATCGCGGTGCCGCCTGACGAACTGCCTGTACCGCCCGTGCTTCCGGTCCCGCCGGTTGTGCCGCCGCTTCCCGTTCCGGTTGTTGCGCCCCCTGAGCCGCTACTGGCCGTGCCTGAAGTCCCACCGCCCCCGCCGCAACTCAAGAAGAGCACGGCGCATAAAATCAGCGCGCTCAGCAGGTAAAAACGGCGCGAAATGGGCAGAGTTTGCATGGCGTTCTCCCCATTGCCGGCGTCCACGCCATGAGAGATCGGCCACACCAGCGAAGCGCCGTGCAATGTGGCATTAAAGGTAGCATCAAGTGTGCTGGCGAACGCGCCAAAAATCAGTGCCGGAGCGTCATCCGATCGCGCGGCGGTGCTCTTAACCAGGCACGGCCATCCGTTGCGTACGCCGGTCGATCGACACCGACCACAGCGTCAAACCCAGCGCGCCGATCGAGGTCGCTACGCCGACCCACGGCAAGGTAGTCAGCGGCGCGCCCGCGCCGATCGCCATGCCGCCGAGCCATGCACCCGTCGCATTGCCGAGGTTGAATGCGCCCTGATTCAAGGTCGATGCCAGATTCGGCGCATGGCTCGCGCGATCGACGATCAGCATTTGTAGCGGCGGCACGATCGCGAAAGCCAGAATGCCCCACACGAAGATCGTGATCATCGCCGGAATCTCCGCGTGCATCGTGCCGGCGAAGATGGTGAGAATTACAACGATTGCCAGCAAAAACGCCACCAGCGACGGCATCAGCCGCCAGTCCGCCAGCTTGCCGCCGAGCGTGCTGCCGACCGTCAGGCCGAGGCCGAACAGCAGCAGCACCAGCGTGACCGCATGCGGCGTGAAGCCGGTCACGTCTTCGAGAATCGGCGTGATGTACGTGAAGGTCGAAAAGAGGCTGGCCGACGCGAGCACGCTGATGCCGAGCACCATCAGCACCTGCGGATTTTTCAACACGCTGAATTCGCGCACGAGGCTGGCCTTCTGCATCTCGATCTTTGCCGGCAGACACACGGCGAGCGCGAGCGCGGCGAGAATGCCGATGCCGGTGACCGCCCAGAAGGTCGCGCGCCAGCCGACCGCCTGGCCGAGCGCGGTGCCGAGCGGCACGCCGAGCACGTTGGCGAGCGTGAGGCCGGTGAACATCAGCGCGATTGCTTGTGCGCGGCGGTTCGGCGCGACCAGCCCGGCGGCGACCACCGAACCGATGCCGAAGAACGCGCCGTGGCAGAACGCCGTGACGATGCGCGCGGCCATCAGCACCGCGTAGCCCGGGGCGATCGCACACAGCAGATTACCGACGATGAACACGCCGATCAGACTCATCAGCGCCTTCTTGCGCGGCATGTTCGCCACCGCGATCGCGACGATCGGCGCGCCGATCGTGACGCCGAGCGCGTAGGCCGACACCAGCATGCCGGCAGCCGGGATCGACACCGCCAGGTCACGCGCGACATCGGGCAGCAACCCCATGATCACGAATTCAGTGGTACCGATTCCAAAGGCGGCGACGGCGAGGGCGAGCAGGGGTAAAGGCATGGTGGCGGAGCGAGAATCGGCGTGACGGGGAGCGTCACGCGGCAGGCGCGCGTTTTCGGGGCGAAGAGCGCATGCGCCGTGCAAGGGGTAAACAGTAGGGGATTCTACCTAAGTCAAAACGGCTTTGCTGAGCGCCGAGCGGAGTGTTGTTTTTCGTTGAAAGGCGCGGCGGGACGGGCTTTGCCGACGCTTTGGCGAGGGATTGGCGGCGGTTTGGCGAGGGATTGACGGCGGTTTGGCGACGGTCAGCGAGGGGCAGCAAGGAGCAGCGAGGAGCAGCGACGGTCAGCCGGCGTCAGCGAGCGCTGCCGCCGGGGCCGAGCGTGTCGCCGTGGCGGCCGGCTCCATCGGCAAAACGGGTGGCGCCCGCGACGCCTTCGTCGAACACCGCCTGATAGCCGCCGGCGCCTTCGCGCCGCAGCGCGTCGGCGAGATCGTCGAGCATGCTGTTCTCGAGCGCGGAGCGCCGGTCGGCCAGCAACGCCGCTTGCGGAAACGCCGCCAGTCCGGCGGCCAACTGTTCGGCGGCCGCGCGCGCCTCGCCTGTGCGCACGATGCGGTTGGCGAGGCCAAAGCTGAGCGCTTCCTGCGCGTTCACGGCGCGGCCGGTCAGAATCAGGTCCAGCGCTCGCGAGAGCCCGATCAGGCGCGGCAGACGGATCGTGCCGCCGTCGATCAGCGGAATCCCCACGCGCCGGCAGAACACGCCGAGCACCGCGTCTTCTTCGACCACGCGTAGATCGCACAGCGCCGCCAGTTCCAGGCCGCCCGCCACGGCGTATCCGGCAATCGCGGCGATCACCGGTTTGCTGAAAACCATGCGCGTCGGTCCCATCGGGCCGGGGCCGCTGCCGTCGGCGTGCAGTTCGTTGCGGCGCGTGTCGTCGGCGAGCGCGGTGAGGTCCGCGCCGGCGCAGAAAGTGCCGCCCGCGCCGAACAGCACCGCCGCACGCCACGCCGGCTCAGCTTCGAAGCGGCGGAAGGCGGCGCTGAGCGCATCGGCGGTAGGGCGGTCGACAGCATTACGCCGTGCCGGACGATCGAGCACGATGGTGGCGACGCCGGTGGCCTCATCGGCTTCGATACGCACGTGTTCATTGAAATTTTGGGTGGATATCATCGTCGTTTCCGTAAGACCTGCGGGCACCCGCCGATGCCGGGTGATTAATACATAGGCTTGTCATGCTTCTTTCACAATCGACTCGTAGCTTAGGCGCTCTTTTAACCTGCTGGCGCGTGCGCGCTGGCTTATCGAGCCGGCCTTTGCATTCGTCCAATCCATCGTCCTTTGCCGCGCCGGCCTACGCCGAGCCGGTCTGGATCGTGCCTCTGCATGATCATCCATGGTACGACCATGTGCGTCTCAAGCGCGTCTTCGTCACCGACGATACGCGGCATCAAGTGGTGTTGGTCGACGCGCGCAAGCTGCTGGCGTGTGCGGATCGCGACGACACCGACTACGTGTTGAAGCCTGTTGCCGAATGGCATTCGGGGAAGATGCGCGGCATTCGCGAGTTTCTCGACCCGGACAACCCGCGCATTCCGCAGATGCCGTACGTGACGATCACGACGCGTCGCGCGCCGGGTTTGTTGGGCTGGATGGGTCTCGAGCGTGAAGGCGTGGTGGCGTTTCGCAATGGCCAGCATCGCGCGCGCTATCTGGCCGACGCGGGCGCGCGCTGGTTTCCGGTGGAAGTGCACGAGCGCGAGGTGGCGTTGCTGCGCGAAGTCTGCGGCGCGGCGGACGACGCCCGCACGGCGATTCGCTCGACCACGATGGAGGGGGGCGCCTAGCCAGGGGCGCTTAGCTGGGGACGCCTGGCTGGGCTCGCCGATCCGGCCGCCCCGAGCCGGGGCGCTTAGCTGTGAGGGAGCATGGCCAAGGGCGCCAAGCCTGGGGCGCCAAGCTGTGAGGGAGCATGGCCAAGGGCGCCAAGCCTGGGGCGCCAAGCTGGCGGGCGCCGATCCAGCCGTCCCTACCCGCGCGTCCGCACTGCATTGCGCGATGTACCCGCCTGCCATGCGGCGACATTATCGAGCGTGGTCTGCGCGATCTCGTTCATCGCCTCGCGCGTGAAAAACGCCTGATGCGCGGTGACGATCACGTTCGGAAACATCAACAGACGGGCCAGCACGTCATCCTGCAACGGCAGGTTCGAGTGGTCTTCAAAAAACAGGCCGCCTTCTTCCTCGTACACGTCGAGCCCGAGATGGCCGAGCTGCCCGTCCTTCAATGCGCCGATCAGCGCATTGCTTTCGACGAGGCCGCCGCGCCCGGTGTTGATCAGCATCGCGCCGCGTTTCATCTTCGCCAGCGCGCTGCCGTCGATCAGATGGTACGTGCCCGGCACCAACGGACAATGCAGGCTGACGACGTCGGCTTGCGCCAACAGGGTGTCGAGCGGCACGTAGCGAGCGCCGAGCGCAAGCAGGTCTTCGGCCGGCGTGCCGGGATCGTGCGCGAGCACCTGCATGCCGAAGCCCGCCATGATGCGGCCGAACACGCGGCCGATCATGCCCGTGCCGATCACGCCCACTGTCTTGCCGTGCAGATCGAAGCCGAGCAGCCCGTGCAGGGAGAAGTCGCCTTCGCGCGTGCGCGCGACTGCGCGCGGCAGCCGCCGGTTCAGCGCGAGAATCAGGCCGACCGCATGCTCGGCGACGGCGTGCGGAGAGTAGGCCGGCACCCGCACGACCGTGATGCCGAGACGTTCAGCCGCTGCCAGATCCACGTGATTGAAGCCCGCCGAGCGCAGCGCGATCAGGCGCGTGCCGCCGGCATGCAGGCGTTCCAGCACGGCGCCGTCGACGTTGTCGTTGACGAACGGGCATACCACTTCATAGCCCTGCGCGAGGATCGCTGTTTCGATATCGAGGTGCGATTCCTGGAAATGCAGTTCATAGCGATGCGTGTGGTTTGCCTCGATGAATGTGTCACTGTCGTATTGGCGGCTGCTGAAGAGGATCATGCGCATGGAAGGCTCCAAAGGATGCATGCCGGCGCTGGCGATGCGCACTGACGGCGCAATGGCCTGCCGGCAGATCAGTATATCGGCCCGTTGCGGCAAATATGTGCTCACCGCCACCCGGAAAACCGACTTCGTCTATCTCGGCCTCGGCGTGCTGGTCGGCACTTTGGCCGACGTTTCCGGGCGATGAGGCATAGACAAAAAACTTGCGCAATCGCGCGGATCGGTGAATGATCGAACGGACGGCCTCGCCAGTGTCACTGTTGGCGAGGCCGTTTGTTCCTTTGCGTCCTGACATTCACGTATCCATCATGCAGACCTCATCATCTACCTCCGCTTCCTTTTCAGTGCCCTGTCCGGTTGTCGAATCGCTCGACGCCATCCTTCCCGAAGAGCCGTTACTGATGATGGGCGCCGGCCCCGTGCCGATTCCCGCCGCCGTCGCCAAGGCCAACGCGATTGTGATCAATCACCTGGGCGGCACGATGGTGAAGGTGATCGGCCAGGTCAAGACGATGGCGCGCTACGTGTTCCAGACGAACTCGAAATGGGTGCTCGGCGTGGCGGGCCCGGGTTCGGCCGCGATGGAAATGGCGATCTCCAATCTCGCGTGGGAAGGCACGCGAGTGCTGAGCATCAAGAACGGCTTTTTCAGCGAGCGGATGGCGGAGATGGGCCGACGCGTCGGCGCGCAGGTGAGCACGTTGGACGTCGCCGACCGTTCGGTGGCGAGCCTTGACCAGGTCGCCGAAGCGATCCGTCGTGAGCGTCCGGAGATCGTGACGGTGGTGCAGGGCGAGACGTCCAACACGGTGTGGAATTATCACTTGAAGGACATTGCCGCGTTGGCGAAAGCCGCGGGCGCGCTGGTGATCGTCGATGCGGTGTGCACGTTGAGCACGATGCCGCTCGAGATGGATGCATGGGGTATCGATGCTGTGATTACCGGCGGACAGAAGGGGTTGTCGTCGATTCCTGGCGTGTCGCTGATTGCGTTTTCCGATGCTGCCTGGGAGCGGGTTAAGGGGCGCACGGCGCCTAATGCACATTGGTGTCTGGATGCGTCGCTAGCGGAGAACTTCTGGCATAACGCCGGTTATCACTACACGGCGCCTGTGTCGGGCGTGCTGGCCTTGCACGAGGCTTTGCGGCTGGTTTGTGCCG
This sequence comes from Paraburkholderia sp. SIMBA_030, assembly GCF_046535245.1. Taxonomy (NCBI): domain Bacteria; kingdom Pseudomonadati; phylum Pseudomonadota; class Betaproteobacteria; order Burkholderiales; family Burkholderiaceae; genus Paraburkholderia; species Paraburkholderia sp. SIMBA_030. The sequence goes on from NZ_JAWRXB010000007.1 coordinate 174,683, forward strand.
AGACTTTGGAGAAGCGGTTTGCGCGGCATTTGAAGTGTTCGATTGCCTTGCAGGAGGGAGTAACGGCTTTGGGCTTGCAACTCTATGCGCCGAAGGCTTGCCGGTTGAACTCCGTCGTTGGGATTGAAGTGCCCGTCGGGCTGAGCCCAGGGGATGTTTGCTCGCATATCTCGCGACAGCATCAAGTGGAAATATCTGGTTCCTTCGGATTGCCGATTGTTCGGATTGGGCAGATGGGAGAGCAGTGTCGCGAACATAACCTGTTTCGGACGTTGCACGCGCTTGGGAGGACTATGGTTGATCTTGGCGTTGGGGTCGATTTGCCAGCCGGCGTGGCGGCCCTGGAGCGTGAGCTTTCCGGAGGGAAGTAGAGGGTTTCACGCAAAACGAAAGCGACGATTTTTTGCGGGTCCAATACCGCCAAAAAATAGTCAAACAACGCCGCGCCGAAGCTGCCTTGTCTGATACTGTTACCATGCCCTGCAAACGACGGGGGGCCAGGATGAGCAAAACGGCAAGCAAATCTGGCGGAGTACTACCGGCGCTCACCAGCATCCGTTTTTTTGCTGCCTTGACCGTAGTGTTATCCCATTTCACCGAGTTGGGCTTACTCAACATGCCCACGCGGATCTTCCATTTCGTAGACGGCGATCGTCCCGCCGTTTCACTATTTTTCGTGCTTTCCGGATTCATCCTGACGTATACGTACCGGCAAACGATTGGTACCGAGGGCGGCCCGATGCGTTTCTATGTCGCTCGCTTCGCCCGAATCTATCCGGTTGTGCTTCTTGCACTGTGTCTGTCGGCGCTCGTCACCGCTTATCTGCTTAATGCGGGAAATGCATCGCTCCTGCTCGAGTGGTACGCGCTAAAGAACTGGATTTATATCTCACTCGCCGTAAGCCTGATCTGCCAACTGCTCTTGCTGAATGCCTGGTTTCCGTTTGCCGCAATTAATCAACCATGGAACGGACCCTCATGGAGCATCTCCTGCGAAGCATTCTTCTACGCGTTGTTTCCACTGCTGCTTCGCAGGCTGGGAGCAATGCGGTTGCGGGCGTTGTACTTTCTTTGTGCGGGACTCTGGATACTGCAGGGGCTGTGGATCGTGCTTCTACAACATGCGCTACCAGCGAGCCGCCACGGCTTTCTCGTCGCCGAATTCCCAATTACACATCTGTTCGAATTCGTCGTCGGCATATGCGCCGCGATCCAGTTTGACGCGTTGCGCACACGCGGCACCTCGCTCCACTCTCGCGGCTTATTACTGATTTCTTTGGCACTTGTTGCGATCGTTGTTCTGGCAATCACTAGCCCTGTGTCGCCCGCGTATTATCTGGAATCGCCGTTCTTCGCCGCTCTCATACTCGGCCTTGTCCTATTGGAGCGTCCAGTCATTGGCCTCCTGAATCAACGTTGGCTGGTTCTGCTCGGCGAAGCAAGCTATTCCCTCTACCTCATTCACGTGCCGTTAGCGCATCTGGCGCATATCGCCGGGTTCGGGCAATCGAATGGATGGATTGCGATGCTCTTCGTGATAGGTCTGAGCGCCGTGATCTTTAAGTATTTTGAAGAGCCAATGCGGAGGCGGATCCGCGCGAGGTTATCAACCGCGCCGTCAATACGGCCGGCAACGATGCTACATGATCGGGCCGCATGACGTTGCGGCAAGCGCAGGCGCGGCTCGCCGTCGGCAAAACAGGAAAGCAGAATCAGAGCAGAACAATCACAGCGCCGCAGGCAAATTAGTCACCTTGGCATTGCGCAAATAGAGAAAAGTAGAAAGCCCAACCGCCGCGGCAGCGGCAACAGCTGCAAAAAGAAAAACCGATCCATAGCCGAATTCGCCAGCGATATACCCGGCCAACGGCCCAGTAATCCCCAGCGAGAGATCGAGAAACACCGAGTAAGCCGACAAAGCAGCCCCGCGGCTAGCGGGCGGCACAAGCCCGACGGCTTCCACCCCAAGAGCGGGGAAAACCAAAGCAAACCCAAATCCGGTCAACGCCGCCCCGGCAAGAGCAATGTGAGGTTCAGGCGCCAGCCACAGCATCAGCAAGCCAACGCACTCGAACGAAAACGACGCAATCGCGACGCGAAAGCCGCCGTACGTCTTGATCGTATTGGCAAACAACAGCCGCGCGCCAATAAACAGCGTGCCGAATACCGTCAGCGACAACGCGGCATTCGGCCAATGCCGCGCCGCGTAAAACAGCGTGATGAACGTCGCTATAGATCCAAAGCCTGCTGACCCGAGTGCGAGGCCAATCCCGTGCGGCAATACGCGCGTGAACACACTGCGGTACGACATCCGCTCACCATGCACGAGCGGCACCGACGCCATTGGGCGAGCAAGGAAGTAGCCGAGCGCGGCCAGCGCGATCACCACAATGCCCAACGCCGCAAACCCCACCGTGTGCGAGATCGCGACACCCAGCGGCGCGCCGATTGCCAGCGCGCCATAAGTCGCAATGCCATTCCACGAAATCACCCGCGCATTGTTACTGGTGCCGACCCGGCCGATACCCCACAGAATCGCACCGGTGCCGCACAGGCTTTCGCCGAAACCGAGCAGCAGGCGGCTCAGCGCGAGAATCGACAGGCTCAGTACCGGCCATCGTCCGCAAAGCACCGCGAGCAGCAACAGCACGCCGCTCGCCGCGCAGCCGAGCAAGCCGATCGACACCGTCTTCTTGGGCCCGAGCGTGTCAGCCGAGCGGCCGGCGACCGGCCGCGTTGCCAGCGTCGCGAAGTACTGCACGCTGATTGCCAGACCGGCCAGCACAGCGCTGTAACCAAGGTCGTCGTGGACATAACCAGGCAGCACGGCGAGCGGAATCCCGATCGTCAGATAGCAAAGAAACGTGAAAAAAACGACCGGAATGATCTGCATGGTCGTCGCAAATTCGCTGTGAGGTGTCGCTGAGTCAGTGGACATGGGGAAAACGAGACTTGAAAACGGCGGGAACGCGTGATTCTCCCATGGAACCGATTCCCCTGCAGGGGCTGCTGAATAACTTGACTGCCCGATTAACGGTGCCAGATGGATAGAGTGGTCCGCTTTCGCCGGGCACACGCCGACTTTTGCGCCCCAGCGCGAGGGGCTCCCACGCGTTCGTGGCTAAAAATCAGCAAAAGTTGAATAAGTATGGCAAAACAGGCGGGTCAACATAAGCCAGCTGCGCCGCAAATCCTTCTCTATATCGTTTTGCGGATATGTCCCGCATGCGATCCCCGCTATGGGTTGTATTTATTGACGGTGATAGTTTTCGAACCGTCACCGCAGTACGTCCCATGGACACAGAACATTCGAGAGTAACGACACATGACTGAGCCGATTCGCTTCTACCACCGCAACGCGATCCGCGAGATCGAGGACGCGCCCGTCACCCGCACGGTCCTGCAGTATCTGCGCGAGGACGCGCATTGCACCGGCACCAAGGAAGGCTGCGCCGAAGGCGATTGCGGCGCGTGCACGGTCGTGGTCGGCGAACGCAATGAGAAGGGCGGCGTCGACTTCAAGGCGGTCAACGCCTGCATCCAGTTCGTGCCGACGCTCGACGGCCGTGCGCTCTTCACCGTAGAAGACCTGCGCCAGCCGGACGGCTCGCTGCACCCGGTTCAGGAGGCGATGGTCGAGTGTCACGGCTCGCAGTGCGGTTTCTGCACGCCGGGCTTCGTCATGTCGATGTGGTCGCTGTACGAAAAGCACGGCCACGAACATAGCTGCGCGAACAAAACCGTGCCGTCGCGTGAAGCGATCAGCAACGCGCTGACCGGCAATCTGTGCCGCTGCACGGGCTACCGGCCGATCGTCGACGCGGCCGTGCGCATGTTCCAGGCGCCCGCGCCGAAAGCGCCGGTCAACGTCGAAGCACTGGCGAAGACGCTCGCCACACTCGAACGCACGGACACGTTCCACTACCAGCACGCCGGCCAGCGGTTCGACGCGCCGCGCACCGTCGAAGCCCTCGCGAGGATCAAGGAAGCGGAACCCGCCGCGCGGATTCTTGCCGGTAGCACCGACATCGGCCTGTGGGTCACCAAACAGATGCGCGAACTCGGCAACATCGTCTACGTGGGACAGATCGCCGAGCTGCAAAAGCTCGAAACCAGCGACGACTGGATCGAGATCGGCGCCGGCGTCACCGTCGAACGCGCGTACGCGGAAATTGCCAGGCAATATCCGGAGCTGACCGAAATGTGGCAACGCTTCGCGTCGCTGCCGATCCGCAATGCCGGCACGCTCGGCGGCAATATCGCGAACGGCTCGCCGATCGGCGATTCGATGCCCGGCCTGATCGCGCTCGGCGCGCGCGTGATCGTGCGCGGCGGTGAGATCGAACGCGACATGCCGCTCGAAGATCTGTACCTCGCGTATCAGAAGAAGGATATGGCGGAGCACGAGTTCGTCGTCGGGCTGAAGGTGCCGACGCGCACCGGCGCACGCAAGCATCTGCAATTCCGCACCTACAAACTCTCGAAGCGCTTCGACTCGGATATCTCGGCGGTGTGCGCTGCGTTCTCGTTCATCGCCGACGCTCACGTGATCCGCGAGCCGCGCATCGCCTTCGGTGGCATGGCCGCCACGCCGAAGCGCGCGACGCACGCCGAGGCCGTGCTGCGCGATGCCGAATGGCACGAAGCCACCGCGCAGGCCGCGATGCTCGCGCTCGGCGACGACTACGCGCCGCTTTCCGACATGCGCGCGACCAGCCACTATCGCCTCGAATCCGCCAAAAACACGCTGTACCGCTTCTGGCTCGAAACGCGTCCGAACAATCCGCTGCCGAAGAGCGCGCTGGATGTTCGCGCGGTCGCCGCTGCCTGCGCGCCTGCCGGCGCCAACGCCTGAGAAGCCCAAAAGGATACGGAGAACACAAGAATGAATCAGCACGCCGAACCGTTTCTGAAGGACCTTCAGGACCAGGAGGACTTTACTCAGGTCCACGTCTCGCGTCCGCACGAATCCGCGCATCTGCACGTAAGCGGCCGCGCGACCTACACCGACGACATCCCGACGCTCGCCGGCACGCTGCACGCCGCACTCGGCCTGTCGCCGAAAGCGCACGCGAAGATCGTCTCGATGTCGCTCGACAAGGTGCGCGCGACGCCCGGCGTGGTCGCGATCTTCACCGCCGACGATATTCCCGGCGTCAACGACGTCGGCCCGATCGTCCACGGCGACGATCCGATTCTCGCCGACGGTGTCGTGCAATACGTCGGCCAGCCGATGTTCATCGTGGTCGCTACGTCGCATGAAGCGGCGCGTCTGGCTGCACGCCGTGCCGAAGTCGTCTACGAAGAGCTGCCGGCGATTCTCACCGCGCAGCAGGCACGCGCCGCGAATCGACATGTCCTGCCGCCGATGAAACTCGCACGCGGCGAAGCCGGCACGAAAATCGCCCGCGCGGCGCATCGTGAAGCCGGCGAAATGCTGCTCGGCGGCCAGGAGCAGTTCTATCTGGAAGGTCAGATTTCGTACGCGGTGCCGAAGGACGACGACGGCATGCACGTCTACTGTTCGACCCAGCATCCGACCGAAATGCAGCACATGGTCGCGCACGCGTTGGGCGTGGCGTCGCACAACGTGCTGATCGAATGCCGGCGGATGGGCGGCGGCTTCGGCGGCAAGGAATCGCAATCGGGTCTGTTCGCGTGCTGCGCGGCGCTGGCCGCGTGGAAGCTGCTGTGCCCGGTCAAGCTGCGTCCGGACCGCGACGACGACATGATGGTTACCGGCAAACGCCACGATTTCCACTACACGTATGAAGTCGGCTACGACGACAAGGGCGTTATCGACGGCGTGACGGTCGACATGACCTCCCGCTGCGGTTTCTCCGCCGACCTGTCCGGTCCGGTGATGACGCGCGCGCTGTGTCACTTCGACAACGCGTACTGGTTGTCCGACGTGTCGATCGACGGCTTCTGCGGCAAGACCAATACGCAGTCGAATACGGCGTTCCGCGGCTTCGGCGGCCCGCAAGGCGCGTTCGCGATCGAATACATCATGGACAACGTCGCGCGTTCGGTCGGCGAGGATGCGCTCGACGTGCGCCGCCGCAATCTGTATGGCAAGACCGAGCGCAACCAGACGCCGTACGGCCAGGTGGTCGAAGACAACGTGATTCACGAACTGATCGACGAACTCGAGGCGACCAGCGAATACCGTGCGCGGCGCGCGGAGATCGACGCGTTCAATGCGAACAACGACGTGCTGAAGAAAGGCCTGGCACTCACACCTGTCAAGTTCGGCATCGCGTTCAACGTGACGCACTTCAATCAGGCCGGCGCGCTGGTGCACATCTACACCGACGGCTCGGTACTGGTGAACCACGGCGGCACCGAAATGGGCCAGGGCCTGAACACGAAGGTCGCGCAGGTCGTCGCGCATGAACTGGGCGTCGGCTTCAACCGCATTCGGGTCACGGCCACCGACACCAGCAAGATCGCCAATACGTCCGCCACCGCTGCGTCGACCGGTTCCGATCTGAACGGCAAGGCCGCGCAGGATGCCGCGCGCCAGTTGCGCGAGCGTCTGTCGGCATTTGCGGCCGAACGCTTCGGCGCAGGGCAGGTGAGCGCCGCGGATGTGCGCTTCGCGCACGACCGCGTGCGGGTCGGCGATGTCGTGGTGCCGTTCGAGGAAGTGATCGCGAAGGCCTACGTCGCTCGCATCCAGCTCTGGTCGGATGGTTTCTACGCGACGCCGAAACTCTACTGGGATCAATCGAAGCTGCAAGGCCGTCCGTTCTATTACTACTCGTACGGCGCGGCCGTGTCGGAAGTCGTGATCGACACGCTGACCGGCGAAATGCGCGTGCTGCGCGCGGACGCGTTGCACGACGTGGGCGCGTCGCTCAATCCGGCACTCGACGTCGGTCAGGTGGAAGGCGCGTTCATTCAGGGCATGGGCTGGCTCACGACCGAAGAACTGTGGTGGAACGCCGGCGGTAAGCTGATGACGCATGCGCCGTCCACCTACAAGATTCCGACCGTCAACGATACGCCGCCGGACTTCCGCGTGCGGCTGTTCAGAAACCGCAATGCGGAGGACAGCATCCATCGTTCGAAGGCGACCGGCGAGCCGCCGTTGCTGCTGCCGTTCTCGGTGTTCTTTGCGATTCGCGACGCAGTGTCGGCCGTGGGCGGCCACAAGGTCAATCCGCCGCTGAACGCGCCCGCGACGAGCGAGGAAATCCTCAAGGCGGTAGGCGCGGTGCGGGCCGCGACTGCGGCGGCACGGCAGTAGCCGGCAGCGCTAAGATACTCACTGGAATGATCGCCATGAACGACTTATCTTCCGTTCAGATCGGCCGGCGCAGCGCCGTGAAAGCGCCGCCTGCGGCGCCGATGCACATCGTGCTGTTCGGCGCTGGCCACGTCGGCCATGCGCTCGTCACGCTGCTCGGGCACTTGCCGTGCGTCGTCCAGTGGGTCGACGAACGCGACGAACTGTTTCCCGACGAAACGCCCGCCAACGTGCAGGTCGAGGCGACCGATACGCCCGACGCGATCGTCGACACGGCGCCGCCCGGCGCTTACTTCCTCGTGATGACGCACAATCACGCGCTCGACTTCTCGCTCGCCGAGCGCATCATGCGGCGGCGCGATTTCACCTACTTCGGCGTGATCGGCTCGAAGACCAAGCGCGTGAAATTCGAGCGTCGCCTATTGGATCGCGGCGTGGCTCTGGGCCGGCTGGTCGAAATGACGTGCCCGATCGGCGTGGCGGGCATCGTCGATAAGGCGCCGCCGGCCATTGCGGTTGCGGTGTGTGCGGAGTTGCTGCAGATTCGCGCGCGGCAGGCCGCGGCACGGGCGGCGACGCACAAGCTCTGCGCGAGCGTTTGAGCGGTCAAATAAAGCGATCGAATAAAAAAACCTCAGCCCACTGCGGCTGACGTTTTCTTTTCCTGCGGCCGTTTCACGCGCCGCGCCTTGTGCGCCACCAATTCGTCCGACACTTGCGACATCAAGGTCCGCAGCCAGCCGACGTCGCTCGGCCGATCCGGCTGCGGATGCCACAACTGATAGCACTTGATGCGCGGAAACGGAATCGGCACCTCGACGACCGCCAGCGGCAGGATGTGCGCGTAGTGGGTCGCGAAGCGGCGCGTGGTGGTGAAGATCAGATCCGATTGCAGCAGCGTTTGCGGCACGAGGCCGAAGTAAGGCAGCGTGGCGACGATGCGCCGTTCGGCGCGCGCCCTCGCGAAACCGATGTCGATGGCGCCGCCGCGCGCGCCGCTATAAGGCGTCGGCGCGAGATGCGGTGCGGCCAGGTACGCTTCGCGTGTCAACGGCGTGCGCGTCAACGGATGATCGGCGCGCATCAGGCATACCACCGTGTCCGAGAACAGATCGGTCTTGCCGAAGCGCGGATCGGGTTTCGGCCAGTTGCCGATCACCAGATCGAGTTCGCCCGCATCGAGCGCGGCCGAGTGATCGAGCATCGGGCTCAACGAATCGATTTCCAGACGCGCATGCGGAGCCGCCTCGCGAAACTGCGCGATCACGGTCGGCATGAAGAAGTCGTTCAGATAGTCGGGTGCGGCCACCCGAAAGGTGCGGCGCGAGCGGCCAGGGTCGAAGTCGCCATGCGGCGTCGCGACGAAATCGACTTCGCGCAGCACGCGTTGCGCGGACGCCAGCAGCGATTCGCCGTATTCCGTCGGCACCATGCCCGATTTGCCGCGCACGAGGATCGGATCGTTCAGCGTCTCGCGGAGTTTGCGCAGCGCGGTGCTGATGGCGGGTTGGGTCTGATTCAGCCGCAGCGCGGTCTGGGTGACGCTGCGCTCGACCAGCAGCGTGCGCAGCACGCGCACGAGCCAGATATCGAGGGAGGCGGCGGTGTCGTCCATGGTTCAGGCGAGGCGGTGCAAGCGGATCGGGTTCGGGTGAGGCGCCATAAGGAGCCGCCCGCGAGACGGCTCGCGCAGCAACGCGCAAAGGTCATAACCTTAGGCCCGATTGCAGTGCGGCGGCCATAGCGGACACGGTATAGCCGGCATCAGCACGGTATGGGCGGCGGCCATGGCGCGCTTCATGACGTGCTCAGCGCGCCGAACCTGTCTAAATCCTACACTTCGCCTACGGTGGTGTTCGCGACACCCAAAGGCAGCGAACTGATCCGCTTCACTTCTTGCGAATCGAGCCAGTTCGGCGTGCGTGCGCAATACAGCACCATCGGCAGTGCGTCTTCGCCCCAGAACAATTGTTTGTTCATGTAAAAAGTCGGCACGCCATAGACGCCCAAGCTGATCGCATTCGCTGTATTGCGCTGCAATTTCGCCTTGACCTCTTCGCTTTTGATCAACTCGGGCCCGTCCGGCTGGCCGACGCGTTCACACAGTTCTGCGAACGCTGCATCGCTCGACGGATCGCGGCCTTCACGCCAGATAAAGCGAAAGATATCGCGCACGAAGCTGATGTCGCCGTTCACCGCGGTGGCGAGCAACAGCGGCTTCATCGAGTCGAACGGATGAGCCGGCGGCATCTTGAACGGAATGCCGAGCTGCTCCGCGCGGAACAGCGCATGCCGGTACATGAACACCCGCTTGGTGGGCACGTTGTAAGCCGGTAGTTGCCCCCAGTGGCGATACAGGTCGTTCAGCACGACCGGCGTGAACACGAAGTCGAAGCCCGGCCATTTGTCGTGTTGCTCGAGCAACAGGTACGTGAACGGCGAGCCAAAATCGTAAAACCACAGCGGTTGCCTGGCGTCGATGCCAACGGTCATGAATGTCTCCCGGATTGCCTGTTCCGAACGGTGTGCGTCTGCTAAACCGTCGAATCTGTAATGATCTTACGCGGTGCGGCCGCTGCTTGCAGCGGTCAATATGGTTTAGAGGCCGGTTTTGGGCCGCTCACTGCCAGTGCCGTGAACGTCAGGCCCGGCTCGGCGCGGGCAATGCCGGCCCCGAAGCGGGGTGCGCGTCTGAAGACTCTGTGCCTCGTCACCCGCTTTGCCGCCTTCGCGTGCCTCACCTATTTCAGCCGCCTCATTCGCCTCCTCCGTGTCACTCGTCTCAGGCGGCTCCGGTCCATCGCCCGGTTCGTCCGACGCTTCGCGCAGGGCCTCGCGGCTATGCGTAAGCCGCTGGCGCACGAAGCCGATATGTTCGCGCAGCACGTAGAACTGGTCCGCATAGGCGAGCGGCATCTTCAGGCCGTTGACCGACTCCTCGATCGCGTCCAGCCGCTCGATCAGCGAGGCGCGTTCGGCGGCCGAATACTCGCTGAGCGCGCTGCGTTCGATCGCGATCAGCGCGCCGTACCAGCGATAGATGCGCGATTTCACCCGCCACGCATACAGCGACGGCACGACGCGCAGCGCCGGAATCAGCAGCACGATCAGCGGCACCACGACGACCAGCAGCCGGTCGGCGAGACTCGCGAGCCAGAACGGCAGGATCCGGTAGAGGAAGCCTTTGCCCGACTTGTAGAAGCGCGCGGCATCGTCGCTGATTGGGAAGTCGTGCGCGAGCGGCGCGGGGAATTCGCCGGCACGCTGCATGATGCTCGCTTTGCCGTGCACTTCGCGCGCGGCTTCGATCAGCAGATCGGAGAGCGCGGGATGCAACGAGTCGCGCGCCACCAGCTCGGCGGTCGGCGCCACCATGTGAATCGGCGCGGACGGCAGATTTTTGCCGAGGTCGAACGCGCCCATCGGCATCTCGAGTTGCGTCAGATACGGAAAACGGCGGGTGTACGCATCGGCCTGGGTGAAGTCGTAGAACTGCACGTTCGGCGTGCGATACAGCTTGCCCATCACCGCCGGTTGCGCCGAATCGCCAGCCAGAAAGGCCGCGTCGACTTTACCGGAGATGAGTGCCTGCGCGGCGTCGTCACCGGAGAGCGGCAGCAGTTTAGTGGCGCCGCCCGGCTCGATGCCGTTCGCCTTGAGCAGCGCGAGCGCCAGTTCCCGCGTGCCGCTGCCTTCGGCGCCGACCGCGACACGCGAACCCTTGAATTCGGACAGCCGCGTGACGGTCGGGCCGTGGTAGAAAATCGCCAGCGGCACATACGCCACGCTGCCGAGCGACATCAGAGCGTCGCTCGCCGGGCCGGGCGCGACGCCGTCCTGCACGAAGCCGACATCGACGTTCGAGTTCGGATCCGATAGGCGCTTGAGATTCTGCAACGAGCCTTCCGACGGCAACACGTTCAACGTGATGCGGTTGCGCGCGAGAATGGCCTTGTACTTTTGTGCGGCGGTCCAGAAGGTGCTGCCTTCGGGGCCGGCGCTGATCGTCAGCGTATTGGGCGGGGCGGGCTGGATCAGACGCACGGCGACCCAGATCGCCGCGATGGCGACCAGCAGGATCGGACCGAACGAGACCGCCAGATCGCGCCACGAGATTGCGACGAAACGGGCGACGATGCGGGGAGGGCGTTTGCGGCCGGTGGCAGGCTTCATCGGATGACGTGACGGGCTTACGGTCGAAGGTGAACAGGGTTGCGGCGGCACTTTAGCGTGGCGCAAGTCGAGGCGCTCGCGCCATGGCTGGCTTGATGCCGGGGCGCCGCGCGGCAGCTCGCATTCGCGGCGATGGTACCTGAGATTCGCGCGGCGGCGGCGCGCACGGCGATGGTGAGCGCCGACAAACCCGTAACAAATCGTGAGAACGCGCGCGAAAAAACGCCTGAACAGGCGCTTGAGCGGAGCATGACTGTTGCGCGAACGATCCCCACTCGAAGTATGACGGGCGCATCGACACCGGCACGAACCACCGTCGACGGCACCCGGCACACGCCTGGAGCATGACTAAACCCTTTGCGCTTCTGGCTCGGCTAGATTAAATTGTGCATCGCTGCCGCGATTAGACGTTTGCGCAGCGCGACCCGGCACGACATAGCAGAACCGGGCGCTCTGGCGGACTTCGCGGCATGCCGGCCTTGATGCCGCATGCATGACTGTTATCGCATGCGGCTAGCGGCGGCTGGCTTCTCTCGCCTCTCGCATACCGTGTTGCAGCCATAGTCGGCCATCGCTCAGCCACGCCTTGTCGCGTCCGGGCCCGGCCGCCGGTAGTCGTAACGAAGCCGCTTGGTAGAGGCGGTCCAATGTGAAGCAAAAGGAGAAATTATGAAATCGGTCGGTTTTCTGAAAACGCTGGGCTCGGTTGTGGCGATGGTGGTGGCGTGCAATGTGTACGCTCAGTCAAGCGATGCGATGGCAAGTGGCGCGATGGCCGCCCCGGCCGCCCCGGCCGCGACCACCAAGAAGGCCAATAGCCAGCTCGGCCACAAGGTGCGCAGCGCGCTCTCCAAGGCGCAAGGCATCGACGTGTCGAACATCGCGGTGCGCGCTCGCGGCGGTGCGGTGACGTTGACGGGTTCGGTGCCTGACCAGGGCCAGATCGACAAGGCGGGCGAAGTTGCCAAGGGCGTTGCGGGTGTGACGTCGGTGTCGAACAAGCTGAGCGTTGAGCAGCAGTAAGCCGGCGGCACGAGGGGCAATAAGCGCAATAAGTGCGTGAAGCGCATGAAGTGCCGCAGGGCGCCATGCGCGGCACGCTTCATGAAGCGTGCAATCCGTTGCCGCTTTGCGCCATCTTGATGCATGCCAGCAAACGGGCTCCGGCGAATCGCCGGGGCCCGTTTTTTTAGTTTTATTTTTCGCGGCGGCGATTTTTGAAACGGTGATGATGGATCGGGGCGGTTCGAGCCGGAAGGCAGCACCGCAACGAACCGTCCGGTGTGCGCTATGACACACAACTGACGCGTTGTGAGGCGTACCGTGATAAGTGGTGAAACGGAGTCAATGCCATGGAAACCACGCTTTTGCGCTATACCGATCTAGCCATCAGCGATCGGGCGGCTTTCGAACTGGTGTGCGCGCGGCACGGTTTCGCGCCTGCGCATTTTGATATCAGCGTCTGCGCGGATCCGGACGACGCCGCGCACGAACGCCTCGTCACGGTGCGGCGCGGCGGCTGGGCGCAGTCCTATCGCGACCATCACGGTCAATGGGTGCGGCAGTTCGAGACCGATCTGACCTGCCGCTTTTTCAAATAGCCGGCGGGTTGGCGCGTCGGCCTGGCGTTCAGGTCAGCACGAGGCGCACGCCGACCAGCGTCAGGGTGGCGGCGAGCAGGTTGCGCAGCAGCACATCGGGCGCGCGCGACGACAGATAACTGCCGACGGCGATGCCCGGCAGCGATCCGACCAGCAACGACAACAGCATCGACCAGTCGACCGAACCCAGCAGCCAGTGCCCCGCGCCTGCCAGCAGCGTGAGCGGCACTGCATGCGCGATGTCTGAACCGACGATGCGCGTGGTCGGCAGCAGCGGGTACAGCAGCAACAGCACCGTCACGCCGATGGCGCCCGCTCCCACCGAAGTCAGCGACACCAGCACGCCGAGCATCGCTCCGGTCAGCATGGTCAGCGCGAGCGTGCGGCCTTGCTTCGGCACCGGCAGATGGCGCGCACCGAGCGCCGCGAGTTGCGGCCGGAACACCAGCGCCACCGCCGTCACCAGCAGCGCTACGCCCAGCACGATCTGGATCAGCCGGCTTGCGCCCGGCGTGTCCATGCCGAAACGATGTAACAGGATCAGCGTGATGGTCGCTGCCGGCACGCTGCCGGCAGCCAGACGCAGTGTGATCTGCCAGTCGACGGAGCCTTTCAGGCCGTGCACCAGCGTGCCGGTCGCCTTGGTCGCGGCTGCGTACAGCAGATCGGTGCCGACGGCGGTGGCCGGATGCACGTTGAACAGCAGGACCAGGATCGGCGTCATCAGCGAGCCGCCGCCGACGCCCGTCAGTCCGACCAGAAAGCCGACGAACAAGCCGGATACGGAATACAGCAGATCGATGTGGGGAAAGGCCATTGAGCAGACCGGTGACGGTCGGGTGGGTTGGGTCGGTAGAGCGGCAATACCGGCACCCGCGTGCCGTCGATGGTCGACGGACAGGCGCGTTGTCGGCGCGGCGAAAGGCGCTATTGTCGCAAAACTGCCGCGCTTGCGTATAAAACCGTCAGTCGGCGCGGCTTCGGCGGACTTTTATGTGGCGTCGGTCAGCGCGCCTTTCGCCACCGCCTATGACATCTCCTTGACCTCGGCCGCTTAAAGCGCGCGGCGAACTTCGACGATGCCGAACGCCGCCAGCGTGATCCCGACAAGCCGGTCGATCGCGAGCCGCAGCTTGCTGCCGATCGCGTGACGCGCGAGCGACACCGCGGTCACGAGAAAACACCACCACGCGATCGAGCCGCAAAACACGCCGCTGACCGTCGTCAACGCGATGCTCGATGAAAACGCGCCGCGCGGCGCCAGTGTCGTGAACAACGCGGCGAACATGATGACGGTCTGCGGATTGGTGAGCGTGAGCAGCAGCGAACTGGCGTACGCGCGCAGCGCGCCGGCGCGGCCGATCTGCGCGAGCTTGCCGTCGCCGTTCGGCGCGTCGGCGGATGGCTTTTGCAGCAGTGTGCGCACGCCGAGGTAAAGCAGAAAGAGGCCCGCCGCGAGTTGCAAAGGCCGGTCGTAGGCGAGCATGAACTGCGAAATGCCGACCAGGCCGAGCGCCGCGATCAGGCCATAGAACGCATCGCCGCTGGCAATGCCGAAGCCGATCGCCAGTCCCGCGCGCGGACCGCCGGTCAGCGTGCGGCGGATGCACAGCATGCCCATTGGGCCGACCGGTGCGGCGATTGCGAGGCCGACGCCCGCGGCGGTGAAGAAGAGGCTGGTGGTGGACATGGAGATTGCCGGTTAATTGTTCTGGCCTGGTCGTTTCCCGTGCGGCGCCGCTTGTTTGCCTTGGTTGCGCACGCCAGACGCGTGCGTCAGCATGGCCAGACCGATAATCTCCGGCAAGACGGCGCGCGGAAAACCTGCGCAACGCCGCGTGCACCGGGCATAGGGCGCCGGGCGTTGCACGAACGGCATACGAGCGGGCGCGGCAAGGAAGTGCAGAGTGCGTTATTCGAAAACTGCGTGCTGCTGTGCCGGCGACGGCCAGTGGCGCGCGATGTCGCGTTGGAGGATATTTCCAAATAGCTTTCTGCTGATGCAGTTGAGGGCCCGCCTTGCGGGGCGGGCTTGCTTTGTTTAGTGCTTCTTTTGCGTCGCGGACGTGCTCGGTGCTACGCGGATCGGCGGCGCGCCTGAGGGCGAAGTGGCCGGTTTGGGTTTCTTTTCCTGTTTGGGTTTTTTCGCTTCGCGGTTGCTGCGGAGTTGACCTTTTGCCATGATGGACTCCCAATTTGGCTTTTTTCGCTCCGCGATGGAGCAGTAGAGTAGTGTGCGCTGGTTTTATTTTTAATGTTTAGTTTTTTGCGCATAGCGGGTGGGAAAGGCCAACGCCGGAAGGCTGAGCTCGCCCGAGTCGCACGGAGCAGTGCATGTCTGACAAACAACGTCAGCCGGCAAGGATCTTCCGGGCCGGCTGACGTTTTTTCCTTCTGCTTGATGACCTGGCTTCGGTGCCTAGCTGCCGGCGTATCCCACTGGAACCGTTGCGTTGGACTTGGCGACGGACGCGTTGTTCGACACCACATACACCGGCGATTCCGTCAGGGTGAGCGTCAGCGCACCATTGCTGTAATTGGCGGTCGACGCATTACCCATCATATCGACGATTTTCACTGTGCCGCTGGTGCCCGGCGCGTCGACGGTCAGGCTGTACGCCACGCTATAGGTCGAACTGAACCCGGCGCTCGCGCTCCACACGCTGTTGTTATGCGCCCACAACGCGGTGATTACCGCGCCGTTGCCCACCTGCTGGAACGCGTAGGCGTAGACGCCGGTCGGCGTGCCGTTCACCGGGCCCAGCGTGGTGGTGCCGTCGAGTGCGCGCGTCATCGCGCCGATCGCCATCGCTACCGGCTTCGGACTGATGTTCGACGCACCGAACGCGCCCTGCGCATCGTTCAGATCGAAGAACGTGCCGTAGCCGACTTCGCCCGGGTAGTCCGCGCCGTAGAACACATAGGTCTGGTCCGCGCCTTCGCCGAGCGTGATGATGTGCATGCGCGCCGCAACCGCAGCTTGCGCGTACAACACGTTCGCGCTCGGGTAGTTCGGACCGTACGCGCTGCCGAGGTCGTAGCTGATGCCGGCTTCCGTCGAGAACAGCTTCATGCCCGGACGGTAATCCGTGGCCATTTCCGCGCGCAGATTGCGCATCTGGCCGCGCAGCGAACCGCTGGCGGTCGACGGATCGGCGTCGTAGCGCTCAGGCGGATGCGAAGGCGAGGTACCCGCGTCGTAGTAGCCGTGCGTGGCGACGGCGTCGATATAGCTGCCGAAGCCGAGCGGCGCGAGACGCTTCAGCCGCGTCGTGGTCAAGCTCGGGAACGCATCGGTGGGGCCCATCACGACGGCATGCGGATCGGTCGAATGAATGCCTTGAGAGACGGCCTTGTACAGCGCGATGAAGTTCGCATCGGTGTCCGTCCACATCTGGTTCGGCTCCCACGTCACCTGGTAGTAGTTAGCCGATTGCTGCGGGAAGTATGCGGTGCGAATGGTGTTCGATTCCGTGCCTACCCGGCTCATGTAGCTCTGATAGTACGAAAGATCGGTCGGCACGCCGGTGTCGTCCTGGTACGCGCCGGTGCTGCTCGCCCACGCGGGAATCCCGTCGAGGCGGATCAGGCGCATCACGTTGCCGGTCTTGTAGAACGGGTCGAGCGTGCTGGTGGAAGGATTGAAGGTGTTCCGTCCATTCGGCTCCATCGTCGAGAGCTGGCGATCGTCGATGGTCGACGAAATGCCCAGCGCGGCGAGCAGCGGACCGCTGTCGTTCGCGCCTTGCATGCCGAAGCGGTGCTGTTCCTGATGCGCGTAGGTGACGGCAGGAACGACGCCGGACAGGTCCGGCGTCACCCCGAAAGTCGCGATGCCGACCGGACGCGTGCCGGCTTGCGGCAACTGGCCGCCGTTCTGCGCGAGCGTGCCCGACGCGGCGAAATAGCCGGCGAGCGTCGAGGTGCAATTGAGCGTGATGGTCCGCGAACCGCTGGGCACGGCGGTGCTGCCGCTCGCCGCAACCTTGCCGACGGTGTCCGTGACGGACCAGTTCAGCGTATCCGCGGACGACACGTTGGTGCTGAAGGCAAGCTGGAAGGTGCTGCCTGAAGCGAAGATGCGGGTGCCGTCGGCGCTAGGCGTGTCGGCGGAGATGACGGCGCTGCCGGAGCCCGCCGAAGTGGCCGGCGCAGCGCAGCTGAGCTTTGCGTTAGGGTTGGCGGAAAGCGCTGACGTCGAGGCCGGATTGGCGCTTGTGCCGGTGCTTCCCGAGGCGTTCGAGGTGGCAGCACTGCTGCCGGAGCTGCCGCCGCCACCGCCACAGCCTGCGAGTGCCAATGAGAGTGTAGAGAGTAGAAGTAGATGTGATTTCATCAATCAGTAAGCCATGCGTTAGCTACATGTTCTTCCGGTGTCTCGCACAAGCCGCGTCGCGAGACGGATTGAACATTGGGTTCAAATGGCAAGCCAGCCGATGACCGGGCCGTCGGCATTGGCCGTCTTGAGCGCGCAACTGTCCGGCTGCGCGATGAGTGATGCTTTGCTGGGTTATCGGCGTCCCGCGAATATTTCTGCAGGAGCACCGCTTGTCTGACGATTCGCGCGGCCGGCAGAGCCGGCGTGGCGGAATAAAGCGATCAGAAACGTACGACGAAAACAGGCAGCGTCTTAATGAACAGTAGGATTCACATCGCCGCGCGCGAACTCATCGCGCACGTCAATGAACTTTTTACTGTCCCCTAAAGCGAAGCAGGTTTTATTGAGGAAAAGCGATGGCAACGATACGCATTAGTATGTTTAAAAGAAGTAACGAGCTGTAACGTATGAACAATGACGCAGTACTAATTGCATTGTTCATAAAAAATAAAGCCTCTGCCGGCACCTGTTCTTTTCCGCCATGAAAAATTGGGGTCAATAATTTAACGCGACGGATACCTAACTATCGAGTTGGCGCAAGACGGCGAAAAATTGGCGTTGGCGCTCATTGCACAGCCGATAGTGCCTTGGAGTTGGCGCAATAGTGCTGGAGCTTCGGTGTAACGTTTATTCGGCGATAGTGACTTCGCAGCGGAACTGTCGCTGTCTTTTGCGGACAATGCCGCGCCGCGTAAGAAATCGGGGCGCGCCAGATCAACCGATGATGGAGATGCCGACGACTCTTTGGGCTGGTGCGATTGCCGGGTCGGCATGTCCATTTGCTGCGTAAGAAATGCGGTTATCCCGAGAGATAAATCGTGCGAATTCTTCAGCTTGTTCACGCACCGCGGCTATCCGGAGCGGAAGTCCTGGTAAAAGGTCTCGCCATTCATCATCAGCGCGCTGGCCATCAAGTGTGTATGGCATCGCTGCTCCCGCAGCAGGACGATTTCGCCGTTATTCGCGCTGAACTCCAGGCCGCAGGGGTGACCTGCCTCTTCCCCAAAACCCGCTACGGCCGGGTGGGCAAACTGCTGCACCTGTATCGCGTGGTGCGCCGGTTCCGGCCTGATTTCATCGTGGCTCACGCAACGCTTGCCGCGCTATATGTACGCCTTCTGCCCGTCCATACGCCGATCGTGTGGGTGATGCACTCCGGCGTGAACGACTTCGAGAACGGCGCGCTCAAGCAGGCAGAGCGTCTGCTGTCGCGGCGGGCGAGGGCGGTGATCGGCGTGTCGCAGAAAAATATCGACGAATACCTGAGGGAGATCGGCCAACACCCTGCTCTGGTGGTCATTCCTAATGGCGTGGATGCGTCGCAGTTCGCGGCGGACTTCGACGCGCCGGCGCCGGATACCGGTGTAGCGGCCAAGCAGATTGTTCAGCTTGGCCGCTACATGGAAGGGAAAAGCCAGTTGGACACGATCCGCGCGTTTGCGCGCGTGTTGCAGAGCGAGCCTGAAGCGCGCTTGCTGCTATGTGGTGTCGTTGAAGACGTCGCGTATCACGACGCCGTGCTGTCGCTGGTCGACCAGCTCAGGTTGGGGAGCCACGTGACCGTGTGCGGACCCAGATCGGATGTCGCCGCCATCCTCCGATCGTCGCGTGTCTTCGCGATGCCTTCGCGCTTCGAAGCGCAGAGCATCGGTTTTCTCGAGGCGCTCGCATCGGGCATTCCGGTCGTGGCTAGCCGGATTCCGTCGTTCAGTTTCGCAAGCGGCTTTGCCGGCGTCAGTCTCGTCGATACGAGCGATCCGGAGGCCTATGGCCGGGCCTTGCTCGCGGCGCTGAAAACGCCGCGGGCGAATCGGCAACTGGCGGGATATACGCTGCATGACACCGCGGATCGCTATATGACGATTGCGCGGAAGTTCGTCCGGCCGCTTGCGGTTTCGGCGTGAGCGGCATCGGATCGAGCGGCTTGCGCTACTGCGCCAGCCGGTCGATCCGCACAGTCTCCGAGAAGAGCCCCGGCAGTTCGCCGAGATCCTGCGCGGTTCCCAACGCGAAACCTTCCCCGGCCGGGTAGCGCAGCAGCGCCGCTGAGCCGCCGGTGAAATAGAAGTCGCCGAGTGTCGCGTCGGTCCTTCGATAGAGCACCAGCGCCGTATTCCGGTTGTCGCGCACGAGCGCCGGAAAAACATCCGACCATGACATGCCGCGTAATGCCGCCGCCTGTACAGGTGCTTTCGCCGCGTCTGCAAGGTTCACGGTAGAAATGTCGATGACGGCGTCGTCGCTCGCGCTGTCGAGATGCGGCGTCAACAGGACCAGCGCGTCGCTGTCTTTGCCATGCAGAGCGCCGATTGCCGCCTTGACGAAGTCGGGTACGAAACGCGCCGGCAGAACCCGGCGTTCGCCGATTAGCAGATGCGCGCCATCGTTGGCGATTTGGGTGAGCGCGAGTCTGCCGCCTGAACCGTCGAGCGCAACCAATGACGCCCGCGAGCCCTCGGTGTGGACCGGCAGAAAGTTCGCGTTTTGCGGCAAATTCTTTGCTTGCGCCCATAAGGCCGGCGCGGGACTGGCTGCGCCCGTGGACGATGCGATCCAGAGGTCGAGCCCGCTATCGGCTCGTCTCTGGGCAATCAGCACACTGGCTCGTCCTCTTCCGGTGAAGTCGGCCGCAACATACTGCTGTGCCAGTTCGGGCTTCAAAACACGGCTTGTCTGTAGCCAGAGACGCGGCGCCTCGAACCTGTCCCCTGCGTTGCGCAGTAACCAGAACGCGGTCCCGCCGCGGCGCGCGGCGATGACCATCAGGTCCGCCCGGCCGTCGCCGTCGAAATCTCCCAGCAGGAAACGCACGCTGTCGAAGCACAGCTTGTCGTCGGCGCAGCTCGGCGTTGTCGAACGGTAATCGAATGGGACGGGGTTGGCGTACCAGAGCGCGGGGCGCGCCGCTTTCGACAGCGACGCCGCATACACGTTGAATCCGGGCCCGTCGTGCTGTCGTTGAATATAGATGGCGGATGGCTCGCCGTGGCCGGCGATATCGCCGTACATTGCCGTCGCGAGCCGCAGATCGGTTGCCTGGGTGCGTTGCGTGGTTGCCCATCGGTAGCGGGTAGTGAGCAAGGTGCAGCCGCGCATGGTGAGCTTGCCGTCGTTCTCGCCGAGGCAATGCCGCTGCGGCGTGTAGACGAGGCCGAAGTCCCAGGGCGTCCAGCGCTGAGCCGAGTCCCATTCGTCGCATGTCTCGGAGATCAGGAAGCCGTCGCGCTCGGCGATGCATTGCGATGTCGCGACGCTGACCAGCGCGGCGTTGTGCGCATTGCCGGGATAGACCGCCAGCGGTTGCCAACGCCATTGTTGCGCTGGCGAGCCCGTGCATGCGGCAAGGAGGGGTTCACGGCCGGCGCCGTCGGCGCTCAGGCAGCGGTTCGACGCTGCATTGAACAGTTGAACAGGATGCGACTGGAAATCCGCGGCGGGACGGTCGGTGCGATCGGCGAACGCATAGCGGCGCGCCACCCAGTTGCCGTTCCACTGATACTCGCCGAAAACATGTGACGCGTCGTTGCCGTCGATAGCAAAGTAGCTGGCGACGATGTCGCGCTTGCGCTGCACCTCGGCGGCGGGAAGATTGGCGGGCCATCCGCCGGTAGGATAGGTGATGTGGTATTCGATGGGCACGCCCTTGTTGAGCGTCTGGGCGACGTGACGCGTGATACGCGCGGAGAAAATGTGATCGGGATGCTCGATAAACGGCACGGTGTCCGGATTGAGCGTGAAGATCAGCGTGGCATCGGCGAGTATCGCTCTGAGCGTCGCCGACAGGGAGGCACGATCGTATTGCACACGAACGGAGCCGTCCGCGTTCATCGGGTAAGTCGAAAGCGTTGCGCGTTGTTCCCACAGCAGGCCGAGCGGTTCGCGGCCGCCGCGCACGCCGCCGCCGGGCAGGCGTAACTCGAGCAGGCGCACTTGTGGCTTTGCCTTCAGCACCATTTGATGAACCAGCTTGCCGGCGATCGGAATGTTTGATTCGGCCCAGTCGTCACGCACGCCGGCCATGCGTGCGTAAGCGAGCCGGGACGCCCGCTCGCGGGTCTGCACGTAGGCGAAGTCCGCGCCGTTGGCGCCGCCGATCAGATGGACGGTCGTGATGCACCAGCCGGCGTCGAGACGTTCGCTGATGGCGGGGTCCACGAACAGCAGATCGTCGTCGAGATGGGCGACGACGGTGACGAGCGTGCCGGCGCGGCAGTCGGCAGCGCGCGCCGAACCAGCTAGGACGGCGAAGAAAATAAACAGGAAGAAAACAATGGATGAATCTCGAACGAGCCTGGCTGCCATTGATCGCATGTGGATTCGAGCCCTGACGGTGAGCTCGATCTTACTGCACTCGAGTGGCGCGGCACGTTAGCGAACTTACAGTAGGAATCGGACTGCGCGCCGGCCGGCAACGGCGCATAAGTCAATGCCGGCGCCCGCAGGCGCTAGCGGAAATACGCCTTGGTATTCTCGTGGACGTCCTCGTACGCCAGCAATTCGGCAGGTGTGAGCCATAGATACTCGCTGTGCTGATCGAGTCGTCCGACCGGCGCGGAACTGCCGAGGCTGCTGAGCGGCAGCGAATAAACGAGGACGATGTAGTGGGTCGAGATATCCGGCTCGGCTGCGAAGTTGTCGTTGTAGTGGTGCTCGAATACCCCTTCGAAGTGTGCAACTGAGCGTCGGAGTTTCGCGATGCCCAGTTCGGCATCGACGATGCGGGCGAACGCGGCGTCGAGTGTTTCGTCCTTGAGGATGCGCCCGCCGGGTACGAACCATGTGCCGCGAGCGGGGCGGTTGCGGCGACGGCCAAGCAACACGCGGCCCGCGGTATCGTTGACGATCAGATCGATCGCGACCAGAGGCGTCAGGCGGAGCACGTCCAGGAAATCGATCTCTGTCAGCATGTCATCTCCTGCGGGTCGAGCGGGGATTGAGCGTGGGTGAACGGCGGTCGAACCTGGGGGCACTAATCATCGTGATGGTCCGCGCCGTGTTTGGTGAGCCGATCGGAAACATTCCCCAGCAACAGCGCAAGAACGATCGCGCCGATCGTCACGAAGAGCAATGAACCGATCATCGCGGCAAGCACCAGCATGGTCCATGCGAGGCCGTTCATCTTCGGGCTCCAGCGCGTTGATACGCGTGCGAACGAGTATCCGCCTGGAGTTTACGCGAGCAAAAGGCAGGCGGCCCTGTCACGACACGCCGGAGTATCGTCACTTCTCGACATCTGCTTGTCCGCTGCCGACGCGCCGCGCGCGGGCGCTTATCGCGGCACGTAGCCCTCCGGCGTCATGACCGCGCCCCTGAAAACCTCTGCATTGGCGGAGACCACGTAGATAGGCGCCGGAGACAGCTTGAGGCTGGCCACACCGTCGCGATACGGCAGTGTCGACGCGTTTCCCATCATGTCGAACGCGGTGACTTCGCCCGACGTGCCCGGCGCATCGACCCTTAAACGATAGTCGACGCTTTGGCTCGTACTAAAACCCGCCTTGGCGTTCCACTTCTCGTTGTCGTGAGTCCAGAGCGCGGTCACCACCTTGCCGCCGCCGAGGCGGCGGAATGCGTAGGCATAGACACCGCTGGACACGTGCTTGAGCGGCCCGAGCGTTTCGGTTCCGTCGATGATCCGGGTCATCGCCGCGGTCGCGAGCGCAGCGGGCTTCGGGCTAATGCGAGTCGGGCCGTAGGCGCCGGCCGGATGATCGAGTTCGAAGAAAAGCCCGTAGCCGGGCGCGGCATCCGGCATATCCGCGAGATAGAAAAGGTAGGTCATGTCCGCGCCTTCGCCCAGCAGGATCAGGTGCGTGCGCGCGACGACGGCAGCCTGTGCGTACAGCACGTTCCAGCCCGGATAGTTTTTACCGTAGGATGCGCCGATGTCGTAACTGATGCCGGTTTCGGTCACGAACAGCGGCGCACCGGGCTTCAGGTACTGGTGCATCTGGTGGCGCAGCGCGCGCATCGCTGCGGGCAACGCATTCGCCGCCACGGCCGGATCGCTTGCATTGGCGAGCCGCTCGGGCGGATGCGACGGCGACGTCCCCGCATCGTAGTAACCGTGAATGCTCAGGCCATCCAGGTAACGGCCGATACCGAGCGGACCCAGCCGGCCGAGCCACTGGACGTTGCCTTGTACCGACGAGTAGGTCAAACCCATTACCACGGCATGCGGATCGGTGGAGTGGATGCCGCGCCAGACTGCCTCGTACAACGCGACGAAATTCGCATCGGTGTCGCGCCACGGCAGCCCGCCATCCGCGTCAGGCTCCCAGGTCACCTGATAGTAGTTGTCCCGCTGTGTTGGGAAATACGTCATGCGCACGCGGTTGGACTCCGTGCCCACTTTGGCCATGTAGTCCTTGAATTGCGTGAGCGAGGTCGGCGCATAGCTGTGAGTCTCTTTGCCGGTCGGGCTTGCCCACTTGGGAATCCCGTCGAGCTGGATCAGACGCATGATGCCGCCGCGCCGGAAGAAGGAGATCAGCTGCTTGGCCGCTGGATCGAACGTGCCGGCCTTTTGGGGTTCCTCCATATACCAGTTGCGATTGTCGTTCGCCCACCACAGGCCGAGCGCCGTATAGACCGGCCGATAGCCGTCGCCATCGCAGCAGTGCTGGCCGGGCGCCAGATAGGCGGTGCCTTGTCCGCCGAATCGATGCAGGTCTTCGTACGGAAAGCGGACGGGCGGCAATGCGGCGGACGTGTCGGGCAGCACGCCGAAAGTAACGATGCCCGCCGGACGTGTGCCGCGCGACTCGAGCTGTCCGTGCGCACGTTCCAGCGAAGCGGAAATCGCGAAGTAGCCGGCGAGTGTCGACGCACAGGTGAGTGTCGATATGGAGGCGCCTGCGGGGACGGGGAAGCGGCCGCTTGCGCGCACGACATTCCAGCTGTCGCGTATCTGCCAGTTGAGCGTATCGTCTTGCGTCGGGCGCGTCGTGAAGACGACCGCAAACGGCTTGCCTGACGCGAACAGGCGTGTTCCGTCGCTCGGCGTGTCTGCTTCGAGCAGGTCACCGCCGGCGGCCGCGCCAGCCTGCAAGGAGGGCGCGGCGCAACGCAGGCCCTGGCCGCCAGGCACGCGCGATGCGGGGCGCGCGACAGCCGCTTCCGGCACCGCACTCTGCGGCGCGTCTTTGCTCGGGAGAAGCGCAACGGCGCAATGCTTGTCCTCGCCGAATGCCGGGTCGCCGAATACGCTATTGCTGCATTCGGTACCGTTCGAAAAGGTCTTGACCACGTGGCGCCCGGCCGTGCCATACAGCACGTCGCGCGTGCCGGCAAACCGGCACGTTTCGTTTTCCGCCGCGCACGGCGTCCATGTCCGGCCGTCGGCTGTGATGTTGGCGGCGCTGTTGGCAATGACATCGGCATTGCTCGCGCCGTCCTGCTCAGAAGCGCCAGCCGCATTGCAGTTTGCGCCGGCCAGGCAGATGATACATACCGTTGCCCAGGCGGCGACACGCTGCGCGGTGATCCGAGTGGTAAAGGCGCTGGCGAGTAGTCGCAGCGCACGATATTCACGTAAGTTCGGCATATATTCCCCATCCTCGTTCAGTGGGTGCCGCCACGGCAAAAATTGCCTCGCGCGCGTCGGTGAACAGCTACTTGACCAGGTTAGACCCGCCTTCAGTACCCATACAGCAAACTGTTGCGTAAACCTCATAGTGTATTTCCGCAATTCCTTGGCGGAATCATGCCGTCTCTCATACGACAGAATTCGCCACTGGCCCGTCTATTGCCGTACGGGTCTGAAGTTGTCTTACTTGCGTGTTTCACGTTTGAAACATTAATCGTCGTGTTTATATTCTGAAGCCTCACTAGCAGCGAATTAAATAATTTCTTCTCGCTAGAATTGTTTATATTTAAGACTCGCTTTAGATGCTCTCGCCGGCTAATGGTAATGTCGGAAGAAAGCTCACTGCCGGGTTCCAGAAGGAAGACGCGCATAGGACAAGGCAGCTGCACTCATTCTGTCGGTTGCATTGGGAAAAGTCACTTCAAGTCAATGGAGTGTTGGGTGGATCAAGCATTTCCCGAAGCGACTGTATGTGTGCTGGCGCACAAAAAAGCGTAGTTAATTCCAATATAAAATTCGCGAAATGTAAATTCATTCATATGTGGAATTGATTTTTTAATTCTTTGAAAAATAGGTGGTTGATAGTCGTTCCGAAAATAACTGGCCGGGCCATGCCGATGCGCCAAATTGTCTGCGCTTTCGGTCATGGCGGTTAAATGCTTGATTCGGCATGACTATGATGCACCGCACAGAGCCTGCCGTTGTGCCGGTCGCTCAAGGTGAAAAGTAGATTCGTTTTCTGATGAGAGGATAACTATGACCTGTGCGAGTCTCGAGTCAGCAATGCTGCGCTGGGTGCACGCGCCGAACAAGGGTATGCGTCGCGTCGCGATATTGATGTTTAACGAATGCTCGCTGCTGGGCGCCGGCGTGGTGGCCGAAGTGTTCCAGGCCGCAAACGAACTTGCCTCGTCCAGTTCGGGCGGATGGCTGTACGACGTTTCCTTCCTGTCGCCCGACGGCGGCATGGTGACCTGTTCCTCCGCATTACGCGTCTGGACCGACGGGCTCGACGCCCGGCACTACGGCGGCTTCGATGCGTTGTACGTCGCCGGCGGCAAGGGCGCGACCGCTGCCGCTTCCGACGAACGGCTGATCGCGTGGCTGCGGCGCGTGCGCCGCAACACGGGCATGGTTCGTCCAATCGGCGAAGGACGCTCGCTGCTCGAGGCCGCGTCGCTCGCCGACAGTAAGGAATCCGGCGATATGCGCCAACAACCCATTCCATCACTCCCGAGCGAACCGAATGGCGACACGGGCGACCGGCTCGAGTCGATGAGAAGCGCGCTCGCGATGGTCAAGCGCGATCTTGGCGGGACAGCTGCCCGCACCGTTGCAGAACATCTGCTCGCCGACTCATGCGCGAATCTTGCGCCGCTGCTCGGCGAAGACGGCGGCTTGAGCCCCGGCGACAAAGTCCGCGCGGCGGCTCGCTGGCTGCAAGAGAATTGCCAGCAGGCTATTTCGATCGCCGACGCGGCCCAGTTCGCCGCGATGAGCGAGCGCAACTTCTTGCGCCGCTTCAAGATGGAAATGGGCATCACGCCTTCGAGTTTCCTGTTGCACGAACGCCTTGCGGTGACCTGCAGTCTGTTGACCGAATCGGAATTGCCGGTCGACAAGATTGCCCGTCGCACTGGCATGGGCAACGGCGACCGGCTTGCGAAGGTGTTCCGCAAACGTATGAGAATTTCTCCCACGGAATTCCGGATTCAGAGCCGTCGCATGGTGGGCGAGTAGCGCACGCGATGCTCGTTAGCGGGTCGCGCCCATCGCGCGGTGCTTCGGTAAATATTTCCGCGGAATCATGGGATTGTAAGGAATGCGAATATGTTGACAAATGAGACGGTAAACGCGGCATCGGTTGGCCCGGATGCTGCTTGCGCCGGGACAACCTGGGTGCGTTGCACGCGGATTGTGCCGGTCATTCTTGCGGGTGGTTCGGGCACGCGGCTGTGGCCGGTGTCGCGCGAAAACTATCCGAAACAACTGATCGACGTGGTCGGCTCCGACTCGCTGTTGCAGGCGACCGCGCGGCGCATGGACGGTTTTCCCGCGGGCTGGAAGGTGGATGCTGCGCCGATCATCGTCTGCGGCGAGGAGCACCGGTTTGTGATCGCCGAGCAGCTTCATGAAAACGGCGTCGATGCGCGTCTGATTGTCGAGCCTGCGCGACGCGATACGGCGCCGGCGTTGACGCTCGCCGCGTCGCTCGCATGTGCGGACGGAGACGATGCCATCCTCATCGTGATGCCGGCCGACCATTCGATTGCCGATGTGCCCGCATTGCAAAGCGCACTCGAAAGCGCCGCCAGGCACGCGGAACAGGGCGCGATTGCCACGTTGGGCGTGCCGCCGACTCATCCCGATACAGGCTTCGGCTATATCCGCATTGGCGCCGGGCTGCCTGACGGCAGCTATGCGATCGACGGTTTCGTCGAAAAGCCGGCGGAGGAAATTGCGGCGCAGTATGTGGCGGCCGGCACCTATTGGTGGAACAGCGGCATTTTCATCGTGCGGGCGCGGGTCTGGCTCGATACCTTGAAACGTCTGCAACCCGACATGCACGCCGCGTGCGAGCGCGCATTCGCAAACGGCCATGCCGAAGGCGCGTATTTCCGTCCGCTGGTGGAGGCTTTTCTGAGCGCGCCTGCGAACTCGATCGACTACGCGGTGATGGAGCGCCTGGGTGCCGCAGACGCAGACAAAGACACAGACAAAGACACAGACGCAGACGCAGACGCAGATACGACATCTGGCACTAACCCTGCTGGAGTTGTCGTGCGGCTCGATGCGGGCTGGTCGGACCTGGGTTCCTGGGACGCGGTCTGGGCCGCGATGGAAAAGGACTCGTGCGGTAACGCCGGCCGCGGCCGCGTGACTTTCGAAGGTGCGGTGTCGAGTTACGCCCATTCGGAAGGGCGGCTGGTCGCCTGCGTCGGCACCAGCAACGTCGTGGTGGTCGAAACAGCCGACGCCGTGCTCGTGGTCGATCGCGCCCATGTGCAGGACGTGAAGGGGCTGGTGGCGCGCATCAAGGCGCAGCACGCGCCCGAGGCCGATGCGCATCGCAAGGTGCGCCGCCCGTGGGGTTACTACGATTCCATCGACCGGGGCGAGCGCTTCCAGGTCAAGCGCATTGTCGTCACGCCGGGCGCCCAGCTTTCATTGCAGCTGCATCACCATCGGGCCGAACACTGGGTCGTGGTGCGCGGCACGGCGCTCGTCACACGCGGCGACGAGCAGTTTCTGCTGAGTGAAAACGAATCGACCTTCATTCCGCTCGGCACGCGTCACCGGCTCGAGAACCCGGGGAAAGTACCGCTCGAAATCATTGAAATCCAGTCAGGCACCTATCTGGGTGAAGACGACATTGTGAGGTTCAACGACAGCTACGGCCGCTGCTCCTAACAGCGGGCCGGGAATCATCTGCGGAAAAGAATGGTAAGAACGAGGTAAGCAAAATGGGCAAGTTTCAGGATTTGCTCGCGCGAGTGTTCGATGTCGCGCTAGTGCTCGCGGGAGCAGCGGTAGCGTCTCAGATCCGTTTCGATTACCTCGCCCAATCCGGGTTCTATTGGGCGCTGGTGATGTTCTCCGCCGCGTTTGCGCTGGCCACCTTTCCGGTGTTCGGCGTCTACGAATCATGGCGCGGCCGTTCGAAGCTGGCGCTGGCCGGCCAGGTTTCGCTTGCGTGGCTGATGGTGCAATGCAGTGCGCTGGTGCTGATGTACTCGCTGCATCGCAGCGACTTCGTATCGAGACTGTGGTTCTCCTACTGGACCGCGGTGACCGGCGGCCTGTTGATCGCCTACCGGTTGATCACGCATGCGGTGCTGGCACGCGCACGCAGGGCCGGCTTGAACCTGCATCAGGTTGCGATCGTCGGCAGCGGCTCCCAATGCGACGCGATCATTCGGCGGATCGAGTCGGCGCCCGGCACGGGTTTTCGCGCCACCGCCGTCTACAACACGCACCCTGAAGTGTCTGCCGTCACCAGCGCGCGCGCGCCGGTGTTCGATTCGGTGGACGCGCTGGCCGGCTACATCCGAACCAACGACGTGCACGAGCTTTGGCTCATGTTGTCGCTCGCCGAAGAGCCGCTGATCTGCAAGCTGATTAGCGAGTTTCGCGACGATCTGGTGAACATCCGCTTCATGCCGGACGTGCGCAGCATTGCGTTGTTCGACGGCAGCGGCGTCATCGATCTGCTCGGTGTGCCGGCGATCAACCTCGTCGCCTCGCCGCTGTCCGCCAGTTCGATGCTGAAGAAGGAAATCTTCGACCGCCTGTTCGCGTCGGCCGCGTTGATCGGCCTCGCGCCGATCCTGCTCGCGATCGCGATCGCGGTAAAGCTTTCGTCGCGTGGCCCTGTCCTGTTCAAACAGAAGCGCAAAGGCGCGGACGGGCGCGTATTCACGATCTACAAGTTTCGCTCGATGCGTTTGCATACCGAGGAAAAAGGCACCCTCAGCCAGGCGACGCGCAACGATCCGCGCGTCACGAAAATCGGTGCATTTCTGCGCCGCACGAGCCTCGACGAACTGCCGCAGTTTTTCAACGTGCTGCGTGGCGACATGTCGGTCGTCGGACCGCGTCCCCATGCGCTCGAGCACGACGACCTCTATCAGAAGGTGGTCGCCGGCTACATCAATCGCTATCGAATCAAGCCAGGTATTACCGGCTGGGCGCAGATCAACGGCTTTCGTGGCGAAACCGACCGCATCGAGAAAATGGAGCGTCGCGTCGAGCACGACCTGTACTACCTGGGACATTGGTCGTTCGCACTCGACATGCGGATCATCGGCGTGACGATCGTCGCGGGACTGATGCATCGAAACGCTTACTAAGTGGTTAACAAGCACAAGGGTCGCTGCCTCCCCGAGGACAGCGACCTGGCGCAAGGAGGAAACATCATGAGTTCGCTTGAGTTACGTACAGGAAGCGTTCTGGTCTGCGCAATTGCAGCCCTGCTGTCCGCGTGCTCGCTGGCACCGGGCCAGCGAATGATTACGCCCGCCGCGCTGCAGGATACGGGCGGGGATTTCAGCACGGAGGCGGCGCAGCAGGTGCAGATACCGATTACCGATATCAACCTCGCGCTGCTGCGCAAGATGCATGCTGCGACGACGTCCGCGGCACTGACGCCGCAGACGGTCGCTTTGTTCGGCAAACCGACGGCTTACAGGGTCGGTCCGGGCGATGTGCTGCAGATCGTCGTGTGGGATCACCCGGAACTTGCGGCGGCGCTCGGACAACCCGCGGCGAATCAGAAACTGTCAGATGCGGCACCCGGCTTTCTGATCGATGAAAGCGGCAACGTGCAGTTTCCGTATGCAGGCACCGTGCACGTCGCCGGGCAAGACGTCGCGACGATCCAGCGCGAACTGCATAGCCGCCTGAGCAAGGTGTATCAGAAGCCCGAGATTACGGTACGGGTCGCGTCGTTCCGTATGGCGCAGATCTATGTCGACGGCGAAGTGCGCACGCCCGGCGCGCAGTCTCTCAACGACATTCCGATGTCGCTGACCAGCGCGATCAACCTGAGCGGCGGCTTCAGCGCCAACGCGGACCGCAGCCGCGTGGAGTTGGTCCGCAACGGCGCTACCTATCCGCTCAACGTCGACGATCTGATCAAACGCGGCCGCAATCCGTCGGAAATCTACCTGCAACCCGGCGACCTGGTGCGCGTGTCTTCGCGCGAAGACAGCGGCGTGTATGTGATGGGCGAGGTCAACAAGCCGGCGACCATCCTGCCGATGCGTAACGGTTCGCTGACGCTTTCGCAGGCGATCTCGGATAGCGGCAGCTTCGATTCGAACACGGCCCAGACGAGGCAGTTGTTCGTGATCCGCAATTCGATGAGCGAGCAGCCGCAGGTCTATCACCTCGATGCGACTTCGCCCGTGTCGATGCTGCTCGCCAACCAGTTCGAGCTCCAGCCGAAGGACGTGGTGTACGTCGGCCAAGGTTCGCTCGTTCGCTTCAACCGTGTGCTGAACCTGCTGCTGCCGGCGATCAATGCGGCGGTGACGGGGGCTGTGCTCGCGAAATAAAGCGATCTGTCGAGATCTTGAACCGCCGGGCTTTGCTGGGTGATGAAAATGGCAATCAACTTCGAAAACCGCTACACCGACGTGTCCGTGCAGGAGGAGCTCCATCTGTCGGACTATCTGCGTACGATCGTGCGTGGCTGGCGCACGATCGTGATGGCGATGCTGATCGCGCTGGCGCTGGGGTGCGCCTACGCGTTTCTGGCGCCGCCGACTTTCCGCGCGGATGTGCTGTTCCATGTCGAGGACAAGACGGGTAATAACAACGCCAATGGCAAGGATTCTCTGCCGCCGCTCACCGGCATGTTCGACACCAAGCCATCGACGGCGGCGGAGATCGAGTTGCTGAAGTCGCGTCTCGTCACCGAGGAAACCGTCAGGGCGCTGCACCTCGACATCACGGCGACGCCGCGCTATCTGCCGTTTATCGGCGGGATGATCGCCGGGCTGGTGAATGGGCAATGGGGCTTCAAGTTGCCGCCTTTCATCAACCTGTCCGGTTACGCATGGGGCAGCGAGCGTATTTCGGTGTCCCGCTTCGACACCGCGAAGGAGCTTTACGACACGACCTTCACGCTGGTCAAAGGCAATGACGGCTCGTATGTGCTGCGCGACAGGAACGGCATCGCCATTCTCTCCGGCCATGTCGGCGAGACCGTGCAGACCGATACCGCGGATGGGCCGATTGCGCTGCGTGTCGACGCGCTGGTCGGGCCTGCCGGTTCACGTTTCGAATTGCAGCGTGCCTCGACGCTGAGTACCGTCGACCGGCTGCAGAAGGCGCTCGTGGTCGCCGAAACCACGCTTCAGTCCGGCGTGATTCGCGCCAGCCTCGAAGGCGGCGACAGCGCGTTGACCGCGAATATCGTCAACAGCATGGCGCGCGAGTTCATCCGCCAGGATGTCGAAAGCCGCTCGACTGAAGCTCAGCACATGCTGGCGTTCCTCGATCAGCAACTGCCGGGCTTGCGCAAGGAACTCGACGACGCCGAGCAGCGCTATAACAAGTTCCGCAATACGCACGGCACAGTCGATCTCGGTGAAGAAAGCCGGCTGCTCCTTCAGCAGATCGTCGACAACAAGACCAAGCTGCTCGACCTGCAGCAGCAGCGGGCGGAGATGTCGACGCGCTTCACGGCGAGTCACCCGGCGGTGGCGGCGCTCGACGCACAGATCGCCGCATTGCAGGGCGCGCAGAACAACATGAACCGCAGCGTGGCCGTGATGCCCGATACCGAACAGACCGCCTTGCGGCTGTTGCGCGACGTGCACGTCGACACGGAGCTCTATACCAATCTGCTCAACAGCGCGCAGCAACTTCGGGTGGCGAAAGCCGGCCAGGTCGGCAGCGTGCGCGTGGTGGATTTCGCCGAGGCGCCTGACGAGCCGGTGCGTCCGAAGCGTGTGCTGGCGATCGTGATCGCGCTCGGCGGCGGCTTGCTGATCGGCATCATGCTGACCTTCTTCAAGCGGGCGATGTATGGCGGCGTGGAGCGTCCGGACGAAATCGAGGCCGTGCTCGGCGTGCCGGTGTTCGCCGTCGTGCCGAGAAGCCAGCATCAGCTGCGGTTGCAGGAAAACGTCATGCTGCGCCGCCGCGGGCTTCACGTGCTGGCCGAGCAGGCGCCGCAAGACATCGCGGTGGAAGGCGTGCGCAATCTGCGGACCTCGTTGCAGCTGTCGCTCGATCATGCCGAGAACAACGTCGTGATGATCACGGGTTCGCGCCCGGATACCGGCAAGTCGTTTTTGTCGGTGAATCTTTCGGCGCTGGTTGCGTCCGCGAACAAGCGCGTGCTGATCATCGACGGCGACATGCGGCGCGGCGACGTCCATTCGCATTTCGGCATCGCACACCAGCCAGGGCTCTCGGACGTACTGAGCGGCGGCGATCTGCATTCCATGATCCAGCGCGAAGTGCTGCCGGGCCTCGACGTGCTGGCCAAGGGCACGCTGCCCGCGCATCCGTCCGAACTGCTGATGAGCAAACGCTTCGAGACGATGCTCGACGACTTGAAGTCGAGGTACGACCTCATCATCGTCGACACGCCGCCGGTGCTGGCGGTGACCGACTCGACGGTGATCGGCAAATACGCGGGCACGGCGCTGCTGGTGGTGCGCTACGGGCGCCATCCGTTGAACGAGATATCCGAGACCGCCAAGCGGCTGTTCAATGGCGGCGTGTCGCTCAAGGGCGTGTTGCTCACCGATGTGCCGCAGGAAGGGGCGTTCCTCGGCTCGGGCTATCACGGCGGCTACTACGGATACGACAGCATCGCCGGTTGATGCCGGTTGATGCGGCGGCCCGCGCCCAACACCATTATTCGACCGCGCTGCGGCACTGGGGTAACAATGTTCACCGAGGAGAAGGCTCCATGAAACGCAAGGTCGCGCTGATCACCGGCATCACTGGACAGGACGGGTCGTACCTGGCTGAGCTGCTGCTCGCCAAGAACTACGACGTGCACGGCATCAAACGCAGATCATCGCTGTTCAACACAGACCGTATCGATCATCTTTACCGCGATCCCCACGATCCGGAGCAGCGGCTCTTTCTGCATCACGCCGACCTGACCGACTCGACGAGCATCCTGCGAGTGATCCAGCGCGTCGAGCCCGACGAAATCTACAACCTTGCGGCACAGAGCCACGTGGCGGTGTCGTTCGAGGAGCCCGAATATACGGCCAACGCGGACGGCCTCGGGACCTTGCGCATTCTCGAAGCGATCAGGATTCTGGGGCTTCAGCACAAGACTCGCTTCTATCAGGCCTCGACATCGGAGTTGTACGGTCTCGTGCAGCAGATTCCGCAGTCGGAGACGACGCCGTTCTATCCGCGCAGCCCGTACGCGGTCGCCAAGCTGTTTGCCTACTGGACGACCGTCAATTACCGCGAGGCCTATGGGCTCTATGCGTGCAACGGGATTCTGTTCAACCACGAGTCGCCGGTGCGCGGCGAGACCTTCGTGACGCGCAAGATCACGCGCGCCGTGGCGCGTATCGCCGTGGGCATGCAGAAGACGCTGTACCTCGGCAATCTGTCGGCGCTGCGCGATTGGGGCCACGCGCGCGATTATGTCGAGATGCAATGGCGCATGCTCCAACAGGAGCAGCCCGAGGACTACGTGATCGCCACCGGCGTGCAGTACAGCGTGCGCGAGTTCGTTCAGCATGCCGCCGCTGAATTGGGCGCGACGGTGCGTTTCGAAGGCACCGGTGTCGATGAAGTCGGCATTGTCGAGAAGGTCGAAGGACGCGAAATCAGGATGTCGCCGGGCGACGTGATCGTGCGCGTCGATCCGCGCTACTTCAGGCCGGCGGAAGTCGAAACGCTGCTCGGCGATCCGTCGAAGGCGCACGCGCGTCTCGGCTGGCGGCCGACCACGCCGTTCGGCGCGCTCGTCAGGGAAATGGTGCGCGCGGATTATCAGATCGCGAGACGTGACGCGCTCGTCACGCTGGCCGGATTCACGGCGCTGGAACATCACGAGTGATTATGATGAACAAAACTGCACGCATCTTCGTCGCAGGCCACCGTGGCATGGTCGGCTCCGCACTGGTCCGGCGCTTGGGCGCCGACGGCTATCGCAACATCGTCACGCGTTCCAGGGCGGAACTCGATCTCACGGATCAGGCTGCCGTGAATCGCTTCTTCGAGGAAGAACAGATCGACGTCGTGCTGCTCGCGGCCGCGCGAGTGGGCGGCATTCTCGCCAATGCGACGAAGCCGGGCGAGTTCATCTACGAAAACCTCGTGATCGAAACCAACGTGATCCATGCCGCGTATCGCGCCCATGTCGAGCGGCTGGTGTTTTTCGGCTCGTCGTGCATTTATCCGAAGCAGTGCCCGCAGCCGATTCGCGAAGAGTATCTGTTGACCTCGGCGCTCGAGCCGACCAACGACGCCTACGCGATTGCGAAGATCGCCGGCCTCAAGCTGTGCGACGCCTACAACCGCGAATACAACACCCAGTTCGTCGCGTTGATGCCGACCAATCTGTACGGTCCGAACGACAACTACGATCTGAACAGCAGCCACGTGCTGCCGGCGCTGCTGCGCAAGGCGCACGAGGCGAAGACAAGCGGCGCCGCCACCTTGACGGTGTGGGGTTCGGGCACGCCGCGCCGCGAGTTTCTGCACGTCGACGATCTGGCGGCAGCGACGCTGTTCGTCCTCGAGCACAACGTGACCGAGGGCCTGCTCAACGTCGGCGTCGGCGATGATCTGTCGATTCGCGAACTGGCGGAATGCATCTGCCGCGTGGTCGGCTTCGAGGGCGAACTCGTATTCGATGCATCCAAGCCTGACGGCACGCCGCGCAAGCTGCTCGACGTATCGCGGCTGGCGCGGATGGACTGGCGCGCGACGATCGGCCTCGAGGAGGGCATCGCGGCCACCTATCGGGATTTCGTTGCATCGCACGCCGGTTCGACGCCCGCCGCCGCGCTGCACGCATAGGCGCGAACGACGAGCCGTAGAACGCTGTTCCGGGTCTTCAGGAATGCTTGGGGCTCTTCGCGCGGACAGTTCGCGCAACGGGCACAAAGACGATTTTTCGAGGAGTGGCATAAAAATGACAGCGTCAGTCACGATCTTTCACAACGTCGTATGGTCGCGCCACAAAGGTGTTGTTTTCTCTGCCTTGCACAACATTTCGGCATCTGGCGCGATTCGCTACTCGATGGTGCAGATCGCGGATACGGAACACGACCGGGTCGGCTTTTCGGATGTCGACTACTCGTACCATCGCTATCCGATGCACAAGCTGTTCGACGGTTGCTATGAAGACGTGCCGACGCTGAAGATGATCGCGCGGCTCACATGGGAAGTGCTGCGCACCAGGGCGGATCTGATCATTCTGCCGGGCTATCACCGTCCGGAGTACTGGGCGATGCTTGCGGCGTGCATCGTGACCGGCAAGCGGCGCGCGGTGTTCGTCGATTCGACCGCACGCGACCGGCCAAAGCGGCTCCTCACGTCGATCCCGAAACGGGTGTTCTTCTCCCTCTGCGACGGCTACTTCGGTTTCGGCGAGCGCAGCCGCGATTATCTGCTGTCGCTCGGCGCCAAGCGCGACAAGATTTTCGTGCCGTGTCAGGCCGCCGCGATGCCCGGATCGTTCTCGCCGGAACGCGCGCTGGTCGAACGGGTCGCGAGCCGTGCCGGCAATCCGCCGGTGTTCTTATACGTTGGCCGTCTCTCCGAGGAGAAGGGCATCGGCACGCTGATCGAGGCCTTTGCCGGATTGCAGCGGCGTATTCCGGCCGCGAAATTACGCATTGTCGGCACCGGGCCGATGACCGACGTCCTTCACACGAAGGTCGCCGAACTCGCGCTCGGCGATGCCGTGACTTTCGCCGGCAGTCTGCAGGATGAGCCGCTGACGCACGAGTACTACGGCGCGACCTGTCTGGTGCTGCCGAGCTATAGCGAGCCGTGGGGGCTGGTCGTCAACGAGGCGCTCGCGCATGGCTGTCCGGCCGTCGTCAGCGAGAGTTGCGGCTGCGTTCCGGAACTGGTGATCGACGGCGTGAGCGGCTATGCGTTCACCGCCGGCGACGTCGCGGCATTGCAGCGCACGATGCTCAAGGCGATGGAAGCGTTTGCCGACGCCGGCGGAACCGCGCATCGCTGCATGGATGTGATTCGCCGGTTCGATCCGCCTTCTGCCGCGGCCAACATCGCGCGCGGCTGCGCGCTGATGTTGAGCGACTGACACGCGGCCCGGCCGGTTGGGTCCGCAAAGCTATAACACGTTCTGGCTGCCACTATGAAGATCCTGATCTACGGCCTCAACTACGCGCCTGAACTGACGGGGGTCGGCAAGTACACGGCGGAAATGGCTGTGCTTCTGGCTGCCGGAGGACACGAGGTTCGCGTGGTGTGCGCGCCGCCGTATTACCCGGAATGGCGTGTTGCGGACGGCTATTCGTCCTGGCGGTTTCACCGCGAGACGCGTGACGGCGTGACCGTCTGGCGTGCGCCGCTTTGGGTGCCGTCGCGGCCCGGCGGCATGAAGCGGATGGTTCATCTGGCGAGCTTTGCGATGACGTCGGTGCCGCTGCTCGCCCGGCAGGCGCTGTGGCGTCCCGATGCGGTCGTGCTGATTGCGCCGACCCTGATGTGCGCGCCCGGCGCACTGACGCTGGCACGCGTCGCGAACGCCAGTGCGTGGCTGCATATTCAGGACTACGAGGTTGACGCGGCATTCGATCTCGGCCTGTTGAAGAGCTCGCGCGCGGCCCGTTTTGCACACTGGATCGAAACTGCGTTGCTGCGGCGCTTCGATGCGGTCTCGTCGATTTCCCGCCAGATGACCGCGCGTGCGCTGACCAAGGGCGTGGACCCGTCGCGGATCGTGAGCCTGCCCAATTGGGTCGACGCTTCGACCATTTTTCCGCTCGCGCGCGCGAGCGAATATCGGCGCCTGCTGCACATTCCGGACGGACAGAAAGTGGTTCTGTACTCGGGCAACATGGGCGCCAAGCAGGGCATCGAGACGCTCGCCGATGCGGCCGAGGCGCTGGCCGGACGCACTGACGTCACGTTCGTTTTCTGTGGCAGCGGAGCGGCGAAACAGAGTTTGCTGGAGCGCTGCGCGGCATTGACGAACTGCATTTTCATTCCGTTGCAACCGGCGGAGCGTTTGAACGAATTGCTCAACCTTGCCGACATCCACGTTTTGCCGCAGCGCTGCGATGCAGCGGATCTGGTGATGCCGTCCAAGCTCACCGGCATGTTCGCCAGCGGACGGGCTGTCGTGGCGATGGCGCGTCGGGAAACCGGCCTGTTCGATGAGGTCTCGCCACGTGGCGTGGTGGTGCCGCCCAACGATGTGCGCTCACTTGCCGAGGCGATCGGCGCGCTGGCTAGCGATCCGGAACGTCGTGCCGCGCTGGGCCGTGCCGCACGCGCTTACGCCGAGCGCGCGCTATCGCCGCAGGCGTCGATTCGTACGTTCGAGGAGCGGCTCGCGACGCTGGTTCGCGCGGCCGGCGGCGCGCGGCGCGCAGCAAAAGCCGTGGCGACGCAATTCGTCCCGGAGTCTTCGACTGCGACCGTGGCGGCGAGGCGCAGCGAGCCGGCGGCAGCTACGACGGAGAAAGCCGCGCCGGATTAATCCGGCACGCGGCGCTTTTATGAATGCGACATCACCATGGGGAACGGTAAACGCCGTGGTTGCCCGTGCCTGTGAGGTTGTACGGGTCAGCGTAAGTGGCTTTCGCCGCTGCTGCGGGCATCAAGGCGTCGTTCGCAGTCGGGCGCGGCTGGCCGGCGACGCGTGCATTGCCGTTGGCGGCGGCCGGCGCCTTGAAGCGCTGACCCTTGCCCCGCGGCGGCAGGGCGCCCGGAGCCCGGCCGGTCATGCTCATGCGTTGCTCGTCGAGCAAGGCTGCCTGCTGGGCGTCGACGGTATTGCGCTGCGGTGCATCGGCGGTGCCGTATTCCTGCGGGGCGCCGAGCAGCTTCTCTTCACTCGCACGATGAGCCGCCCGGCCGTTTTTTGGCGCGACGGTGTTCGTGCCGCCGCCGTAGCCCGGAGCCGTAGCGGCAGTTGCAGCCGGTGCAGCTGGCGCGGGAGCGGCCGTTTGTGCGAGAGCCGGCACAGCGGCGCACCATGCGATGGCGACCAGCAGCGAGGTAGCGGTATGACCAAGCGGGATGTTCATCGTTTTCCCCAGGCAAATGCGGTCACGATAAGCCTATCGTGCGCCAACCAGCACGCATGTAGCCGCCAAAACGCTTCCCTGTACGGCCATACAGCAAAGTGCCGCGGGAAGCCGCAACATAATGGCACCACGCGCGGTACGAATGGGTATGTTTACTACCGCTCGTGGCCAGGAGAAAGCTGATGGGCAACGTTGCCGACGATCCGCAGATCGGCCGCATGCCGGATGCGCCGGATGCACCCGATGCACCCAATGCGCCCGCCGTGAGCGGCACGCGTGAGAATGACCGCGTCATCGATCTGAGTCTCGCTGGAAAGGGCAACTACCGCGCGAAGCGCGGCGCCCTGATCGAACTCATCTGGTTTGTCGTTGAAGCCTGTGTGATCAACAACAAACTGCTGCCTTTTTCATTCATCCGCGTTGCGCTGTTGCGCCTGTTCGGAGCGAAGATCGGTACAGGTTGCCGCTTCGTGCATCCGCTGCGCGTGAAGGCGCCCTGGAATCTCGAGGTGGGCGACAACTGCTGGTTCGGCGTCGATGTCTGGATCTACAACCAGGCAATGATCCGCATCGGCTCGAACGTCTGCATTTCCCAAGGTGCGTTTCTGAGCGCCGGATCTCACGACATGAGCACCACCATGGATCTGCGCGTCGCGCCCATCGTCATCGAGGACGGTGTCTGGATTACGTCGAAGTGTGTTGTGCAAATGGGCGTGACGATCGGCCGTTCGGCCGTGGTGACGCCTTTGTCCGTCGTGCATCGCTCGCTCGAACCGGAGGGCGTGTATGGCGGCAATCCGTGCCGCTTCATCAGGAATCGCTTCGATTCCGTGGCTTAAAGCACAGATAGAGAACCGCGGCGTCGATACGCTGAGGTGGCCCAGGTCGTTTACTGCATGAAGCAGGATGGGGAGCAGGGATGTTTATCGATACTCGCAATGTCGAACAAAACACGGTCATCGAGACGGCAGTCTGCATCATTGGCGGCGGAGTCGCCGGCATCACGCTCGCGCGCGAGATGTCGAGGGCGGGGATCGACACCTGCGTGCTCGAAAGCGGCGGCTTCGGCCCCGACGACGAAACCCGCGACCTCTATCGCGGCGAGAACATCGGGCTTCCCTATTCGTTTGCGGATGGTTCCCGTAGCCGCTACTTC
This sequence comes from Paraburkholderia sp. SIMBA_030, assembly GCF_046535245.1. NCBI lineage: Bacteria > Pseudomonadati > Pseudomonadota > Betaproteobacteria > Burkholderiales > Burkholderiaceae > Paraburkholderia > Paraburkholderia sp. SIMBA_030. The sequence continues at coordinate 214,555 of NZ_JAWRXB010000007.1, forward strand.
GGCGGCAGCAGCAATTGCTGGGGCGGATGGTGCCGCCCGCTGGATCCGTGGGACTTCGAGAAGCGGGATTGGATACCGCACAGCGGCTGGCCGTTCGGCCTCGACGAACTGGCGCCATATTACGCGCGCACCCATGAGTTGCTGATGCTCGGTCCGCAGAATTTCGACCCCGCTTATTGGGAGCGCGAGATCGGGCGCCACGACGTGCGCCGCATTCCGCTCGCGACGGGCGATATGCGCGATACGGTGGCCCAGTTCAGCCCGCCTGTGCGCTTCGGCAAGCTGTATCGCGACGAGTTGTCCCGGTCGTCGCACGTGCGCATATTCCTGTACGCGAACGTCCTGAACATCGACGCCAACGCCCAGGCGTCGGCCGTTTCGCGGGTTCAGGTGGCGACGTTCAGCGGTCGCAGGATGTCGGTGGTGAGCAGGATTTTCGTGCTGGCGACCGGCGGCATCGAAAACGCGCGCATGCTGCTCGCGTCGAACAATGTCGAGGCCGCCGGCCTTGGCAATCGCAACGATCTGGTGGGCCGCTTCTTCATGGATCATCCGCGGATGATGTGTGGGAAAGTGCGTTTCCGCCCTGGGTTCGCGCGCAACAAGCTGTACGACATCAAGTATCACTACCAGAATGCCGCGGTCTCCGCGCACGGTACGAAGATCTCCTCGCAGTTCGCGCCGAAGCAGGAGTTGATGGAGCGCGAGAAATTGCTCAATTCGCGCGTGTGGCTCTATTCGCGCTTTTACGGCGAAGGCAGTAAAGGGTCCGAGGCGCTGATCCACTGCAAGGAAGCGCTGCTGTCCAAGGACCAGCCGGGCCGCAGCCTGAAGGCCGATCTCATCACGATGGCGTCGCATCCGCTCGACACTATCGGATACGGCTTGACGCGGCTGTATCAGTGGCCGGCGCTGGTCACCGGCGTGACTCTGCAGGCCATCGTCGAAGCGGAGCCCAACCGTGACAGCCGCGTCACCTTGTCCGATCAACGCGACCGGCTCGACATGCCGCGCGTCAAAGTGGCATGGCGGCTCGGCGATCAGGTTCAGCGCACGTTCGACAGAACCTTCGCGTTGCTTGCGCAGGAATTGCAGATGGCCGGGATCGCGGACGTCGAACTCGACGCGCCGCTCGAAGGCCGGCCATGGCCCGGGAAGCTGGAGGGCACGTGGCACCACATGGGAACGACGCGCATGCATGATTCGCCACGCGAAGGCGTGGTCGACCGCGATTGCAAGGTGCACGGGATCGGCAATCTTTATGTGGCCGGCAGCTCGGTCTTTCCGACGGTCGGTGCCAACTTTCCGACCATAACGATTGCCGCGCTTTCGCTGCGTCTGGCCGGGCATCTGATCCGGCAACTCGATGTGCCGGACATCGTGGGCGGCACCCGAACCGACGCTGCCAACACGATGACGATTCAGACTCAGGCGCAAATCGACGGCCTGCCGATCGCAGCTTCTACGTTGACGCCGTTGATGAAGGAACAGTAGCCCGAAAGGCGCAATGGCCCAGCCGGCGACAGGGTGCAACGAGCATCCCGTCACTGGCTCTGCTGAGCCGTTTCTCGCAGCGCGGTGAGCGTGGGTTCGCGCACGTCGGCGCTGCCTTGGGTTTCAAGCAGAGCCGTCAACGCGCCGACCATGGTTTCGATCCGGAAGCGCGCATCGAAGGTGCGGCGCGCCTGCGTGCGCATGTTCGCGCGGGCCGCGTCGTCGAGTTCGTACCAGCGCACCAGATTCTGTTCGGTGCCCTCGACGGTGTCGGCGGCAACCAGCCCCGCGCCATCCGCTTCGATCTCGCGCCAGACGTTGACCTTATCGGAGATCAGCGCCGGCAGTCCGCAGCCGAGCGCTTCGGCGACCGCTACGCCGAAGTTTTCCTGGTGCGACGGCAGAACGAACACGTCGCTTGCGTGAAACGCGCCCCACTTGAGATCGCCTTGCAGCATGCCCGGCAGGCTGACGCGGTGCGCGACGCCGGCCGCTTGTGCCTGCGCGCGCAGATGCACGACCCAGCCGGTCTCGTCCGGTCCCGCGACGACGAGGTGCAAGGCCGGATCGCGTCCCGCGATGCGCGCGAACGCATCGATCAGCAGATCGCAGCCTTTCTTGGCATGCACGCGTCCGAGAAACAGCACGATGCGTTTGCCGCGCAAGCCCGGCACGGCTTGCAGGAATGCTTCGCGTACCGACTCGGCATCGAGCGGCGGCACGGTCGTGCCGAACGGCACAATCCGTTCTTTGGCCCGATATAGCCAGAAAGATTGCCGGGCGCGCGTGCGCTCTTCTTCCGTCGTGAAGATGACGGCGCGTGCGTCGCGCAGCACACGATATTCGGCCCATGGCCAATACAACCACTTCTTGAGGTGCTTGAGCGGGTACGCCTGTTTGAACCACGGATCGAGCATGCCGTGAACGTACACGTAGTACGGCACCTCGCTTCTTCTGAGTGTCTTACACGCGGCGAGGCCATGGTATTGCCACAGGCCATGGACGATGACCGCATCGAAGCGGCGCGCGTTGGCATCGAGCCATGGCGCGAGCCGTGCGCTGTAACTGTAGCGGCTGGAGACAGGACCAAACGCATGGACCGGAAACGGCAAGGCCGCGAGGTACGCGTCGCCTGGCGCGTCGCAGGTGGCCACTTCGATATGGTGTCCGGCTTCCTGCATCGCCATGCCGCTGCGGCGCACGCCTTCCACGGGGCCGCCGGCGCGTGGATCGACACTTGCGAGCAGGTGGAGAATTTTCATCGGACGGGACTCGATCGGTTGACGCTGCGCGTCGACGATGTACCGGACGCGAGCGGTCCGAAGCGGCCAGACCCGGTCGCGGTGCCGGCCGGGCGTGAGAGACCGAGGGTCGTGGCGAGGTCAGAGCGGCCCATGCCGGGCTGGATCCGGCCCGGCAACTCCGGCAGGGTGGTCGCCAGGCGCACACGTGGCGGCGTGCGAACGCGCTTCGGCCGGATCGGAAGTGCGCGTTGCAGCCGCGCATGCGTGGCGATCATCAGGCCAAGCGCGATGCCGAACACCAGTCCTGAGAAACGCGGCCCGAGCGGATTGCCGCCGATCGACGTAGCCGGCAGTGCCGCAAACAGCATGATGGCTCGCCCGAGTACGGGAAGCATCGGCGCGCCTGGCGCGACGGCACGCCAGTGACGGTAGGAGAGAAAACATATCGCCAGCGCGATCAGCATGGCAACAGGCATGCCGACGCCGAACAGCAGCCCGCCCGCGAATAACTGGTACACCCAGAAATTATGGCCGGCGGCCCAGTCCCGGATCGCATAGAAGTCCTTCTCGGTGATCTGGCCGGCGAGATCAGGCAGGTAGGCGGGGGAATAGCGGTAGTAGTGGCCGAAGCCTGCGCCGAATAACAGCGTTTCGGGCGACCCGGTCACCTGGTCGTACTGATCGCGCATTTCGGCGAGACGCGTGATCGTGGTCGGATCCTTGCCGGTGACGGTTTCCTCCGATGCGAAAAGACGCTGCGTCCAGTGCTGGGTGACGGTTGGAAAGCTCCATGCCGCCGCACCGGCCACGCCGGCGATCACCGCGCATGCGATCAGGCCGCGCGCGATCGCGCGCCAGATTTGCTGGATCGTTGGCGCGCACAGTCCCATGGCGATCAGGAACAGCAACGCCGTGCCGACCAGCAAGCTGCGTGTGACGCTCAGCAATTCGACGATCACGCTGAAGGCGAACACAGCGACAGTAAAAAAGGAAAAGCGCCTGGCGACGACGAATTCGTGCAGCAGCACGCCCTGCAGTCCCAATAGCGTGACGGAGATGATCCGGTAACGGACTTCCTCGAGACCGCCTGCCGTCGCGATGCCATAGACGCAGGTGAAAACGAGGCTGATCGTGTTGGCGACGAACAGGGCTTTCTCGAACCGCGAGAGTCTGTATTCGCTCCATGGATGGCAGGCCACGAGGTAGCCCAGCAGGAACAGCAGAAACGGCAGCAATACCCGCAGGTAGTTGCCGGTGTCGTTGTCCTGCATCAACTGGGTAACGACGCTGCCGGCCACGCACAGCGTCACGCTCGCGGTGACGAACCCGCGCAGGCGTGAGCGGTCATGAAAGCGTGGCGCGATCAGCGCCAGCGCCAGCCCGGCGGCAAGCGCAGGGAGGACGAACACGAACTGGGCGAAATGGCCTGTGTTTGCGTCGGTCGCTTTGTAGTCCACCGCTAGCGGTAACAGAAAAATCCAGATCCACAGCGTCCCATACTGATGGCGCATTCTCATTGTTGATCCTCCCCGGCGCCGTCGGTCTATACCAGACGGTTTCGCGTCAGTTCATTGTGGGGGAATATCCTCGCTTGCCAATTACCCCTACCCGTTTCGTCGCCGATTGCCTGGGTTCTGGCGACTGAGGCAAGCCCGGCTGTTGCAAGATGTCGCAAACTGCGTTCCCGTTTTGTCGGGCAATACCTTGATGTTGGCGCGCACGCGTGCGTCGCGCCGCCGAAAATAGGGACACTGACCCGCAGATGGCGGCAGGGAGAAGAACATGAAACTATTCGGCGGGGCGGGACCTGCGAGAGCCGGCAGGGCAGTCGAGCTCGATTTCGTTCGCGGTATCGCGATTATCGCGGTAATGGGGTTTCACTTTCATACTGTTCATACCGACAATTTCCTACTCCAGATTATTGAATACCCGCTGAAAAATTTTGGACGTGAAGGCGTGAATCTGTTCTTCACGCTGAGCGGCTTTCTGGTGGGCGGCCTCCTGCTCAGGCAGTACGCCGAAAAAGGTCACGTCGACGCAAAGCGTTTTATCGTCCGGCGTATTTTCCGCATCTGGCCCGCGTATTACGTACTGATCGTTTTTCATCTACTAGCTGGCCGCCATCCGTGGAATACGTTTCTATTCCAGAACCTGACCCATCTTCAGAACTATCTGGGTACCTCGATTACCCAAACCTGGAGCCTCGCGGTCGAAGAACACTTTTACCTGGTGCTGCCGGCGCTGCTGTTGCTGTTCGCCCGCTGGCGTCTGGGCGTGTGGACCATCGTCGGCGTGCTTTCCGCTATCTGCGCGGTGGTGCTCACCGCGCGCTGTTTCGCCGTGGCGGGCGGCGACCTGCAAGGCGCCTTCGCGTACACGCAATACCGGATCGATAGCCTGCTGGTCGGCGTGATTCTGTCCGCCATCTACTGGATGAAGCCGGGCGTCTATCAGCAGTTCGCGAAGCGCAAATGGATGCTGATCGCGATCGTCGCGGTGCTGTGCGGATGGCTCGCGTTCGCGACGAAAAATCTGGCGCTGGACGAAAGCATCGGCTACACGATTCAGGCGCTCGGTTTCGCCGCCTTGCTCGTGCTGGTGCTCGAGCATTCCGGATCGCTGCGCTCGTCGATGGTATATCGCGCGGTTGCGTGGATCGGTCTCTATTCTTACGGCATTTACCTATGGCATTCGCTCGCGCTCGCGCCCGGCGACATGCTGATTCGCAAAGCAACCGCGCTCGGCCTGGCGCCGAGCCTGACGTGGATTGTCGCGCTGACCGCGCAGTTCGCGTTCGCCATTCTGATCGGTTATGTGACGACGCGCGCGATCGAGTTTCCGTTCCTGCTCATGCGCAACGCGCTCTTTCCGGAAAAGCGCAGCAGCGCGGTGCGCGAAGAGGCGCTTGCCGCCGACGACCCGCCGCCACAGCGTCAACGGCCTGTGCGGCCGGCGAATATTGAGGGCGCCAGTTCGACGATAGTCGAGCCTGCTGCCGCGGTGCTTGCCGCCGCCGGACGTGCTGCCGCAGGACCTGCTGCCGAGCCGGGAGCGGGCGGCGAACCGGTCGCCTGATATCTTGCAGGGTTGGGGTATGGGCTGGAAGATGAGCCGGCGGATCAGGCCATCTGCTGAAGCAAGGTCTGCTTGAACTGACCGAGCGTATGCCGGGACAGCAGATCTTCCCGGGCGGACGGGACGTCCTTGGGCGTATGCGGCCACGAGGTCGTGATCTCGGTGATGGCCTTGCCGATCGATGCCGAGCTCAGGTCGCTCAAGATCGGCCCCAGTTCACAGCGCCGGCTAAACCAGCCGATCAGCCCGTCTTCCGTCGCGATTACCGGCTTGCCGAAGCGGTACGCCTGCACGAGCACGCCGCTCATCCCGTAGTGTCCCTTGTAGCCCAGCCAGACCGCGTCGCAGGCGGAGAACAGGTCGCGCTCGACGTCGTTGGCGATGAACGAGTCGAGTATCAGCGGCGCGGGTGTCAGGCTGCGGACGTGGTTACGCATGAAATGGCGCGCGCCGGCGTCCTGCTCGCCGGCGACGATCAGCGTGGGCGCATTGTCCAGACGCGTCAACGCCTCCACGAGTTCGTAGATGCCTTTGCGCTCGGTAATGGCGCCGTACACCAGCAGATAGCGCTGCGCGGGGTCCAGTCCGAGCCGTTCGCGGGCGAGCACGGGGTTTTCCGCCCGCTCGTCCGGAAAGGGGTCTGCGACATAGGCGATGGCCGCGCTTGCCTTCGATGCGCTGTGCGCCGCCCATTCCGGCAGCGTGGGATCGATGGTGAGCAACGTGCGCAAGCCCTCCGTTCTGATCGCGCGTTTGAAGAGTTGCGCTTTGATCGCATTGACCAATGGACGATCCGGCGCCTTGATGCCGACCTTGTGATGATGAAAGGTCGAGCGCATCGTGATGCCGATCCACGGCGTCTGGCGGAATGGCGAGCCGAGAAACGGCAGCGCATAGAAGAAGTAATCGACGTACGGAACGACCACCAGCCTGATCGGCTGCGCGCGACCGACAATCTTGTGCACGTGCTTGAAATAGCGGTGAAATCGCCAGTATTCATTGGGGTCGCGCAGCAGGCCGCGAGGCCGCTCGTCGGGATCGACAAACGCGATTTCCATGTCAGCCCGGTTGGCGGCGACGATCTGTCTGGCAAGCCGGTGATCTTCGTTGGCGCATTCGGTCGCCAGGATGCACGGATATCCGGCTTCCGCACAGGCTTGCATGGTCCACTCGACATAACGCCAGCGATGGCCGGTTAGATTGGGCTCCACAATCAGGACGTAGTCTTGTTCCATCGCGTTGGTTGGCATGGGCGTTGTGGAAAAGGCACCGGGACTGCGAATTGCTCGCGTCGCCAGAACAGCAACGAACAGCAACATTAGCACTGCAGACGTGCGTGAACCCGTCAATTTGCTCCGTTTTGTGGGTAAATGTACTACAGCGCAATAGCTTCGGCTGAACTGGCCTAGCTGATGGCGGTTGTCGCCGATTCTCTCGCGGTAAGGTCGTGCATAGATTCCGATGAAAACGTCGCCAGCTCGCTGGCGCACCTCACTCATTATGCGCCGGCGGCATCACGCAGCGATTCGGTTGAGTCGTTGTGCAGCCGAGTCAGCGGCGTTCCGATTCGACGGAGAAATAGCTTGCGGGCGATCAGGCTTCCGGGGTTCTCGATAGCGGCCAGCTTCGGCGCGAGCGCGGCGACTTGGGTGCTATTGCAACAGTTCGCCGTGCGCGGACTGGTCGCGATCAAGTTTCTTGCGATTGGCCGCATGCTCGGACCCGCGGCGATCGGCAGCGTGAGCGTGGCATTGCTTGCAGTAGCAATAGCCGAGGCGCTGTCGGACACCGGCCTCGCGCAAGCGGTCATTCAAGGCGAACATGCGCCGACGCGTTCGCAACTCGGTGCGGTGTGGACGACCCTGACAGCGCGCGGAGTGCTGATCGCGTTGCTGTTGCTCGCGCTGGCGCCGTTGCTGGGCAGCCAGTTTCACCTCGACGGATCACTCGCGTTGCTGCAGCTTGCCGCGGCGCTGCCGTTGCTGCGGGGCCTCGCGTCGCCTGCCTATTTTGTCGTGCAGCGCGAGCGGCGTTTCCAGCATATCGCCGGCGTCGAGGTGGCGGCGGCATTCGTCGATTGTTCGGCTGGGCTTGGCCTCGCGTACTTCGGCGCCGGCGCGGCCTCGGTGCTGCTCGGTCTGGTCGCCGGCGAAACGCTGAAAAGCACGCTGACCTGGCTGACGATGACGCCACGCCCGCCAGTGCGCGCGGTGTGGTCGGGCATCGGTCAATACGTGGGCTTTAGCCGGTGGATCTGGGCAAGCAGTGTCATCAACCTGCTGCTGAATCAGTTCGACAAGGTGGTCGTCGGCAAGCTGCTCGGCCCGGCGCAACTGGGCAGCTATCAAATGTCGTCGAGGCTCGCGCAGATGCTGCTGGCCGACGCGGCGATCGCCATGTCGCAATACCTGTTCCCCACCTTTGCCGCGCATCATCGCAGGAACCCGCGTGCCGCGTCACGGCTGATCAAGATCTATCTGCTGGTGATTGGGGTGGGGCTGGCGGGATTCGTCGAAGTGCTGAGGCTGATCGCGCACCCGCTGTTCTCCCTGATTCTCGGCGCGGCGTGGTTGCCCGCGGTGCCGCTGTTCAGAATTCTGGTGATCAACATGGCGATCGGCGCATTGATTGCGGTGCTGGTCGCGTATCTGCGCGCGGTGGGTGATGCGAAGGCGACGGTGCATGCCTCGGCGATTCAGGTCGTCGTGCTGCTGGTCAGCGCGCCGCTTGCGACGCACTGGTGGGGCGTCACGGGCATCGCATGGTCGATGACGCTCGGGCTTGGCTGCGCCGCGGCATGGATGCTGTTTCGAACGCTGACTGCAAGGACTTCATGATGCGTGTCCTTCATCTGGTTCTGGCACCGCGCCTGTCTGGCGCCGAAGTGCTCGCAAAGGATCTCGCCATCGATCAACGCGCCGACGGCACGGCGGTGTGCGTGGCATCGCTGTTGCCGTCGCATGCAGAGTTCATGCCGCTGCAGGATGAACTCCAGGATCACGGCGTGCTGTGCTGGTTTCCGCGGCGGCGGCATCGCGCCCCCCGCAAGCTGTGGAATCTGTTCTTCGCGGTGCGCCGCTTCCGCCCGGATGTGATTTTCGCGCACGCCACGATTCCGTCGTTTTACGCACGCGCGCTGCCGCTACGCGTCCCAGTCGTCTATGTGATGCATTCGGCGGCCAACGACTTCGAGCGCCCACTGTTCCGGCGCGTCGAACACCTTCTCTCGGGACGCGCCCGGGCCGTGATCGGCGTGTCGCAGCAAGGCTTGACGGACTACGCGCAGGCAATCGGACCGCATCCGTCGATGAGCGTCGTGCCCAACGGCGTGGACCTCGCACGGTTCGCGTTCACCGACGGTGCGGGGTGTAACGGCCGCGCGCCGCAGATCGTGCAGATCGGCAGGTATGCGTCGGTGAAGAATCAGCTTCTGACTGTGAGTGCGTTCAGCGAAGTGCTCAAGCAGGTGAAAGACGCGCGCCTGACGTTATACGGTGTGGTCGAAGATCCCGGCTATCAGCGTGCGGTCATCGACCTGGTGGACCAGTTGGGACTCGCGGACTGTGCCCTGGTCGCCGGACCGCACACCGATGTGGCGACCGTGCTGTCGGAGTCGAGCGTCTTCGTCATGCCGTCGCGCTCCGAGGCGCACAGTGTGGCGTTTCTTGAAGCGCTGGCCTCAGGCATCCCGATCGTGGCCAGCAAGATTCCGTCGTTTGCATTCGCGAACGGATTTCCGTGCGTGCAGCTTGTCGAGACCGACGATGCAAAGCGCTACGCGGACGCCATTGTTCTCGCATTAGGACAGGCGCGGGCGCAACGCTCGCTCGCCGGTCTGACGCTCCGGGATACCGCTGCCCGCTACCGGGCGATTGCGCATCAAGTGTGTCCTGCTGTGCCGGCTCAGTAGTCTTGGTCGTTTGAGTTTGTGCGGCCGGTCGCGGTCCTCCCTGTCTGCGTATCGATCGGTCGAATCAAGACAAATTCGCACGATCTTAATGCGGGAGAAGCTCGGCTGAAGCTCGGCAAACGCGGCACCCTGTGCCCGGACCCATCCGTCTGCACAATGCCCGAGTTCCCCACAGTGACACGATCCGGCCCGCGCGGGCGCCGGGTCTTGTGTGTGAGAGCGCACTTAACTTTGGCGGGGAACAGCGCTTACTAGGCGCGGTCGTACTAGCATGCCATTCAGTAATCCAACCCTGACGCGAGACGTTAACGCTATCAGCGCTTAGAACAATGAAACCTGTCATTTTCAATGGGCATTTTGGCTGGCTGCATCCGGCCGACGGTAACAAGGGCGTGGTGCTTTGTAACCCCTTCGGACACGAAGCAATGTGGCTGCATCAAGCGCTGCGCGAACTCGCGCAGCGTCTGGCCGCACGTGGCGTTCCGGTTTTGCGTTTCGATTATCGGGGGACAGGCGATTCCATTGATTGCGAAGGTCTGGTGTGTCCCACCGATTGGGCGGACGAAGTTATCGAGGCAATCGACTACTTGAGGAGCATCACCGGCATAGAGCGGGTTTCCCTCGCGGGGTTTCGCTTGGGCGCAACGGTCGCTGCGTGGGCGGCGCGCAAGCGCGAAATCGAATCAATTGCAATGCTCGCGCCGGTTCGGTCGACGCGTCTTTTTTGGCGCGAAATGAACATCCTGAATCAGACCTGGAGACAGACTTCAGGTGTTGGCGAAGACCATGAGCACACGCCGCCTGGGGCGCGGGACATCCTGGGCCATAGGGTCAGTGCGCGGGCGCTTGAAACAATCGGCGATCTCGACCTGTGCAATGAGGCACAGGTACCCGCGCAGCGGATCCTGATCGCTCACAGCGGCCAGCGCGACGGCAGTCACGCGCTCAGTGCCCACTATGAACGCAACGGCGCCTGCGTGGAGTCTGTAGCCTTCGAGAACTACACACAGGTACTCCAGACCGCATGGCTAACCGAACTCCCGGAATTACTGTTGAACAGGGTGGCGGACTGGCTGTCGGAGGGGGTTGAGCCGTGTGTCCGGGCGCCGGCAGTGTCGGTTGATGCGCGCCCCGTTCTTGTCAGCACGTCCGCAATGGAATACCCGCTGCACATGGGGGACGAGAGCGTTTTTTGCATCCTGTGCGAACCTGCCGTGCGGCGAACAGCGCGTGAGCACACGCCCTTGCTTCTAATCGCCAATACGGCCGCCACGCATCACGTCGGCGACGGACGTTTTGGTGTGGAACTCGGACGGGAACTTGCGAAGCGCGGTTTCGCCTCACTGCGAATCGACGCCGAAGGGCTTGGCGACAGTTGTTGTGCGGCACGCACCGGCGGACCTGGCCAAACGGTCCTCGATGCGATGGGGGGGGATTTGTCCCGCGCGGCGGATTGGCTTGCCGGACGCGGTTACCGTGACGTTGTAGTGTTCGGCATCTGCGCGGGGGCATACGCGGCGCTGCAGGCGACGAGACTGAACCGCGCGGTGCGTGGACTCATTATGGTCAATCCGGTCGCCTTTGTTCTGCCGGACGGATGTACGATGCAAGGCGCGGCCGAGCGTAGGCCGGGGTCGCCGCAAGTGCTTCTGCGCTCCATGATGCGCGCCGGGAAGTGGCTCGAGGTGATCCGCGGCCACGCGCGGCTTGGACCCGCCCTGCGCACGATGTGGCGGCACGCAGTTGCGTATATACAGGACATAGTGGCGGACTGGAGTGGCGAAGCGCTGTGCCCGGCGCCGGAAAGCCACGAGGTCCGCAAACTGTTTCAGCGACTGGACGTTGACGGTGTTCACGTTCGTCTGCTCTTTAGCCCCCGGGACCATAGCCTCGGCGAACTTCATATGCACTTTGGCGTGAATGGTCGCCGCTTGAAAAAGCTCTCGCGTGCGCATGCACTTATTGTTCGCAACATGGACCATGAGGTGCTGAGTCGGATTGCGCGGGAAGATGTGATGGCCGTATGTGAGGAGCTGCTACGCGCGGTATCCCTTGCCGCCGTCACAGACAAAAAAATCTCTTCCGTACCGAAAGCGGTCAGCGCCGCAGTTGCATCGCGCCCAACTCATGGCGCCATCGGCGCTGGAAAAAGTAGAGGCGCGAGTCGCGGATAGGACGTCCCGGCAAGTTCTCCTCGGGGCCAAAAACTCGCCGTAACGGACGCAGTTCTGTCTAACGCGGTTCAACCGCTTGCGCCTTGCTCCACTGCGTCACTTCGGACGCGTTGCTGTCGATCCAGCTGGAAACGGGGACGACCTTGCCGTGACAAATCACGATGAGCGCTATAGCGATCGCGGCGAACGGCGTGGAGTCGCGCATCGAGAACTTCCCGACTGAAAAGCTGCGGACACGTGACTGAGCCATCAAGCTGCATGTCATGCCAGCGATAACCGTGCCGAGCAGCCAGCCGGTCACGACTTCGGCGGTTGAATGCAAGCCCATGAGGACCCGCGATACGCCGATCGCCAATGCGCAAACGAGGCCGAACAGATAAGCCAGCACAATAGTGCGTGGTTTTGCCGGAGTCGCGCAGAGGCCAAAAGTCGTAGGATAGACCGCGCTGGCCAGCATGGAATGACCGCTGATGACCGCAAAGTTCAGCGCGGGTATTTCGACCCCCCAGCCTGTGTGAGCAATCCTGCTTGCTGCGACGGCCAATACCCCCACGCTAAAACAGCACGTCCAGGCAACCAATGGTCGCCACGCCCGCGTCGCTACAAGCCACAGCATCACGACACCCGCGAGGAGCGACGTCAAGTAAGGATCACCGAAATTGGTTATATAAGATAGCAGCCGCACAGTAACTCCTTATGGTTGGATAGGTCGATTGACTTGCCTACAAACGTATTGGCGCGATCTGGCGCAAATTGGCGTTCAGCGAGAAACGAGGCGCTACGCACGCCTTACTGATGCACTCAACGGCCACGCTAACCCGGTCTTCGCTCAAGCTTTTACGGGCGGCTTGAGCACTCCCGGGGACGCGCAGGCCCCGTGCTTTTAAGATGCTTTGCCGGCTTATCCGCTCGGCTGGCGACCCGCCTGACCGACAGGGAAGACCGGGCCTTAATCCCCTGACGTGCATGCCGTAGCCGGTTCGCACCATTGCTGTCACGTGTTGTTCCATTTTCGAGCGTATAACACGATTGTGTGATTTAAACTATGCGGCTGGGGACCGACGCGGGACCAATACGCTGCTCCGCGATCTCGATGTTTCTGTTCATTGCCGCAGGAATGCTGTGACCAGCGCGAGCGAACCAAGACGCGCGGCGCAAATAAAGGCGATAGTTTGGCGGATGCTGACGTGGATAATGAATAACCCTAGGAACGATCAGGAATCCGCGCTATTCGTCTGATTTAACTTGTTCCATTTCGGAGTCGGGAGGATGTGGTCAACATGTGCAGTCGTTTGAAACCATTAAAGAAGTCGTGGTATAAGCGTCTTTCCTGATCGCCGACAACGGTCTGTACGCCAGACCGCTCAACTGTAGTTTGCAAACGGACGCTACCTCGCAGTAAAGAATGGGAGACGCGTCCAAGTGGATCTTGCCGCCTCGGCAACGGGGTCTGTCTGATAGTCAGCACCTGATTTGGTGACGTTCAACTTAGCTGACAAGTCAACATAAATTGCTGTTGCGTGGGACTCGATTTTATTTACCGATCCGCCTACGACAATTTCAACTATCCGCATACGAAACGCGGTAATAGATCCTGACAATCCTGGGTAAATGATCATCAACAGGAAAAGGTTGCGATTTGAATAAACAGTTTTATCGGTCGTTAGTTTATGTTTCCCGTTCACCCGAGCGGGGGTTGTGTGACAAGCTCGGACAACGCGGCTGGGACGTCGCGGTGCTGAGGTCGGGCCGGGAGGCCAGAGCTTATCTCGCCGCGCACCATCCGACTGTAGGCGTGTTCGACTTCGCGAGCGGCTTCTCGTCACACGAACTTGCCGGTTTCAAATCTTGTTTCGCCACGGCGGGGATAGGCTGGGTCGGCATCCTGGCCGCGCTTCAGCTAACGAACGAACTTCAGCGAAGTGTGATCCGCCGGTATTTCTCACGGTTTGTCACCGTTCCTTATGAACTAGACAGCATTGCCGATGCTATCGGTCATGAGCACGGCATGGTGGTACTCAACGCGGAAACAGGTGCGCCCACGGTGCGCGATGAAATAGTCGGTACCTGTCCTGCAATGAAAGATCTGTTTCGCACCATAACCAAGGTTGCGAACAGCGAGGCGCCCGTGCTGATTTCCGGCGAGTCGGGTACGGGTAAGGAATTGACGGCCATGGCTATTCACAAGCGTTCGGTACGGCGCAATGGCCCTTTGGTAGTGATCAATTGTGGGGCGCTTCCTTATCATCTCGTGCAATCCGAGTTATTCGGATATGAACGTGGAGCCTTCACGGGTGCATTCCAACGTAAAATTGGCCGCATCGAGGCCGCGCACGGCGGCACGCTGTTCCTCGATGAGATCGGTGATCTTCCATTGGAAAGTCAATCTATCGTGCTGCGTTTTCTGCAGGACAGGAAGATCCAGCGGCTCGGAGGTACGGAGTCGATCGATGTGGACGTGCGGATCATTGCCGCAACTAACGTCACGCTTGAAAAAGCCGTCGCAGAGCAAACGTTTCGCGAAGATCTCTATCACCGGCTGTGTGTGCTACGCATTGCTGAGCCGCCGCTCAGGAAGCGTGGTGAGGACATCGAGGTACTTGCGTATCACATGCTGGAAAAATACCGCTCTGACGCCTCTCATCAGATCCGCGGATTCTCCGACGAAGCGATCAAGGCGATGTACGCGTATAGCTGGCCCGGCAATGTGCGCGAACTCGTGAACCGCGTCCGTCGCGCGATCGTGATGTCGGATGGGCGCGTGCTTGGCCCGGCCGATCTGGAACTGGACTCCATGCTGAGCGAAGGCAACAACACGCTGACCCATGTGCGCGAAGCCGCGGAACAAAAGGCGATTGAAGCAGCGCTCCGCCGTCATCGCGGCCGGTCACGTCCCGCAGCCCGCGAGCTCGACATCTCGCGTGCGACGCTGTACCGGCTGATGGCGAACTACGGCGGCCGTGCGCACCAGGACAGCACTGCCGCTTCCATGCGGATCCAGGCTGTCCCTGCCGCATGCGACGAGGAACAGTGCAAGAGTCGAAGGAACGCTACGCCAAAGTGGTAACGCCACATTCCCAAGCGGATCCTTCGGCATCATCTCCCAGACGGCATCCCATGAGCCGACGCCGGACCAAGAAGAATCCATCGGCACAACAACTCCGCAGGTGCCTTTACATTCACCCTTCTTGCTGCGAAATACCTCTTCTCTGATTCAGACAACGAGGGGTGAAACACAACATAAGTTGATGAAAAGAAAAAGAGCTGCTCTGTGCGGAGTCGAACTTAACGTTTTGCGGCGTAAGTACGTAATAGACGGAAAGCTTTCATCTCCGTTTATTCGTGTGATGTTTAAAGCGGTTATTCGTCTGGCTAGAAATAAAAACAAAGGATTACGAATTAATGGTGCGCTCTGACGTCCGGAGGCGCCAGGGGTTCGTTTGTTCAATAATGAGACACTTTTTGGCCGAAAGACGTGTTTTAATTCTGCCGCCTCGCGAGCGCAGGCGGGGCATCTAGGGGCCCCTATATTCCGCCGTTTCCCGCAGGATATGTGTTTCCCCTGCGGGACGCTGCGTCGCAGCAATTATCGCGCCCGTGTCACAGAAATGTTTGCAGTTCGCGAAGTCGTTCAGATTTGAGACGGTTCGCTCGCATAATCGCGATCAAATTTCGAGTGTTGATAATAAATGTTTTTAAAAACAAGCACTTGAAATCGATGGCATGGGTCTGGCTAAAGCCCGTCTGCCCTCTAGGTGTAATGTCTTGTGGCACTACTTTCTGGTGCTTCAGTCGGACCCTTGCAGTGCAGTAATTTTTGGGCGGTAATCCGTTCCCTCACACTTCGCATGCCTACCCGGCGTGCGAGGACCAGCCGGAAATGACTATGCTCGACTTTACGAACGACCAATTCGCGAACCACCTGCTGGCTGTCGTACCTAAGCACGAACTGGCAACGCTGGCTCCTCATCTCAAGCTCCTGCAACTACGCTCTGGCCAATTGCTCTCGGATTCAGGCGAAACCGTCAAACACGTGTATTTTCCAACTACCGCTATTGTGTCGATGGTCTTTCTGATGGCGGACGGTGCGACTGCGGAAGTCGCTGCTGTAGGTAACGAAGGTGTAATCGGCGTGCCGGTACTGATGGGCGGAGCAACGATGCCCAACCGCATCGAGGTACGAAGCGGCGGCTACGCGTACGCGATGAACGCTCAGGTATTCAAGCGAGAGTTCGAACAGCACGGCCCGCTCCATAAGCTGATGTTGCTGTATATCCAGGCGTTACTCACGCAGATCGCGCAGAATGCGCTGTGCAATAGACACCATCACATCGTCAAGCAGGTTAGCACCTGGCTCCTGCTGACACATGATCGACTGAAAGCCGACGAACTTGCCGTCACCCAGCAGTTGATCGCGACCATGCTCGGCGTTCGTCGCGAAGGCGTGACCGGAGCGGCGGGTAAGCTCCAGGATGCCGGACTGATCAGCCTGCGTCGGGGTCACATTACGGTGTTAGACCGCGAAGGCCTGGAAGAACGTGCCTGCGAGTGCTATGGCATCGTCAAACGGGAATTCCGGCGGCTGTTGCTCGCTAGCGCAACGGAAGCCGAGGACTGCACCTCGACTTCGTCAGGGCGGCCGTTCTATCGCAGAGAAAGCATGGACTTGGCGCGGTTTGCAGCGGGCGCTGAGGCGTAAGCGCTGCGGCATCGAGAGTGCTTACGGTTTTAGTCGATTCGGGGCCGGCCTTAATTGCCGCTTTTGTCGTGATTGCCCGTCCGCAATATGGCCGCTAGCCAGCGCCACGTCGTGCGCTTGCGAAATGGCGAACGTCGGCGCGGCCCGCCTGCGCCGTCAATTTGCCGCCTAGCCTCGACTTCATCGCGCGAGAGTGAGCGGTCCGTTCGTTCATCGGTGCGCCGTGCGGCCACACACAGCGAAACGGCAAAAATTACCGCAATAACTTCGAGTATTGCGAGGATGGTAAGGAGGTGCATGGCGTCACGCGAAGTCGCGCTGGAGTGTGGAGGATATCGGATTGACGGTCTAGTCTGACATACGGCGCAAGCCGCCTATTTTTGAAAGAGCCGCCGAAGTATGCCTCTGTTCGGCGGATACACGCGGTCCGCGGTCGGGTGGCGGCGCGCTCAAATTTGAGCTTCGAATCAGTTATTGATGATCCTGCGCGAAACTGCCGGAAGGGTCTGTGTTCGAAGCCGCACATTTCTCCAGATTGGTGGCGGCTACAGTCGTTGCGCGAAGTGCTCCTTCAGTCCCTTACGTCGATGCTCAAACGCAGCCTGCTTGCCAACTATGCTGGCCAGATTGTTACCGTGGCGCTCGGCATCGTCACGGTGCCGGCGTACGTTCGCTGTCTCGGCATCGAGGCCTATGGTCTGATCGCGCTCAACGCGGTGATGCAGGCGTGGGTGCAGATTCTGGATCTCGGCCTGTCGCCTACCTTGTGTCGCGAACTCGCACGCGCGCAGGATGAAGGATCGAGAAAGGAAGCGGGTGTCTTCCTGCAGTCGCTGGAAAAATTCGTGGCGGGCATGTGCGCGCTGCTCTTTGTGCTGTCGCTGTTCGCCGCTCCTTTTTTCGCAAAGGACTGGTTGCATGCGACCGGACTGTCCACGCACGAAATCGAAATCGCGTTCGTGCTGATCGTCTTGACGGCGTCGTCGCGTTGGCTTTCTTCGGTCTATCGCGGGGGCATGGTGGGCATAGACAGGCAAGCCACGCTCAATGTTGTGATCGTGGGCTTTGCCGTCATCCGGGCTGTGCTGGTTATTCCTGTCATCGCGAGATGGCCGCGAATCGAAGTGTTCTTTTTGTGGCAGTTGGGCGCCATTGTCGGTGAAAGCTTGAGCATGCGCTTTCTGCTTGGACGTGTGATCAGGGCGCCCCTGTTCACGCAAGTTTTTTCGCGCGCTGTGCTGACAGCGCGCTCAGGTTTGTCGCTTTCGATCGCATTCACCGCGCTCGTGTGGGCCACCACGACGCAGATTGACAAGGTCGTTTTGTCGAAGATGCTGTCTCTCCCAGCATTCGGTGCGTTCAGCATGGCGACGCTCCTTGCCAGTGGGATCCTTCTGCTGGCGAATCCTATTCTGCAGGCGTTTGTTCCACGGTTTGCCGCCGACGGCGTGGACGAAAGCCGGCGCATCGTACCGAGCTATCTCCTCGCGAGCGAGATTACGATGATCGTGGTCGTGCCGGTCGCAATGATCTTTGCGATGGTGCCTGAACTCGTTCTCAGGTTGTGGTCGGCGACTGCGCCGTCGACGCCGGAAACCTGGCGCATCCTGCAGTGCTATGCAGTGGGAAATGCCTGTTCCGCAATTGCGGAGTTGGCTTTTCTCGTGCAATACGCACGAGGAAATCTGTCGCTGCAGATCAAGGGAAACGTCGCTTTCCTTGTCGTCCTCGTGCCGGCGGTTCTATTTGGTTCATTAAACGACGGGGCCGTCGGTGTCGCGTATGCGTGGCTTGCGCTAAGCCTTTTGCGCGTATTCCCATGGGTGGGTATCGTGCACCGTCGATTCCTGCCCGGCATCAACATGAGGTGGTACGGGGAAATGGTCGTGCGCGTCGCGGCGACGGCATTGGTGGGCGTCGCATTTCACTATGCCGCCGTGAGGTTCGCATCGAGAGCGCAGATTCTGGTTTTCATTTTCCTCATGTGGCTGTCCATGATGGTGGTCATTGTCGCTGTTTCGCCGATCTCGCAACGTAAGGCGCGTAATTTCGCCGGGCGTCTGGTCTTCAACTGAAGTCAGCCGGAAGACCTTCTGTGCGAATCCGAACCGAAGGGTATGAGGGCGCCGCCTAGCATCCGTAGCAATGGTGCACTGCAGGTGCATTGCGGGAAGATCACGCCACGTTAGTTGAACGGTTGAATCTTGGAGGTACTGCGATGAGGGTTGCAATTGTTCACGAATGGCTAGTGACATTTGGCGGGTCTGAGCGAGTGGTTGAACAACTGATCGAGTGCTTCCCCGAGGCAGACGTTTTTAGCCTGATCGACTTCATGGAGGATCGTACTTTCTTGAAGGGCAAGAGGGCCAAGACTTCGTTTTTGCAGAAACTACCGTTCGCCAAACGGAAGTATCGCAACTATCTGCCGCTCTTTCCGCTGGCGATCGAGCAGTTCGACTTGTCTGCTTACGATCTGATCATATCGAGTTCGCACGCGGTTGCGAAAGGCGTGCTGGTGGGACCAGATCAACTTCATATCAGCTATGTCCACTCGCCCATCCGCTATGCGTGGGATCTGCAGCATCAGTATTTGACGGAAGCAAATCTGACGAAGGGCTTCCGTTCCTTGTTCGCGCGCGTTGCATTGCACTATCTGCGCACGTGGGACGTACGTACGGCAAACGGAGTCGATACGTTTGTCGTCAATTCGGATTTCATTGCGCGACGTGTCAATCGTGTGTACCGCCGCGATGCGACGGTCGTCTATCCGCCGGTCGACACTGAGGCCTTCGGCTTGCGCACGGATAAAGAGTCGTTCTACGTTACTGTCTCCAGAATGGTGCCCTACAAGAAGATGGATCTGGTCGTGGAGGCATTCTCACGCATGCCCGACCGTACGCTCGTGGTGATCGGTGACGGTCCGGATATGGAAAAGGTCCGCACGAAGGCTGGACCCAACGTCATCATCATGGGGCATCAACCGTTTTCGGTCCTCAAGGACTACCTGCAGCGTGCGCGGGCGTTCGTTTTCGCCGCGGAGGAAGACTTCGGCATTTCAATCGTGGAGGCACAGGCGTGCGGCACACCTGTGATTGCGTTCGGTAAGGGCGGAGCATGCGAGTCTGTGATCGACGAAACGCAGCCGCATCCGACGGGTGTGTTTTTTGAAGAGCAAACCGTCGAATCGCTGCAAGCTGCGGTGCTCAGATTCGAAGCGAGCGCCCATATATTTTTGCCCGAGAGTTGTCGCGTCAATGCGGAGCGGTTTTCCGAGGCGGCTTTTCGGCGTGGGTTCCTGGCAGTAGTGCTGAAGGCAATGGAATCGCATCAGAATTTGCGGGTCTGGCGCAAGTTCCGTGCGTCGATTCGACCGCCGGTGCGCGCGATAGCGGTAGAGGACGAACCGGCCGAACTCGGTGTCTCTTCGCTTCGCTCCTAATCGGGTTCGAAAGTCTGCCGGGGGCTCAATACGAGGAAATGCCAAGTGAACTCAACCATCAGAATCGAGTATTCGTCGCTACCGGAACTGTACGTCAATCCATTTCCGGCCCTGACAAACAAAGTCGCGCTTGCTGCGGCAGACATTGTCGGCTTTACTGTCGCGCTTCTGGTGACGACTCGCGTGCTGGGCAGTTTTGCTACCGAGCCCTCAAAGAGCGGTTGGGCGATCGTCTCGCATCAGCCCATGCTGATCTACCTGGCGCTGGCCTGCATTGGAACTGCGTGGTTCTGGGCAAGGCTGCGGCACTACACGTGTCGCAGGCCGATGTGGCGTGAACTTCAGGAAATTTTCCACATGCTGATCGTGCTCGCGGTCGTTCATCTGGCGTTGACGGCGCTCACCAAGGGAACGTTTTCGCGCGGATGGTGGGCATTGACCTGGAGCGGCGCACTGGTCCTCGTACCGGCATTCCGCTCGCTCACCAAGCGCGCGCTTGATTGGGCGAATCTGTGGAAGAGGCCGACGCTGATTATCGGTTGCGGCGAAAGCGCGTTGGAAACGAAGCAGGCACTGTCAAGCCAGTCGTTTCTGGGCGTGGACGTGATCGCATATGTTGCGCCCGACGCCGATGCAGCCGTGGGTGAACAGGGCATCTTTTCCCTCGACGCTCCTCTTTTGCAGGGACTGACGCCCGCGACGTTCAGATCGTTGCCCGGCATACAGGTTGTGATAGCGTTGGAGCACGATCATCGGGCCTTGCGCGACATGTGGGTTCGTGGACTCACGAAGTTCGGCATTCGAGACGTAACCGTGATGGCATCGATGCGCGGCGTGCCCTTGTGCGGCACCGACATTTCGTACTTCTTCGGCCATGAAGTGATGATGCTGCGCGTGCAAAACAACCTTGCACGTTTTTCAGCCAGAGTGCTCAAGCGGATCTTCGACGTGGCAGTGGGCGGTTTTCTGTTATTCATGCTGCTGCCTGTCTTCGCGGTCATTGCGGCTCTGGTGGCAAAAGACGGTGGTGCCGCGTTCTTCGGGCACACTCGAATCGGACAGAATGGCAAGAAGTTCAGCTGCTATAAATTTCGCTCGATGGTGCCGAATGCCGACAAGGTGTTGAAGGAATTGCTCGAACGGGACCCCGTCGCCAGAGCGGAATGGGAGAATGACTTCAAACTGAAAGACGACATCCGGATCACGCCGATCGGCGCGCTCCTGCGCAAAACGAGTCTCGATGAATTGCCGCAGCTGTGGAACGTGCTGCGCGGAGACATGAGTCTGGTGGGGCCCCGCCCCGTCATTGAGAAAGAGATTCTGCGGTACGGGGAGGATGCTGCCTACTATTTGCTGGCAAAACCCGGTATGACAGGTCTCTGGCAGGTAAGCGGCCGCAATGATACGGACTATGCGCGCCGAATCTTCCTGGACGCATGGTATGTGAAGAACTGGTCGCTCTGGTACGACATTATGATTATGCTGAAGACCGTTGGTGTGGTGGTTCGGCGTGATGGGGCATATTGAATTTTGGCGTGTGATTTCTGGCACGTCAAAACGACTTTTATCTTTTATCTTTTATCTTTTCACCACAGCGGAGCACGGTACTAGCAAAGGATTCTTGCCCTGGCTGTTCGCCGACTCGATCACGTCCCGTCTGCTAATCTCGGGACCGGACGGGACCGTGTTCCAGGTTCACCAGGGCGATTAGTGAATTTACACTTAGGGCGGCTTGCATGCTGATCGATTCGACCGTGCTGGCGATACAATCTACCGTCGGTCAGGGATGAGGTAGCGAGGCAGCGGGCCCACTCGCCAGTCGAAGCTTTGGGCAGAAATCGTGAGCGGCGTATCCACACCTTGCCAATCGCGCTGAATATATTTCCCCGGCGGCACGCTGATGGATGCTGTGTTCTCCTTGCCGTCGACGGTCCAGCCTACGATCACCGGATCATCGGTTCCATACCGATACGCCTTGACGTTCTCCGCGTCGACTAAAGCCTTCCCCCAGCCGCGCTTGCCTACAGTAGTGTTCAATACGGATGCGGCCACGAACGCCGGCTTAGGCGTCAGATCGTGATGCAGCAAGCCGAAATTATGCTCGATGTTGTCGATGTCGGTGCCGTCGTCGACGAAGTCATACCAGAACACCACGCGAACCTCGCCATAGCGTCGCGATAGCAAATAGGTGCGCACCAGATTGGACGCTTGGCCCGCCTCATCTTGTCCGGGCACTTTACGCGTCAACGGCCAGCCCGTTTCCGTCACCCAAATCTGAAGAGTACGTCCATCCGCTTTCACATGATCCGCTGCAAGCCGTCCCAGGTAGGGCCACACCGTCGGAATGCTCACAGAATCGATCGGGGCGCCCGTAGCCTTATATCCCTTTTCCGGCGTATTGGGCGACATATACGGATGCACGCTAAATCCGTCCTGGTCGTTGAGGCCGCCCTGGTTCATCACTCCAACGAGGCAATCGCCTCCGGGGCCGCCGCCCGAGCCGCCACCGCCGCACGAAATGACGTTTGCGTCGGGGCTGATCTGCTTGATTGCGCGGAACGTGTCCTTCAATAGGGCAGAGTAGGAGGCGTAGCTAATCTTTCCGAAGTCCGGCTCATTCCACAGCTCCCAATTCTTGACCGTCGCGCGATAGCGGCCGACCACCG
Source organism: Paraburkholderia sp. SIMBA_030 (assembly GCF_046535245.1). Classification (NCBI taxonomy): domain Bacteria; kingdom Pseudomonadati; phylum Pseudomonadota; class Betaproteobacteria; order Burkholderiales; family Burkholderiaceae; genus Paraburkholderia; species Paraburkholderia sp. SIMBA_030. The sequence continues at coordinate 237,256 of NZ_JAWRXB010000007.1, forward strand.
CACGCACGTAGTCGACGAATCGCTTCCTGGCCTCAGGAGACTGCGGAAAGTTCGACTTCGAAAACATGGCCGGATAGGCGGTCGCGTTGCCGTAATCGAGAACGACTAAAGGCGAAATCCCGAGACGCGCACTAGCGGCAAGATAGGTATTGAAGCGCCTAGGGAAGTCGAACACGCCAGGCCTTTTTTCGATCGCCTCCCAATAGAGCTCGTCGCGGATCCACGAGAACCCTGCCTGCTTGACGAGAGGCAACAGCACCGAGGGTGCTGCGCCACCCTGAGCGAAGTGAGTGACGACGCCGGCGTCGGAAGGCCCGACGTCGTCGCGTCTTGTTACTACGGCCAATGTGCTCGACGTCTGATCGAGCGTTTCACCGTCCTGAGACGCCAAGGTTGCATCGACGCGAAACAAGCCAGCACGCGATAAAGTGAATCCCACGTCGATGACACTGCCCGACTGGGCGCTGCTGATGGTTTTCCGATACGTGGCAAGCGGAGCCCGCGTCGGCTTGCCGTCGCTGTCATATGGGAAGACGTTGACCGTCAGCTTTCCCTCATGCAGATCGTCGGGCAGCGAAACGTAGAAGTGAAGAATCTTCTTTGCGCTCACGTGCATGATCAGCGAGCCCGGCGGATTCACCATGCGCATCCGAAACTGTGCGTACGAGGCGCTTGAGAAGGTGAGAAGCAGTAGCGTACACAGTATGGCGCGCCGGAATATGCGTGATTTCAGTAGGCTTCGGCTGAGAGGGATCGTCGGCATGCAGTCGTCCTCGTTGAATCGCTGATGGAAATAGCGCCGCGGGTTCGACGAGCAAAGATACATCTGCTGAAACACACGCGGGACTCCGCTCTCCGTTGACAGCAAGCCGAACCACAATAGGGCGCGCCGCATTGCACATCAGTGCGGAATCGAACTTTCGGGGGCCGTCGCGAGCGCGCGTGCGCGTTGCTTTCCCGCCAGGCCTTGTGTGTGAAACCGTACTGATCGACTTTCCCGCGAGAACGCCTAATACAACCTTGGGCTGGCTGCGGTCTTCGACGCCAGTGCCGTCTGGCACGCATGTTAATGGTGCGACCGATAGTGAAAGGCGTTGCAGGTCGGACGGAACTGATGGAGCCTATGCCGCGTCGCTGTCTCAGGATCATCTGGAGAGGTATCTGATGGACGAGTTCACGGAACGATCCGACGCGTACAGCAAAGATGTTTCCGTTCGGAACGCAACGTCAGCCGACGCGGGCGCGGTGCGTAGCGCGCGACGGCAGGTTCCCTTTGCGGGTTTTGCCATCAACGGAAAATTCGCGTCTCAGCGGATCACAGGCGTGCAACGAGTTGGTTACGAACTGGCGATGGCATTCCAGCGACTGTTTCCCGAGGATACGGATCTCCCATTGCTGCTTCCCGTCGACGCACGCACCGACGTCGAGTTACCAAAAGCAAAGCGGGTTGGGCATCTGTTGAAGGGATCGTTGTGGGAGCAATTCGCGTTGCCGTTCGCGACCGGCGGGCGGACCCTGCTTAGCCTTTGCAACATGGGACCACTGTTGGCGCGCCGTCAGGTAGTGATGGTGCATGATGTGGCCGTCTACGATTTGCCGGAAAACTATTCCTGGAAGTTCAGGCTCTGGTATCGCTTCGCGTTTTCGATCCTGAAGCACAGCGCGAGCCATATCGTGACGGTGTCGGAGTTTTCAAAGAAGAGAATCATGGCGCGCCTCGGTATCGACGAGTCGCGTGTATCGGTTGTGTGGAATGGCGTGGACCATTTCGAAAAAATCGCAGTGGACAAGTCGATCCTATCGCGACTGAATTTGCGGCATGACGGCTATGTACTTGCGGTCGGCAATCTTTCAGTAGGAAAGAATCTTGCCCGCGTCCTCCGCGCTATCGAGCAACTGAGCGAGCGTCACGACTGGAAGTTCGTGGTCGCGGGCGGTTGCGACTTGCGGATATTCAATCCGAAAGCGAAGGCGGGCTACGACCTTTCAGAAAATATCATTGCCGCGGGCTTCGTATCGGACGGCGAGCTGCGAGCGCTGTATGAAAACGCAGCCTGTTTCGTATTTCCCTCGCTATATGAGGGCTTTGGTCTGCCACCGCTCGAGGCGATGTTGTGCGGCTGTCCAGTGGTTGCCTCGCGTGAAGCGTCGCTCCCCGAGATATGCGGAGATGCCGCGGTCTATTGCAACGCGCACTCCGTCGAAGACATTGCCGACAAGGTTGAGCAACTGATGGGCGACGCATCTCTGCGGGAGGCCTGCCGGGCACGCGGCAGGGAACATGCACGTCACTTCCGATGGGAACGCTCAGCGCGCCAGTTGCTGGATGTGCTGGAGCGACAACTCGGGCCGGCTGGGGCGACTCGCTCGGGTCGCGTACCTCCGGTCGTTTCGAGGTTTTGACGCGCCATGCTTGCCTGGCGGCCACGGTCCCGAGCAGCGACCCGAGCCTCCGTGCGGTTCCGAACATAGCGTTTCGTATGCCACCAAGTACTCTTGCCTAGTGGAGCGCGCGGCGCTTGTGGAGCTTGGAAACAAGAGAAAGGCATGCAGCAATACAGAGTCCTGGTGATCAACGATTTCGTGCAAAAGGGCGGTGCTGAAGTGGTCTATCAGCAGTCCGCTGACCTTCTACGCGCCATGTCCGGGGTGGAAGTGAAATGCTTTCATGCCAGCCGTCTTGAGGAGAATTCGTCGTTGCTGTCCAAGTCGTGGAACGTGGCAGCGGCACGCGCGCTCAAGAAGACGCTTGTCAGCTATCGTCCGCATAGGATTCTTGTTCACAATTATCACAATGCCTTGTCTGCATCGGTCCTCGGCGTGATCGCTCGATACAAGCGGGAAATGGGTTACGCTACGTATATGACATGTCACGATTTTCATCTTGTCTATTACAACCCCACCCTGCACTACATTGTGAACGGCCATATCGAGCACCTGACTCTCGATGGATTGCGGACCGGCCATGTATTGACCTTGCGTACAAGCGCGAAAGGTATGGTCCATGATTTTTTCTCAAAGGCATACTGGCATGCGGTGCGTGCGTTATACAAGCCGGAGCGTATCTTCGATCGGATCATCTGTCCGAGCGACTTTATGCGGGAGGCGTTGCATCGGAAAGGGATCGATAACACGGTAGTCCTTTACAACCCGTCCGTGGTCTCGATAGCGAACAAGCCCGTAAGCGTGCGCGATCGTGAGCGCTTCAGCATTGCATTTGTCGGGCGCGTCGCCCGCGAGAAGGGACTCGCGGAATTTATCGCGCTCGCGATTTCGATCGATTTTGCCCACATCGAGCGCATCGGCGTTTTCGGCGATGGCGCTGATCGCGAGGCGATCGAGCAACGGTATGCACCGCTGGTCGAGTCTGGAAAGCTTGTCTTCTTTGGTAGCTTGCCGCAGGACCGGCTCTTTACCGAACTACGGCGTTTCGCCGACGCAATCGTCTTGCCGTCGGTCGGGGTGGAAGTGGCCCCGCTCGTCATTGTCGAGGCTGCGATGCTGGGGTTGCCCACGTTGATGCGGGAGGGCGCTCATCGATTGGACTTTGGCAACACCATAGGTAGCAAGATAACGTATCGCGACGATCCTCAGAGCCTGAGGGCAGCGCTCGATGAGCTCGCCGTGCACCTTGCAACACCTGAGAGACGTTACGACGTGAGCGAGTTTTTGCCTCAGTGTTATGCCGAGCGCCTGGCAAACATCATGCGATTGACTTAGCTCGCACGCCATCCCCTCCTTGTAGAGAAACGGTTAAAACCCACGGGCTGACGCACTATGGCGCATCGAATATTGCGGAACATGCTGGCACTGTCGGTCCTGCAAGTGGCGAATATGGTGCTGCCGCTCGCGACGCTACCGTATCTGTTCCGCGTGCTAGGCCCCGACCACTTTGGCGCCTATGTTTTTGCCCAGGCCGTGATTGCCTATCTGGTTCTGCTGGCGGATTACGGCTTCAACTGGTCAGCTACGGGTGAGATTGCGAAGGTGCAAAACGACCGCGACGCGGTCTCGAGTATCTTCTGGAAGACGCAGGCAGCCAAATCCCTTATAGCGTGCGTCGGCCTTGCGCTGCTGGTGCTGGGCGTTTTGCTGGTGCCGAAATTTATCGAGCTTCGGCCCATCATGTTTGCGACCTTTCCGTTTGTGGTCGGCACGGTGCTATTTCCGCAGTGGCTCTTTCAGGGTCTGGAGCGGATGTCATTTGTCACCGTGGCGACATTGAGTGCACGTCTGCTTGTGATACCCGCTACCTACCTTCTGGTTCACTCGCCGGCGGACACATGGAGAGCGGCGCTCATCACGTCGATGAGCACCGTTGTCGCCGGACTCTTCTCATTGACGATGATCGCGCGCATGAAGTTGATCTCGTTCAGGCTTCCGGGCGTAAGCGACGTTGTCGAAGCCTTTCGGGAAGGGTGGCACGTGTTCATGGCAACCGCTGCAGTCAGTCTTTATACGACAACCAACAGCGTATTGCTCGGATTTCTAACGGGCAACGTGACGCTCGGTTACTTCGGCGCCGCCGACAAGATTCGCAACATGACGCAATCCTTGATATCGCCGCTCAGCAATGCACTGTACCCGCGCATGAACGCACTGTTTGCAGAGGACATCGTAAAGGCCTATGCACTGGTGCGCAAAGCGCTTTACGCGATGAGCGCCATCATGTTCGTCGCGTCCGTGATGCTCTGGGTGCTTGCTCCATGGATCGTTCGCATTGGCATGGGGCCGCAATATGGACCGGTGGTCGACGTTTTGCGGTGGTTGGCGTTTGTGCCTTGGCTGGTGGCTCTGAACAATATTCTTGGCCTCCAGATGATGCTGCCGCTCGGCATGAAGAAGAGATTCAGCGAGATCCTGCTTGGATCCGGTGTATTTAACGTCGCGCTGTTGGTGCCTCTTTCGCTTCGCTTTGGAGCGCAGGGCGCGGCGATGTCCATACTTGCAACAGAGGCGCTTGTTACCGGTTGCATGGCGCTTTATCTGATGCAGAAAAGGGTTCCGATCTTCCTCGCAAGAGCATCGACTGATTAATGTTGCATGCAGAGTTTGTTAAAAAGGAGCTGACGCATGAGCACATCGCATTCGAACGTCGACACACGGGGAATAGCTGTAGTGATACTTGCGTGTCGCGACTATGCGGCCCTCGAGTTGGCGCTTGCGAGCCAAATGGCTTACCGGCCGCCGGGCGTGCCGTTCTACGTGCTGCAGAATTGCCGCGGCGGCTACGATGCCGAGCGAACGCTAGGTGTGGCCCGGCGATATGAAAGACTGTTTCCCGGCGTCGTCAACGTTGTCGACGACATCGTCCCTGGAGACCCTTATCGGTCGATCAGGAAGCTACTGGCGAAGCCGGAGTTTGAAGACATCGACCTGGTTTGTAAGGTCGACGACGATGCGTTTCCGATTGCGCCGCAATGGCTCGACCAGATGTTCGAGGCCTACCAGGGCGCTGAGCGGGGAAATGGCCGGAAGCTCGCGTACGTCACGCCGCTCATCAATAACAACGCATGGGGTTTTCCTCAGCTGATGAAGGCGATGAACCTGGAGCAAGAGTACTTTGCCACGCAGGCCCATCCGCATTTCGTCGGGTCGGGCAGCAGCGGGCGCTTTCCACTGCGGATCATTCCGGCGGAGCAGATCGAGACCGGTACGAACGGCACCATCTGGGGCTATCCGCACATCGCGCGCTGGCTGCACGAGCGCACCACCCTTCAACCCGACGCTTTCATCGCTGCGACGCGAACGCTTGAGCAGTGCGATGTGCCATCGCAATCCCGCTACTCGATCGGCTGCATCCTGTTTCGCAAGTCGCTCTGGGATGCGATCGACGACGGGGGCCGCGATGACGAACATATGATGCACATGCATTGCGAACGCAACGATCTCCGTATCGTGTGCGTGCGCCGGGTACCGTTTGTCCATCTTGCGTATTTCACGCAGCGCGAGGAGAACCGTGACATCGTGGACACGGCTCTTGCGCTCTATGGCTCGCGGCTTGCGCACCCGTTTCCTCTAACGCTCTACGCTGATCGCGAGCGGGAAAACGAGGCGCGATTGCGTTGGCTTGAGGATCGATTGAATGCACCAGCCACGCCTAGGCGGGAGTGGCTTCGGAAGCTTACGCCGAAACGGATAAAAGGTGCCGTGCGGCGGCGCCTGGCTTTGCTTTGGCCGGCGCGCAGCGCCCGCGGCGTGCCAGGCGAATTGAGATAATTGGCCGAAAGTCTTTTTTGAAATGGGTGGGCTGAGTAGATCGGTCTTTAGTGATCGCGGGAGAATATTCGCCGATCGGATACATGAGCCGCTCGTTGCGGCGCAACTCGGAGCGCGTCATTGAGTTTTGCTTCCTGCGCGCAGGGGAACGATGGATGGGCGGATAACCCAGGGCGCCCGGGGCGTGCGTGAGTTAGCGTGCACGGCTTGCCCCGGGGAGCTTGATTAGTTAAAGGCCATAGGCATGAACCACGTGGTCGCTGCCCGCGACGAAGACCTGCCCGTTCACGACCGACGGCGATGCAAAGTTACCCTCGCCGGTTTTAACTGGCGTGTAGTGGGCGTGGAAAAGTATGGCTCCGTTTGTCGCGTTAAATGCATACACGTCGTTGCCCATCCCGTCGGCATAGTACACCACGCCGTTTGCGGCGACTGGCGGAATAGCCGGGTTGAAGTTGGGGGTGTTCAAGCCGACTTGTGTTTGCCACACAGGTGTAGGGTTGACGGAACAGGTGCCACCGATGGACAGCGCAATGAGCCCGTGTTTATAGGTCCCCGAATCGGACGGGGACACGACGTAAAGCTGATTGAGCACCGGGTCGAACGCAGGCATGCCTATGTTGCTGCCGTCTTCCGAACTCACTGCAATCGTGAACGTTTGAATGGGACCCGCCTGCTGAATGGTGGCCCGGTTATAAATAAACAAACGGCCCGACTTGTTGTAGGCGGCGAGCATCGTCGGGCAGTTGGGACGCTGGAAGAGCATTGCTGTAGCTCCGAAGTCGATGTCCGCATTGGGCGCGGGGCTAAGCGGCGAGTTCGACGCGGCCACCGCCAAGGTCGGGGTGAGTTTCACGACGTGTTCGGCGAACCCTGCGTTTTCGGGAGTGGCGAATGCGTTGCCCGTCAGTGCATAGACGACTGTACCGTCAGGCGGAATCGATACGCCCCCGAAGCCCCATATGCCGCCGCCGTTCGGTCCGCTTGCACCGGTAGGGAACCAGCGTTGCAGAATGGCGGCAGGGTTGGTGGTCGAAGCGCGGACAACCTGTCCGTGGTACGGCTGCGTATCGCAGGGGTCACCCGCCGTCGTAACGTATATTGAGGAACCGTCGGGACTGAGCGTCAAGCCGCCGTACACCATCGTTCTCGGAGAAACGTTTGCCGCGTCGAGGAGAGCCAGGTTGAAGCCTGGGAGATCTGCGCCGGTCGCCATATCATACGCATGCAGGTAACCTTTCCCGCTCACGACGAACAGGCGGTTGTTGGCATGGTCGATGACAGGCGTCCCCTGCACACCAATCTTGCCTTGGAACAGGCCGCTGCAGCCCTGCGACAAAACTGCTTGCGGGATGGCGGCGCTCTGCCAAATTTTGGCCCCGGTCGCGGCATTCAGCGCCCACGTGGTGTTTCCCTCCGTCGCAACATAGACGATATCGGTCGGCACGTTATTGATCATCACGCCGGTAGCCAGAACCGGCTGTGTCAGGATGGCGCCGTCAAGAACAGGCGACGCCCAGTGTTGTCTCAACGTGCTCACGTTGGTCGCGTTCAGCACCGTCTCGACGGGGTTATATCCGGTCCGCTGCCTGTTCATGCCAGACGTGGGCCAGTCGGTCGTTGTAAAGGTCGCGGCGGTGGCGGCTCCCGGTGTCCGCGCCAACGTAGCGAGAGTCGCTGGCTCGGGAGCCTGAAACGGCGTATCAGCAGCCGGCCCGCTATCGTCGCGAAATCGGTTCGGATTGATCTTGTCTCCGCCGTTCTGTTTGTCTACCTCCGATCCGTCGAGCGCGCTGGCAGGCGCAACGCTCGGTCCGGTGCCAAACGGATGCGGGCCATGGGGGAACGGTGCGTTTGCCGACGCCCCTGCGGCTACCGCGAGACCCGGCGCGAGCGCCGCGGCTGGTGCTGCGTTCGAGCTTTGCGCTTGTGCACCGGAGCCGGCCATGCAAGTGAGCATCAAAGCGGCAGCTAGTCGAGCAGCGTTGATTCTGTTGCGTGCGCAATTCATAAATCCACCTCCTGAACGTCAAGTTATTGCATTGTTGAGAAGCCCGCGCACCAGCGACCTCTAGCTGAGATATGCCGACGGTGAGGCCCGTTGCAACTGTGAGATCAATCCTAGAAGGTGATCGGAACTGACGTGCAAGCAAAGGCGCTTTTTGACTAAGCTTTGTCGATACGACAGTTCTCCTTATGAATGAGGACCCTTCACGGTGCGCTCCGTGCGGTAAAGATTACGCTTCAACCCTAATGCGCTCGTATGCGAGGGTAGGCCGGCCGCATCTGGGGGGCGCAACGTGCGTGCGACCGACAAGCGCTACTGCATAAATGGGACGATCAACGTCCCGCTCCGGCAACGAGCGAAAGGGATGGCAATGCGTGCCTTGGATGCTTTACGCTGCCAATACGTTGAAATCGGGAATTGCGTCAGTATTCGCGTAGCCATGCAACGCTTCCTTTTAGCCGGTAGAACTAACCGTTATCGTTATCGTTATTGTGGTCGGGTCGTTGGCTTGGCTCAAAAGGTTTTCTATTCCAGTACTTACGCGGGATATTCGTGTAGTTTTCTTCATGCGATCAGCCCTGCGCTATCAGGGGAGGCCGCTTGCTGCGGGCCCGTTCGGGCTCAGGAATCGCCGAGAGACCTTTTCCAGTCAGTCGGCCTGACTGTGTCGAACTGCCTTCGACCAACCGCCTGTTCAAAGTATCGGATATAGAGGATGATGACGCTAAAACGGCGGTCACCAAAAACGAGAATGCGAGCAAGTCTTCTGGCAAAAACAGAGGCAGCCCAAAGTGGCGAGGGGCCGCGATGCCGAAACACCATATCGACATAGTTGCGCAGTCCGCATGCGTACTTCCACTGCGTGGCAGCGGGCATGCGCCTTGTCTCAATCCACTCGCGCAACGAGTGCGGGCGCTGCACCAGATCGCGGTTCTCCCCGTCCTTGTGCATCATGTGGGAGGCGGTTACGCACCGTAACTCACCGATGCGGCTCAGACGCGCGGTGTACTCGACGTCGTCGTTCCAGACGAAGTACTCGTGTGCGGGAAAGCCCACGCGTTGAATTGCATCGTGCCGAATGCACGCGCCGACGAACGACATATAGTCGGTCTTGAAGGAAGCGGCCGCGTGGTACTCCGGCATCGGTGCGATCAGTCGCATCCGATTGTCGAACGTTCCCTGATGCCAGTACTGCAAACGCCGGTCGCTACCATATACCGAGCCACACATTGCAACCACGTCCGTGCGTGCGGCGTCCTCCGAGGCCATCAGCTTTTCGAGAGCATCGAGCATCGGCTCAGCGTCATCGTCCATAAGCCAGTACCAGTCGTAGCCCTCGGAAAATGCCGTCGTGATGCCCGTCGCGAACCCTCCGGCCCCGCCGGTGTTGCTCTCCGACAGAACGACGAAAACCCTGTCATGATTCGCCTCAACGGTTGCCAGATAGTCGCGCGACCCATCGTTGCTGCCGTTGTCGACCACGTAAATCGCATCGACGGACCGGGTTTGAGCAAGCAGCGCTTCGACACATTCTTGCAGCAAGGCTCGCCGGTTATACGAAACAACGATTGCGGCAACGCTTACTGAGTTCATTCGATCAGCTCCTCGGCGGCTTTCAGTGCCGCGCCGACAACCTGGTCCATGTTGTAGTAACGATACTGCGCGAGCCTCCCGACGAACGTCACATCGGGCGTGGCCTTTGCGAGTTCGTCGTAGCGCTTGAAAAGCGCCTCGTTTTCCGGGCGGGGAATGGGATAGTACGGCTCGCCTTCGGCTCGCGGATACTCTCGCACGATCGACGTGCCGCTGTGTTGCTGCCCGGTTAGGTGCTTGAATTCCGTTATCCGCGTGTACTCCTGGTCGTTAGGGTAGTTGATCGTCCCGGTTTGCTGGAAGCGGTCGACGTCGTTCAGATGTTCATGCTGGAACGACAGGCTGCGGTAGGGGAGTTTGCCGAAGCGATAATCGAAAAATGCGTCGATCGGGCCCGTATAGACAGTGTGCTCGCGTTCCACGACCGACCTCAGGACGCGAAAGTCCTCTGACAAGCGCACTTCGATATTCGGATGTTCGAGCATCTTCTCGAACATCGCCGTGTAGCCTCGGGCGGGCATGAACTGGAACGTATCGGTAAAGTAACGATCGTCGTCATTGGAACGGGTGGGTATGCGCGCGGCGACTCCCGCCGATAGATCGGAGAGGTCGAGTCCCCACTGCTTCCGCGTATAGCCGCGAAAGAACTTATCGCAAAGGTCACTACCCACACTGCTTAGCACGACGTCTTCGCTCGTCGCAATGTTGTCCCGGGGCTCGCGCACGGATTCGAGGTACGCCTTCACGCCTTCCTCGTTCAAATCGAGGTCGTATAGCTTGTTGATCGTCGTCCGGTTGATAGGGATGGGGTAGAACTCTCCGTCCAGGTGAGCGAGTACTCGATGCTCGTAAAGCCGCCAGTCGGTGAAATTCGACAGGTACTCGAAGATTCGCTTGCCTGAAGTATGAAAAATATGCGGTCCGTAGGGATGGATCAGCACGCCGTTCTCGTCATGGCAATCGAACGCGTTTCCGCCGATGTGATTTCGTTTGTCGATGACGAGCACTCGCTTGCCAGCGGAGGCAAGGCGCTCGGCACACACTGCGCCCGCAAAGCCGGCTCCCACGATCAAGACGTCATATTTCATCTCTCGAAGTCCTCTAGAAAAACGCAACGGTGGTTGCCATTCATGTCGTCAGCACCACACATGGATGGCCGTGGAGATCTTCCTGGGCGCCGGGCGGCACCACTGCGGCATAGACAAGCGCTTGGCCGGCACCTGTCTCCTTCGAAAAACGCGTCCTCGTTCAAGGCAGGCATGAACTGGACGGTGCCCGGAAATCCGGTAATTCTTTCCTGCGGCCATAAAGATCATGTTGCCGAGAGGAAGGGTGCCCCCTTGCAATTTCGCCTTCGGTACGATTTCGCACACAGCGCAGTTCCCGTCGCGCACGGCGAGAAATTGGATCCCTGCCCACGTGCGAGGTTTGCGGATGCTCATTTTGTATGGAGAAAGAATTACCGGTCGGTTATGCAGTCCCGAGACCGCGACCGGCGTAATCACCCGATTTTGAAAAATGTTTTTAATTTTTTGATGATTCGTCTGATGAAACCGAACTCGACCTCGGTCATTAAATAAGATTCCGGTCCTAATTTAATAGTCGCCTGTTATTCATTATTAAGACGAATAAGGGATTACGCATATTTGTGTGAATAAATGGCCGGTGAAGGTCGATCTTTTAGGGAAATGCCCAGCGCCGTGAGCGCAAGGAATGGTGCCGCTTCCGATGGCGCACACAAAATCCAGGATTTGTGAAGCGGTAATTAATATGGCCGATTATTTTTTTGGTCGTCGCCTACGCAACATTTGTATGTGCGCGGGCACACACTCGTTCTCTTTTTGCGGATTGGAAATGAGAATATTTTCTTCCGTAATACGTATGGAGAATGAATCGCCTTATTACCGGATTTTTACATCCAGTTACAACAGACGGAAAAAGATGACGAATATACTGCGGTCCTCCCAACAACGACGCGTAAGTTGTACTCATGACCCTACCTACCCGACCAAAAAACCAGCAACTACTTTCTGTCCCTTCTTTAACCCCCGCCTCTCCTGTCCCTCGCAGGAAGTTCCTCGCCGGTCTGCTCGCGGGCGCCGGGTCGATCGCTCTTTCCGCCACCGGAACTGCCGTGGCAAGCGTCAGTTCCAGCGCTTTTAGCGTGACGTCGCCCACAGCCAACGCAACCATTTCCGGCACTATCACGGTGAGGGGTACCGCGGGCAGCAATTGGGTCAACGTTGCCGTATATGACAACGCAACCGGCTCGAAGATCAGCGGCGACGCCACGCCTAGCAACGGCGCATTCTCGCTTTCGGTTGATACGACCCGGCTTTCCACGGGATCCCATCAGTTCAACGTGATCGCATTTAGCGTCGCGGCGGGACAGCCGGGTGGCACCAAGTCCACCTCGTCTGTCACGGTTAACGTGACCCGAGCAACGACTGGCTCGCTGTTCTATGGCATGAACGGCCATCTTGCATATCCTGCTGGCATCTACCACACCATGTCGGCTGCTGCGCAGTTGGCCTTGCTCAAGGACCTCGGGGTTACAAACTATCGCGTTGACGCAGCTGACGGCGGCATGGCGAAGACAATCGCCAGCGCACTGACCGGCGCCTTTGCTGGCAGCGGCGTCGCCATCACGCCGGTCCTCAACCCGATCTCGGCAGGATGGAATAAAAACGGTGCGGAGTCGGACGCCTACACGTTGGGCTACAACCTGGCGGTGGCGGTCACGACGCCGCTCAAGGGCCTCGTCAAGTATATCGAGTGCGGTAATGAACTCGACGCGACGGGTCTGATCATCGGCGGTGACGGCAGCAACACGAACAACTACAGCCCGTCTGTCTGGCCGGCCTTCCGCGGCGTGATCCGCGGCATGATCGACGGCGTCAAGGCGATCGACTCTTCGATTCAGTGCGGCGTCAATGTTGGTGTGCCGCTCGCCTATCGCGCGCTGCAGATGCTCTGGTCTGGCATCACGCCCGACGGCTCTGTGAACGGTGTTACTAGTGCGCAGCAGATTCGTTGGGACTTCACGACGTATCACTGGTACGAGAGCTCAGGCGACATCATGTGTGGATGGCGCAATAACGCGTGCCTCAACGTCCTGCAAGTTCTGAAAGACTCCTTCAACGTGCCAATCTGGTTGACGGAATGGGGCTGGTCGGGCAGCCGGGATTCGCAGGCGCAAGCGGCCAGCTATGTGGCCGCTGCACTGAAGGAGTATCGGTCGATCAAGGATACATACAATATCCAGTCGATCATGATGTACTGCCTGATCGATCCGGCTTACGGCCTTGTGCAAAACGATGGCGTGACGAAGAATCAGGCCTACTCCACCTTCAAGCAGTTCGTTGCCGCGAATCCGGTCTAAGCGAATTCACCGCCGTAGCGATCCAAGCCTTCGACCCTGCAGCCCACGCGCTTCTTCGAGCGGTGGGCTGTTTTTTTGACGGATCATCTGGGCGCCGTGATTTTTGAGTCGTGTGCGGTATGGCACAGACGCTGTTGCTGTGACGCCACAATCTATGCACCGAGATCTCACCGCGCTGAGGTGCGTCCGCGAATCATCAGGCCATAACCGCGCGGTCGATCCGGCTTGGCGGAAACTCAGCACGGTCATTCGCGTGGCAGTTCTTGGCCCATACCGCCCGGGGGCGTGTGGAAGACGAAGGGGCCAGCGGAACTTCGGCGCCGCAACAGAGTGCTCGATTTATGCGAGCGTGGCAGTCGCCTGAATCCAGTTCATGCGCCCTGCCAGGTGAGGCGTCTTCAAACAGAGAAGCTCGCGAGCCAGCGGTTCGGTCCGGTCCCAACAAACAAGGAGTCCGTCGTATGAATACGAGTTTTTCCGGTAATGCTCCGGTTGTGCAGCGGAACAACCTGGACGCGTTCTCCGCTAGCGAACTGGGGCGCTTGATAGTAGATAACCTGGGGCTCGTTATCTGCATCGTGCTGCTGGTGACGGGAACGGCTGCGCTATACGCTTTTACGACAACTCCAATCTATTCTGCAGATGCGTTGGTCAAGGTGGATTTCCCTGAGCCCAACGCACTCGGTGAAGCATCAAAGGCGCTGCAGCAGGCCGTGCCATCCACGCTGCCCACCGAGGCGGAGATCCAGATCATCCAGAGCCGGAGCGTGCTTGCACCGGTGATCAAGAAATTCAAGCAGGACATGTCGATCACGCCGCACCATATCCCGGTTATCGGCGCAATTACCCGGCAATTCGCCGCCCCCGGTATGCCCATGCACGCGCCTTTCGGCTTGCGGTCCTTTGCGTGGGGCGGTGAAGAGGTGTCGATTGGGTCTTTGTCCGTTCCTGCCACGCTCGAAGACCGACCGCTGACGTTGACCGTCCTCGAAGGCAACCGCTACCGGCTCTCCGATCCGAGCCGGCGCACGCTCCTCGAGGGCACGCCCGGCATGCCGGTCACGGCCAATGGCGTGACGCTGACAATGGAGCAACTCGTTGCGCGTCCCGGAACCCAATTCACGGTCGTTCGCTTTAGCGACGTCAAGGCAATCGAACGCCTCTTACATCGGTTGAAGGTCAGCGAGTCGGGCAAGGAGACAGGCGTCGTACAGATCGTGTATGAAAACCCCGATCCGGAACTGGCTCAGGCGATTGCCAACGGCATCGCTCAAGGTTATATCGCTGCCCATATCGCACAGCACCGCGCCGAGGCTCTCAAGACGCGCGAGTTCATCGTCGGCGAGCTGCCGCAGCTTCACGCGAACCTGCAGAACGCAGAGGCCGAACTGAGCAAGTACAGGACTGCATCGAGTTCAATGCAGGCAGGTACCGAAGCCTCGTCCTACTTGCAGGGCAGTATTGAATTCGACCGTCAGATCGCAATGCTCAAGGTGCAAAAAGCAGGGCTGGAAACTCACTTCACGCCGAACTCGCGTGACGTGCAGGCCGTCGACACCCAGCTTCAACTTCTTGAGAACGCAAAGGGCGCGTTCGAAGCTCGCTTCGATCAGTTGCCCGCCTCCGAGCGCCAGTCTGCCGACCTGAAGCGGAACGTGAAGGTTGCGGAGGACATCTACGTTGCGATGGTGAACAAGTCGAACGAGCTGGCAGTGACACAGGCCGGCACGCTCGGGAATGTGCACATCATCGACACTGCGCTATTGCCCGTGGACCCGGTGAAACCCAAGCGTCTCCTCGTTATCGGCGTGGGAGCCGTGGGCAGTCTGTTGCTTGCGGTGCAGTATGTGTTTATTCGGCGCTTTTGGGCGTCAGGGCTGGAGAATTCGAAGGCGACCGAAATCCATCTGAACCTGCCTGTCTTCGGTCAAGTACTGTTCAGTGAGGAGCAGGCTCGACGGGACCGTGCACTGGATTCGAACTTTCCCTTTCCTTCGGCAAAGCGAAGCCTTTTCGACAGTGCACGACAGAACTTGCCCAGAAGCATACTTGGAGCGCCCGCCAGACTGACTCACAACGGCGCTCCTATGCCAGACACAGAGATCGGAGCCGGCCGTTTCCTGCTCGCGACAGACGGGTACGATGACATACCGCTCGAAACGCTGCGAGACATCTACGCGACCTTGCAGCGGCAGATTCAGGATGCCGACAATAATGTGCTGGTCGTGACGGGCGCCACGCCCGGCACTGGAAAAAGCTTTGTATCGTCGAATCTGGCGGTCATCAATGCGCAGGCCGGAAAGCGGGTATTGCTGATCGATGGTGACATGCGCCGAGGCCAATTGGCGGCCATTCTGAAGCAGACCGGCGCAGGCGGTCTCGCTGAAGTGCTGGCTGGCCAGATCAACGTCGATCACGTGATTCGCAACACCGATGTGTATGGTCTCTCGTTCATCGCTGCCGGTCGGTTCCCGCGCAACCCGTCGCAGTTGCTGTCGACACCTCGCATGCAGCGACTACTCGACCGTCTTGGCACGCTGTATGACTTGATCATCATCGATACGCCACCGGTGCTGGCGGTCAGCGACGCGAACCTGATCGCCTCCGTCGCGGGATCGACGGTGCTCGTGGTGCGTCCCAACGCTCAGAGCGAACGGGAACTGGAGGAAACGGCGCAACGTCTCGATCGCGCGGGCGCGCGTCTGGTCGGCATGATCTTCAATGCAATGCCACGACGTCGCAGCGAAAAGCGCAGCTATGGCTACGCGGCTGCCTATGCTGCGGAGGGCAACTCGCAACAGTACGGCGCCTTGTGATCGTCACGCCCGGTTCTGGAGCGACGGAATGCGGACGTTCCGCATGACTGGACGAAGCAAGCGGAAGCACCTTGCCTCTCGGGCATCCTTGCATTGGGTAAACAATGTACTGCAGACTAATATCAGCGCTGTTCTACATGTTTTTTACCTGCGTGATTCTGAATCCGCAGGTAAGCGGGGTCACTTTATACATTTATCTGGTAGTCCCGTTTTTCGATCCGGAATTCATTCGGTTCCTTTCCAGTACGGCTCGTCGTTGGGCCGGCCCATTGCTCATCGCGGTGTCGGCAAGCGCGTTGACATCACCGTCCGCCGCGGTGCGGGTCCTGTCGATCGCCATTTGCATTGGCTACCTGATGTACACGATGGAGCGCCGCATCAGCTACCTTCATCCATGGATGATCGTCAACGTTCTGTTTGCTATTGTGCAGTTTGTGATGTACTACTTGGACCATGATCTCGCGATGCAGCTCGGACCGACGAATCTCGCGGAACTGGTCTGGGGGGACTACGCGACCAGCACCTATACGAATTTCTTTGAGGTTTTTTACTTCGCTCGCGTGTCGGGATTCTCGCGCGAGGCGGGATTCTTCTCCTCGTTGCTCGTAGCGTCGTTTCTCCTTTATCTGCTCAGCGATTCACCCAATAAGAAAGTCATTGCTATTTACCTCATCGGCCTCTTCATCAGTTTCTCGAAGTCGTCGATGTCGCTTTTTCTCTTCGCCGCGCTCTATCCCGTGCGCGACAAACTGCGGTCGGTCCATCCGCTGACGATCCTGATTGCCTATACTGTGGTGACGGCGGCTATTTCGGTGTATCTGGCATCCAACGATTTCTTTGATTCTGAAACATTCGGGCACCGATTGGCCGGCTATGCGTTCATGTTCGATGCGCGGCTGGAGGATATTGTCAGCGGTATTACCGCCAAGGACATCATCTTGCACTACAAGTATCTTCCCTACATCCGTTTGATCCAGGGGAACATGGAAGACTCTGGCGTGCCGTTCGCCGGGCTGCCGGCCACGGTCGCTGAAATGGGGCTCTTCAGTGCGTTGATTGTTTTCGGTGTGATTGCGTTTACCGCAAGCGACGGCTTCGTCATGCTGATTTTTCTGCTCGTCAGCGCGACCGTGAGCGCGACGTCCGTCACATCTTTTATTCCGCTTGCGTATCTGATTTGCTATTGGCCCCGGTTCGTGGCGTATAGTGCGAACCGCGTACAACTTTCACGGCAATACGAGCCACTGCCACGTTTCGGCAAGACTTAGCTTTACTTTGTGAGCGCGAACTCAGCTGCCGATCGAGGTCGGCAGCACCGCGGCTTTTCCTTCCGGATTAGCCTCCCAATTTCCAGCAATGGTGCGTCCGTGCACTATGCGTAACGCCGCATGCCACATTGAGTTGTCGAGCAGCAAAACCTCGAGTTGCGATACGGACGAGACTGTCCGCCACGCGACTTCCGGCGCTGTTTTCGCGGGCATACGTGCGTCCGACGATCAGGAAATCGACAGTATGGCGAACCGATATGGTTCTGATCAGATCGCGGCGGTCGTCGTGGGTGCCTCGCTCAATGGACTCGGCGTGGCGAGATCGCTCGCGCGTGGAAATGTTCCAGTCATCGCGGTCGATACAAAAATCGTCCGCGCCGGAATGTGGTCCCGGTACGTGCGCGCTCATTTCATCAAAAGCCTGATCGGGAAAGCTTTCGTCGATGAAATGATCGAACTCGGCAAGAGCTTTAAACAGCCGCCAATTCTTATATTGACCGAAGAAGAAGCGGTGCACGCGGTATCGGAGTATCGCGAAGCGCTTTCCAGCTTGTTTCGTTTTCGGCTTCCGGTGGATGCGACCGTCAAGATGTTATCCAGCAAGGCGAGCTTTCATGACTTCGCGCTGAAGCACCACTTTCCGGTTCCACGGTCCGTGATTATCGAGAAATTGTCCGACATTGAGTATCTATCGGAATTACGCTATCCGTGCGTGCTGAAGCCGGACGATAAACGCAATGTATTGCGGGGCGAGAAAGAACGCGCAGTTCGCGTCGGCTCTCTCAGCGCTGCGCGCGCGCAGGCTAGCGCTATGCTCGATACGCCAGGCGGCATCGTGGCGCAGGAGTGGATCGAGGGTGCCGACAGCAATATTTTTTTCACGCTGTTTTATCGGGGGAACGGTGGGAGCGCGATCAGCGTCTTTACCGGGCGTAAGATTCTCAGTTCTCCGCCCAGCATCGGCAATACCGCAGTATGCGTTGCAGCGCCTGAAGCGAGCGAAGTGCTCGAGCCGTTGACGCTGGCGTTCGCCGAGCGTGCCGGCTTCGAGGGCATGGGTAGCATCGAGTACAAGTGGGACGACAATAACCGGCAGTTCGTAATGGTCGAGCCGACGGTTGGCCGTACGGACTGGCAGGAAGAAATCGCCACGCTGTGCGGGGTAAATATTCCGCTTGCCGCTTACCGGCATGAACTCGGATTGCCGGCCATGCCTGAGGGAACGTGCCGGGTACCGGTCGCGTGGCGGGCGACGTTAGTCGACCGCGCGCCACCTCATCTGCTGCGTGAGCGTACGAAAATTGTCGACGGATATTTTCGCTGGAGCGATCCCATTCCAGCGTTGCAGTTTTATTGCCTGGTCAGTCCGCTGCGGCGCATCAAGCGTGGGAGGAAGGTGACCGGGGCATTCAAGTCACTGCAGTTAAGAGGTTAGCGAAGAGATTGGTGTGGGCTAGCGTTTGACCGCGAGGTGCGTGTCGCAACGCGCGCCCTGGCATGGGCGCCTGTCAGTTGTGAATGCCATTTCAGGATGGAGATGTTCAATGTCTTTGACCGACACCGCAATCATTGGCGCAGGGCCATATGGATTCTCTTTGTCCGCGCACCTGAGAGCCGCGAGCGTGCCGCATCAGATTCTTGGACAGCCAATGGACGCGTGGATCAACTACATGCCCCCCGGCATGCTTCTACGTTCCGAGGCGTTCGCTTCGAACCTCCATGCGCCGCAGCGCGGATTTACGCTCGAGGATTATTACCGTGAGAAGGGTATGCGCTATCAGCCGATGGGCATGGAACTGCCGCTCGAGACGTTCGTGGATTACGCGCTCTGGTTTCAGTCGAAACTCGTCGGAGATATCCAGGCGGTCGATGTCGCCAAAGTGCGATACATCGGCGGACATTTTCAATTGGCGCTGAGCGACGGCCGCTCACTCAACGCACGCAAAGTGGTAATCGCATTGGGACTCAAAGACTTCGCGCAAACGCCCGCCGTACTGCAAGGCCTGCCCGAACGCTATGCCTCTCATTCGGCGCTATACGGTGACCTCGCATGGGCGCGAGGCAAAGACATCGTGATTGTCGGCGGTGGACAGTCCGCACTGGGCCTCGCGGCGCTGCTGCATGAACAAGGATCGAGTGTTCATCTGATCATGCGAGAAGCGGACGTGATATGGCATCCGAGACCGCAAACTTCGCGCGGCATTCTGTCGAGGCTGGCGCGTCCCGATGCTGGTTTGGGACGGGGCTGGCGCTCAGTCTTGCTGTCGGACTATCCGCAGCTGTTTCACATGCTCGATCACAGGCGCCGCAAACAGATCATGGAGAAGTCGTTCGGCGCGTCCGGCGCCTGGTGGTTGCGCGATCGCGTCGTCGGCAAGGTGAAGATCTCGTTTGAAACTGAAGTCTGCTCGGCCGCCGTCGAGAACGATCGGGTGGTGCTGCGTGTGATAAGGGAGGGCAGGGAATCATCCGTCGCTGCTGACCACGTCATCGCCGCGACGGGCTTCACAACTGATATAAGGCAGCACAAGTTTCTATCGAAAGAAATCCTGGACACGATTTCGGCCGACGGCGGACTACCCGAACTTACATCCAACTTTGAAACGAAGGTCCGTGGCCTCTATGTGATCGGTCCGGCCTCCGCGCACAGCTTCGGGCCGGTGATGCGTTTTGTCTACGGGGCGAGACATGCTGCGCCCTGTGTGGCTCGACATATCGCCGGTTCGTTGCAAGCGGGCGCTACGGCTGACGCGTGGTCTTCTGCCGAAGGCCGCATACTTGAGCGAACGAGCGACAGCAGCATCCTTTGAGGATGTCAGCCTGATCTTTAATTGTTCTTCTAATTCAACACGAGCCGAGACGCGGCTATCGCAGCACACCATCTTAGAAACGCGCAAAAGCGGAGAAGCGAGATGAATCGGGGTAGGGCCTTAATTAAGG
The DNA here is from genome assembly GCF_046535245.1 of Paraburkholderia sp. SIMBA_030. NCBI lineage: Bacteria > Pseudomonadati > Pseudomonadota > Betaproteobacteria > Burkholderiales > Burkholderiaceae > Paraburkholderia > Paraburkholderia sp. SIMBA_030. The sequence continues at coordinate 257,482 of NZ_JAWRXB010000007.1, forward strand.
AAGTCCTTGCAGCACTTGTCGTGCGGACGGGCATTGCCCGAGCAACGCGCGCATGGTTATGGCGCGACCGGGTAGCCATCCTGCTCTATCACGACCCTGATCCGGCGACTCTCGACCGGCATCTCACTTACCTTCGGAACATATGTGAACTGGTGCCGCTGACAGACGTCACCGTGCCCAGCCGAGGGCGTCCGCGCGCGGCCATTACTTTCGACGACGGACATGTGGGCAACGCAAAATTATTGCCCGTCTTCATTAAGCACCAGGTGCGGCCGACGATCTTCCTTTGCAGCAGCATCGTCGGCCGTTCGCGTAGTCATTGGTGGCTACATCCAGGGTCACTGGAGGCAGGCCATGAACGGCTGAAGCGAATGACGAATACGGAACGCCTTGCCGAGCTCGCGGCACATGGCTACCATCAGGACGCGGACGATAGGGCGACCGGCCTGAGCACCGATCAGATAGAAGCTATGCGTGCGCACGTGGACTTTCAGGCGCATACGCGATTTCATCCCGTGCTGACGCGCTGCAGCGATAGCGAATGTGCAGACGAAATTGGCACCAGCAAGCATGAAATTGAAACACTGCTGCGCGATGCCTGCGAACACTTTGCCTACCCGAACGGAAACTATGGCGATCGGGAAGTCTGCTTCGTGGCGGCGGCGGGATACAAGAGTGCGCGCACATGCGATGTCGGCTGGAGCGATCATCGCAGCGATCCGTTTCGACTGCGCACGATCATCATTGACGATGATGCGTCGACGCGGCGATTCGCGGCGCAATTAACGGGCATTCCGCTGTTTCTTCATTATCTGAAGAAAGGTGGCGGATGGAAGGGACAGTTTCCTCAGTTCTGAGATTGCACCGCACTCTTGCTCCGTGCAGTGGCAAACATAACCGTCGAAAAAGACGCGCTAGTATCTGCCGAGGGGAATATTTCCAGTTCTTACCTCCCGCGTTTTGCTTGATCGCATTGTGCAACAAAAAAGGAGCGGGGGACATGCAGCGCTGCAGGGTCTTGCTGATCAACGATTTCCTGCACAAGGGCGGCGCGGAGATTGTCTATGAACAATCCGCCCGGCTCCTGAGTACTTTATCCGGGGTCGATGTCGAATGCTTCGACGACAGTCGTTTCGTCATGCAAACTTCTATGAAGTCCCGAATATGGAATCCTGCCGCGGCTCGCGCGCTCGAGAACACCATTCTCAGGTTCAAGCCGCATCGCGTGCTGGTACACAACTACCATAACGCGCTCTCGCCTTCGGTACTGGGTGTTATCGCGCGTCATAAGCGCAGTCTCGGATACCGCACGTACCATACGTGCCACGACTACCATCTCGTCTATTACAACCCCGCGCTGCAATACTTCAAAAAGGGGCGGCCCGAGATTCTCCCGCTAGAAGCGTTGAGTACCCGCGCAGCGCTCAAGCTTCGTTCGTCGCCGAAAGGCTTGATGCACGACCTCATGACGAAGACATACTGGCATGTCGTGCGAGCGGCATGCCAACCGTCGCGCGTATTCGATCAGATACTTTGCCCCAGTGCGTACATGCAGGAGGCACTGAACCGATGCGGTATTGCCAATACGGTGATCCTGCATAATCCGTCCTCCGTGCCCGCTGCGCTGATTCCGTCGCCTATCCGTGGCAAAGAGCGCTTCAACCTCGCATTCGCTGGGAGACTCGCGCAGGAAAAAGGTCTTCGGCAATTCATCGAGCTCGCGCAAGCGGCGGACTTCAGGCATATCGAGTCGATCGGTGTGTATGGCGAGGGTCCAGAGCGCGCAGTCATCGAGCAACGCTTCGCGTCACTCATCGAGCGAGGCAAGGTGATTTTTTTCGGCAGCTTGCCGCAGGAGCGGTTGTTCGCGGAAATTCAGCGTTTCGCCGATGCGGTCATCGTGCCGTCGGTGTGTGCGGAAAACGCGCCGCTCATCGTCATCGAGGCTGCGATGCTCGGCTTGCCTGCGCTCGTTCGCGATGGCGGCAGCATGGCCACGACAGCGGATGCGGTCGGCAATAAGATCAAATTCAGCACAGGTCCGGATAGTTTGAAGCTGGCGCTTGCAGAACTGGCCACCCATCTTTCGAACCCTGAAAGAAGGTACGAGGTCAGCGAATACTTGCCCGAGTACTATGCGGAACGCCTTGCCGAGATCATGGACCTTGCCAGGATCATGGATGTTGGCCAAGTACCGGTGCTTGCCCCGCACCACGAGTTCGCCGTACAGAACACCCAATCATCAGATAGTTCCGCAGCGATGGCGTCCAGGCGTATGCCCTAGTTGGCCTTCGCTCGCAAGGGCTTGCCGAGGCGCATCGCAGCTTGTCGAGACCGACGATGCAAAGCGCTACGCGGACGCCATTGTTCTCGCATTAGGACAGGCGCGGGCGCAACGCTCGCTCGCCGGTCTGACGCTCCGGGATACCGCTGCCCGCTACCGGGCGATTGCGCATCAAGTGTGTCCTGCCGTGCCGGCTCAGTAGTCTTGGTGGTTTGTTTGAGTTTGTGCGGCCGGTCGCGGTCCTCCCTGTCCGCGTATCGATCGATGACGGCTCAATGGTGGGTTGCCGGGTTGCTTTCCTCGTGCGGCGGGGCAGGCGCGGGATCGGCCGGCGGCGCGCTCGTGAATTCCGGCTCCCGCATTGCATGCTCGACGAGGCGCCTCGCTTCTCCACTACTCGAGTCGACTAGCAGCGCGGTGCCGGCGTTGAGCCGCACACATGCCCATTGCTCGATGTATTTGCAGCCGCGCGCGATGCTGAGCAGCGCGTCGCGCTGCTGTTCGCGCTCGCTCAGGGCGGAGCGCATGCGTAACGCGTCGAGGTTGTCCGGTTGCGCGGCGATGGCTGCTTTGAGCCTTGCTTTGGTCGCCGACAAATTGCTCTGTTGCAGGTCGGCGTGAGCGGCGCGGAGGTGCTTCGAAACGTCGACACGAGGTTTGTCCGGATTGTTGCTTGCGGTGCGCTTCACGTCGGGCGCTGCCGCTCTCACTGTCGCTGCCGCGTGACGTGGAACGGGCGGCGCGGCAACAGGCGGCGACACGGCGGCGGGCCGCTGTGCAATGGCGGCAGTGGCCGCAGGCGGCTTGATTTTCTGGGTCGTCACTCTGCCGGATACCACAGGGGCGCTGGTGTCCGAGTCGCTGCGCTGTCTGATGAAGCCGAGATACGCGACGAATGCCAGTACGAGAGACAGCAATCCAAGGGCCGCGGAGCGGAGCAATCTTCGATGGCTGGGAGCGGTGGTGGTTGGCTCGCAGGTCAGATAGAACGAATCGCTTACGGCTCTCGAGGAGGCATGCCACGGCTTCGGCAGCGGTTGCCGCGTGACAGGCAACGATTGGGTCGGGGCCAATGCGACCTTGGTGGACGACGCAGGCGCCGGGCGCACGGCGAGCGAATCGATTGGGCGCGCATGGCACGCAGGGCAGGGCGCGAAGCGTCCGGCTAGCGCTGCACCGCAGTGCGCGCATCGGGGGAACTCATGCTGATCGGACTTGATGTCGCTAAGCATTGCCATGTCGCAAACGGGCGTCGACTGCCGGCGCCGCGGTCAAAAATAACAAGGCACAGAACAGGGCACGACAAGGGGGCTGCAAAAGGGATTACTGCATCACGACGTAACCCCGCGCTTGCATGCATGCCCCATATGCCGCCCAGTACCGCGTCATCGGTGGTTCGCGCGCCGGCAACGGCGGCAGCGTCACTTCGGGCCCTTGGGCCGTCTGTGGCGCACTGGCCGCCGCCGTCGCCGAGGCGCTGGTACCGGCGCTGGCCGACGATGCCGCAGTCGTTGCGGATGCTGCAGTCGCTGCGGTCGTGGCGGATGCCGCAGTCGTCGCAGTCGTTGCCGATGCCGCAGTCGTTGCGGACGCTGCCTTGTTCGTTGCCGTGGCCGCAGCAGGTGCGCTTGCCCCAAAGGCAGGCGCGGCAGCAGCAGGCATGCTCGCGCCCATTGGGGTCGCTAAAAAGCTGCTAGGGGGCAACGGCGGCCGCGACGGGATACCTGTCGACGAGGTTTTCGACGGCGGGGGCGCGCGCGGCGGAATTTGCGATTCGTGGGCGATGTTGATTTTCGTCTGCTTGTTGGCGGTGGCAAAGCACATCGCCGTGTCGATGCTGCGCTCGTACGGGCTCTGACTTCGAATCGGATATATCGCCGGCATCCACGCCTGAGCAGCACTGCTTAACAACAGCAGCATTAAACCGATCGTTATTCTGTGTCCCATCGCAGACGCTCCCACAGCGACGTTTCGGCGATCTCGGGCTGTCCAGTCGCCGCTTTTCGCAGGTATGTCTCATGGCAGCCGAACTCGCCGCTGAAAGGCGGCTCACGAACGCGCAGGCTGCCTGTTCAGCGTAACACCGCTCTTTGGCGACGCAATGTGCCGGATAGCGCGCATAAACGCCATCCTTCAGTCGAATCAGGACATATTTGTTAGTTCGCGTGCGGATCGACGCAATTGGTAGGGGATATCCCCAGGCGTGGAGTTCAGTGCCGGGTTTTTTTAAGCTCCATGCGTGCCCTTGAGCAAACGAACCGCGAATTCCGAGCACTTTCGCTGCACCCGAAGGAGTTGCCCGAACAACAATGAAAATTCTGCCAGACGCCCTCGCGTGCGAAGCATGACGACGTGTGTTTCGTGCCATGTGCGCCGATTCGCCCAGTTCGCTTTGTATTCGGCGTAGAGGGGACGAAAATCGAAATCGCGACCGTTGGCGTGAGACCATTTAACGAGGAACTCCGCAAGCAGGGCGCCGACCGAACACCTGGCAAATGCCTCGTCGTATGTCGTTACGAACCCTTCGACGGTGCGGGACCCCACCAGGTTGACCGACGCGGCGACAGGAACGCCTTCCACCTTCACGAAGGCGACGAGCGGAACCGTCGAGAGATCCGTGCGCCGCGCCAGTTCGATAAAGAAATCCCGCACTCGAGCGTCCCTCAAGTAGGAAACGCTCACGCCGCGACGCGCGGCCCAACGGCGTTTCATGTCGAATAGCCAGCTTAGAACCGCGACGGCGTCCGATACCGTTCGACACCAGCCGAATTCAGGGTGGCCTTGTGCTTCGAGCCGTTTGTGCCGATATCGCAAGGTGCTGCGAAGCGACTTCGGCAGCGTCGATACGAAGTCGCTCCACCGCGGAACGTCTCGCAGCACGATCGAAAACCCGGGCAGGACACGCCACCGTGCAGGCACCCGCGCGAGCACCCAGGACTGCGGAAGGGCATCGAGCGCCTCCTGCAACACGCTGCCGCGACGCACGAGCGGGATCTCCAGAATGTCCGCATCGACCTGCCTGATCGCTGCGACTGCAGCGGCGTAGACGGCGCGGTTTGCGCCGGCTCTGACGAGCGGTTGCCCGTACTCTTCGCCGGTCCCGCAGGTCAGCCCCCTCGCAACCCGCACGAGACCACGCCGGACGACCGAAACGGGCCACAACGCGAGCAACGACCGATCGCCGTACACCATCGCCACACTGACGCTTTCACCTTTTGCCAATGCATGCGATGCAGCTAGCTCGCAATACTCGAATGTCATATGCCCAGGACAGTCGTCGGCATTGGCAGAGAGCGCGCGCCACGCTTCGCGCAATGACGTCAACGTCGCGAGAGATTCAATTTCCCGAACTTCGTTCGTGAGCGGCGCTTCCGTCCATGGGCTCGTCCATTTCACTGCCGGCGCTCCCGGCAAGAGAAGCCCTGGCTTGTTCATATCATTTCTCCTACCTTTGATTTTCGGCTAACCGACTTGCAATTCCCGGGCTCCGGACAATGATCCCGGCGTGCTTGGTTTGTAAGACTTGCGTGCAAGCATTACCCACTTTTGCGAGCAATAGTCGTACCCATGAATCGCGGAACTGCGCCACGGATTGCGCATGCCGTCCGGCATGCGGCTTGCGGTGCTCTATTACCGAGTCGAGAGCCGCGCGCAGGTGGGACGTCGATGAGCGTATATGACGAGCAGGTAGTAATGGATTCCCCGATCCGCGCTCGGACCGTCGTGTCGACGGGAGCGGACGCATCGCTGCGCTCCGAGTGTTCGACGCCCATTTCGATATTTCATGAGCCCTGGTGGCTCGACGTCGCGACCGGTGGCCACTGGGGAAAGGCGAGCGTCGTGCACGGCAACCAGTTGCTGGGCGAGATGCCTTATTACGTCGCCCACAAGGGGATCTGGCGCGTCTCACGCCTGCCGCCTCTGACGCGGACGCTGGGACCCGTCATCAAGCCGATGGGACTCGAGCCCGCACACGAATTTCGTCACCGGCTGCATGTTACGTCGCAAATCATTGAACAGCTGCCTCGTGTCGACAGCTTCTTTCAGGTGTTCGACTATCACGTGCAAGACGCGCTCGCCTTCGCGTTGCACGGCTTCACGGTTTCCGCCCGGTACACGTTTCAGGTCTCGCCGCTTTGCAACACAGCCGACCTGTGGGCACGCATGCACTGCAAGACACGAAACGTGATCCGCAGCGCCGCTGAAACGCTGAAAGTCGCGCCGATTGAGGCACCGAAGCAATTCCTGAACTTCTATGAAGCGAATCTCGCGTCGCAATCGCGCGAGAACGCCTACGGAATCGCCGTAATGGAGGCACTCATACGTGCGTTTGTCGAGCACCGGGCCGGTTGTCTGCTCGGCGCTTATGATCGCGGCGGGCGGTTGGCTGGCGCTATCGGTCTCGTCTGGGATCGTGAGACGATGTACTTCCTGCTGTCGACGCGCGCACAGGGCTCGCACAATGGAGCGATCAGTCTCCTGCTTTGGACGGCAATCCAGGATGCGATCAACCGCCATCTCACGTTTGATTTCGACGGCTTTTCCTGTGTCTCCACCTTCAATTTCCTGAACGGCTTCGGTGGATCGCTCAAGCAACGGCTCGGGGTCGAACTCTCGGGCATGGTGTACTCGGTCGCGAGAACGCTCAAGCGCACAGTTGCGGCAAAAGCGGGCGAATCTTTTGCGCCTTACTTGTGAGCGCTGAACTGAAAGCCGCATCTTCCCTGTCTCTACGCCGGCGTGCGAGCGCACGTCGCTGCTCCGGCAAGCGACTCGGCGAGGCCGAGGACGTTCGTCGCGAAGAGCATGGGCGTCCAGCGACGGATCGACGATGCGGCATTCTGCGAGAATCGCTCGCGCAACGCGTCATCCGCGGCCAGTCGCGCGATCCGGTCCGCCAAAGCCGGGACGTCGCCCGGCTCGACGATGAAGCCGTTTATACCGTCCAGCACCAGTTCGTTTGCCACGCCGCAGGTGCGGGTCACGATCGCGGGCTTGCCGGCGGCGAACGCCTCGCTAATGCAAAGTCCCCACTGATCGAACGCGCTCGCGAGCACGGCAAACTCCGCAAGCGAATAGATGGCCGGCATGTCCCGGTTCGCGACGCAACCGAGTATCTTTACGCGATCGTTCATGTCCCGCTGAGCGATTGCCTTGCGGATTTCTGCGCTGCATGGGCCTTGTCCCACCAGCACGAGAGAGAGTCCCGCTGCATGCACGCCTGAGCGCCAGAAGGCCTCGATCAGCAGATCGATATTCTTGCGCTTGACGAACCGGCTGACGCAAACCATGTAGCGCGCAGGAAGGCCGAAGCTGCCTCGAAGCGTCGACGCGCTCGCCAGGGCCGCACGGGAGGCGGCCGAAAAATAATCGACGTCGATCACGTCGAAGCCGATTCGCGATCGAGTCATCGGAATACCCAGCGATTGCGCGTAAGCGCGGTGTCTCTCGCCGGCGACCAAGGCCGCGTCGAATTCCGAGACGAGCACCCGCTTCAAGCGTTCCTTGAGCGCGTATCGCTTACCGTCATCGGCTTTCGAGTCCGACATGTAGATCAGTGGGAAGCGTTTTGTCAGACCCTTTAGCAGCAACAGGAAGATCGAATAGTACGTGTTGTAGCCAAGCGTTACGGCGACATCGGGCTCGAATCGACGTAGCGCCGTGAGTAATCCAGTGCCGACGCGCGACCATTGACGATCCGCCTCGCCGGCATCTTCGACCAACGTGACGGCGTTCGCCGGCGAGCCCTGAAAGAATGCGGCGCGGCGCTCTTGTGGAAAGCGATAAACGCCGGATTTTCCGAATACTTCGACGAGCGAAACTTGATGCCCGCGGGCGGCTGCAAGTTTTGCCAGCGCCTCGTATCGAGGAACGTGATAGTCGCTCAGGTTGCCGATGACGAAAAGTAGACGCATTGGAACGCAAAAGTACGGTAGTGGAGCGACAGGGGCGGCGTCAGCTGCATGTGCAGCAATCGCCGTGCCCGAGCCGCCTTGCGGTACTCTCGCAACACAAGACGGCGGCGGCACGGGATTGCGATCGACGATGGGCTGCCCATTGACCGTCGACGTGATCTGGGCGGCCTTATGTCAGCGACGGAATGATAGGGTTTTCCCTGAAGTCGCGAAAACCGCTGCCACCAGCCCCACATCCCTTCTTGAATTTGTCACCGCGCGTCCATATAATTAGCACTCGCTGCACGAGAGTGCTAACAACATCGCCGGTTGGCTTAGCCAACTGGGTTTTCTCAGCGTTCTTCAGTCTCAATCAAGAGAGGAGTATGTATGAACCTTCGTCCTTTGCATGATCGCGTGATCGTCAAACGTCTGGATCAAGAAACCAAGACCGCGTCGGGCATCGTGATCCCCGAAGCCGCAGCAGAAAAGCCGGATCAAGGCGAAATTCTGGCAGTCGGCCCGGGCAAGCGTGACGACAAGGGCGCACAAATCGCGCTCGACGTGAAGGTTGGTGACCGCGTCCTGTTCGGCAAGTACGCAGGCCAGACCGTCAAGGTCGACGGCAACGAACTGCTGGTGATGCGCGAAGAAGACATCATGGCCGTGGTGCAGAAGTAAGCGCCAAGCGCTACTTCCCCGGTTATATCCCAAGAATTCAAGGAGTTAGAAGATGGCAGCTAAAGACGTCGTATTCGGTGATTCCGCCCGTGCCAAGATGGTTGAAGGCGTGAACATCCTCGCGAACGCTGTGAAGGTCACGCTGGGCCCGAAGGGTCGCAATGTGGTCCTGGAACGCAGCTTCGGCGGCCCGACGGTCACCAAGGATGGTGTTTCGGTCGCAAAAGAAATCGAACTGAAAGACAAGCTCCAGAACATGGGCGCACAAATGGTCAAGGAAGTGGCTTCCAAGACCAGCGACAACGCAGGCGACGGCACCACGACCGCAACGGTTCTGGCTCAGTCGATCGTTCGCGAAGGCATGAAGTATGTTGCATCGGGCATGAACCCGATGGATCTGAAGCGCGGTATCGACAAGGCTGTGACGGCCGCTATCGAAGAACTGCGCAAGATCAGCAAGCCGTGCACGACCAACAAGGAAATCGCTCAAGTCGGCGCGATCTCGGCGAACAGCGATTCGTCGATCGGCGACCGTATCGCTGAAGCGATGGACAAGGTCGGCAAGGAAGGCGTGATCACGGTTGAAGACGGCAAGTCGTTGCAAGACGAACTGGACGTTGTCGAAGGTATGCAATTCGACCGCGGCTATCTGTCGCCGTACTTCATCAACAACCCGGACAAGCAAGTTGCCGTGCTCGAGAACCCGTTCGTGCTGCTGCACGACAAGAAGGTGTCGAACATCCGCGATCTGCTGCCGGTACTGGAACAGGTCGCCAAGGCTGGCCGTCCGCTGCTGATCATCGCGGAAGACGTCGAAGGCGAAGCGCTGGCTACGCTGGTGGTGAACAACATCCGCGGCATCCTGAAGACGGTGGCTGTGAAGGCTCCGGGCTTCGGCGATCGCCGTAAGGCCATGCTGGAAGACATCGCGATCCTGACCGGCGGTCAAGTCATCGCTGAAGAAACCGGCCTGACGCTCGAAAAGGCAACGCTGGCTGAACTGGGCCAGGCGAAGCGTATCGAAGTGGGCAAGGAAAATACCACGATCATCGACGGCGCTGGCGAAGCTGCAAACATCGAAGCACGTGTGAAGCAAGTTCGCACGCAAATCGAAGAAGCTACGTCGGACTACGACCGTGAAAAGCTGCAAGAGCGCGTTGCCAAGCTGGCAGGCGGTGTTGCAGTGATCAAGGTCGGCGCTGCGACCGAAGTCGAAATGAAGGAAAAGAAGGCACGTGTCGAAGACGCACTGCACGCAACGCGCGCAGCTGTGGAAGAAGGCATCGTTGCTGGCGGCGGCGTCGCACTGATCCGCGCACGTACGGCAATCGCCGGCCTGAAGGGCGCTAACGCCGATCAGGACGCAGGTATCAAGATCGTGCTGCGCGCGATGGAAGAGCCGCTGCGCCAGATCGTCACGAACGGCGGCGAAGAGGCCAGCGTCGTGGTGGCAGCAGTTGCAGCCGGCAAGGGCAACTTCGGCTACAACGCGGCAACCGGCGAGTACGTCGACCTGGTTGACGCAGGTGTCGTGGACCCGACGAAGGTGACGCGCACGGCGCTGCAAAACGCAGCTTCGGTCGCAGGCCTGCTGTTGACCACCGACGCAGCTGTGTGCGAACTGCCGAAGGAAGATGCTCCGATGGGCGGCGGCATGCCCGGCGGCATGGGCGGCATGGGCATGGACATGTAATTTCGGTGGGCCTCGCTCGCGAGGCTCGTTGGAAACACATGGGGAAGCGCGCCGCAAGGCGTGCTTCCCAAAAGAAAAAACCCGCAGAAATGCGGGTTTTTTTACGGGCGCCTGCTATTTGCCTGGCAGGCGCGCTGAAGGACGCCTCAATGCTCAATGCCGCGCTTCGCCCGGCGCCACATCCTTGCCGGCCGTCGGCGGCGTTTCGTCATCGCTGCTGCGTGCCCAGAAGAACCGATCCGGCAGATACGCGCCCATGCCAGGCCTGAAAGCGTTGCGCACCGCCTGATACAGATATTCCTGCGCCTCGCGCACCGCTTCGGCCGGGTCCTGACCATTGGCCAGCAAAGCGGCAATCGCCGCGCCCAGCGTATCGGTAATGCCCATGATGCGATGGCTGCCGCGGTCCCACATATCCTGACGCAATTGGCCGTCTTCGCTGTACAACGTATTGACGAGCCGATGCGTGCCGGTTTCCGTCGACAGAATGTATTCGCAGCCTTGCGACAGCAGATGCGAGATCGCCGCATCGAGACTCGGCGCTTCGGCGTCGCCGTCCGGTTGGGCGAGAGCGAGCAGCGTGGTGTGGTCGGCGACCAGCAGCGTGGTTTGCGGCGCGAGCAGATCGGCGATCGCTTCGCGCAGTTCGTCGGCGGCGAGCACGTGTTCGTCGTCGAGCGTGAAGTCGGGTGCGAGTATCAGCGGGATGTCGTCGTAATCGGCGACCACCTCGGCGATCGCGCTCACCACTTCCGCGCGCGTGCACGCACCGACCTTGAACGCGGCGATCGGCATGTCTTCGAGCAGCATCCGCGCCTGGGTCGCGACCACTTCCGGGTCGAGTCCGGTGACCTCATCGCAGCTGGCCGAGTCGCGCACCGTATAGCCGGTGAGCACCGTGACACCGTGACATCCCATGCTGGCGAGTGTCATCAGGTCGGCTTGCAGGCCGGAGCCGCCGGTGGGATCGGAAAGGCCGAAGGTGAGGACGATCGGAGGCGTGTCGCTGGGCATGAAAATTGACTAAAGGGAACGTGTATTTAAGCGCAACCGGTGCGCAATCGGCTCAATTATGCGGCCTAATGCGTCGCGGGGGCGTTTTTTCGCATCCTCGGGCCGCCGGCCTAAAGCCAGCCGCGTGCCAGCAGCGGCATGACGCCGCAACCCTCATGCAAGCCGGCTCGACCGGCATAGCCAAAGCCGCCGCACGCTAGAGTATGCGTTTCTGGTTGCTAGGCATTGGGGCGGCAACACGGTACCATCATGGCTCCCGTTTCAATGGACTCTAAGACGCGACACAAGAATGGAATATCAAAGCTGGATGTGCCTGATTTGCGGCTGGATTTACGACGAAGAAGCCGGTTTGCCGGACGAAGGCATTGCGCCGGGCACGCGCTGGGAGGACGTGCCGATCAACTGGACGTGTCCCGAATGCGGGGCGCGCAAAGAAGACTTCGAGATGGTCCAGATCTGAGGTTCTCGATTGTGCCGTGTCGCAGCGGTAGTCTGTCATTGTTCTGTCGCCACTTCGCGCGCTAGCCGGTTAATCGGTGCGCGGCGCTCGCGACGGCCCGTCAGCTTCGTGTCGCCTGCCCATGACTCTTCGATCCGCTGCACCCGATTCCTTCGATGCATTGCCGAATCCACGCGGCGGCGCTGTCCGTTCCGCCGAGCTCGCGCTGGCAGAGGCGCTGCTAGCGTTCGAGCAGCACGGCGAGAGCACCGCAGCGTTGCTGCGCGCGTCGCACGCCTTGCGCGAAGCCGGCTGGCTCGGCGCGCAGCGTTTCGCAGGCGCGCTGGTGCTGGTGTCGCCGCTGGCATCGGGCCATCCAGCAGACGCCGACAGCGCGCGGCCTGCATTCGGTGCGGCGCTGAACGATTTCCGCGCGGCCCTCGAGCGTCACAATCTGCGCGAACTGTCCTGTTCGCCAACACTGTTTACCCACTATCGCGCGCTCGGCGCGCATCTATCGCAGCACACGCCCGGTTCCACGGTTGCCTTCGAAGACCTCGCGCTGGCCGCACGCCCGGTGCCGCCGGTGTCGCTGCATGCCCAGTCCGCCGATCAGCTGGCCCATTTGCGCGCGCGCTACGAGCGGGCGTTGCTGCCGGTGTTGCGCTCGCATCCCGATAACAGCGGCGCGGCGCTCGCCGCCACGAACGCCGCGCTCGACGAACTGGACGCCTGCCTCACCGAACTCACCGGCCCTGATCCCTACGATTTCTGGCGGCTCGCGAAAGCGTGCGCCAAGGCGTTGCGCGTCGGCGGCCGTGCCACCGGAGACACCGACGCGCGGCGTTTCTACGCCCGCTGCAATCTGGCGCTAGCCGATCATGCGCGCGGCATCCAGCGCGCGCCGCGCTCGCTGGTGCGCGCGACGCTTGCACTGTTGTGGCGCGATTACGCGCTATTCGGCGCCGCGGCGGAAGACGCCGATCAGGTCGAGGTGCTGCATGACTACGGCTTGACGGTCGATTGGCACGTCGCCGGCACCCAGGCATCGGAAATGCTCTGGGAAGCAGGTGCCGCGCAGGCGCAGGCGTTTACCGCCGCACGCGCCATGCTGACGCGCGAACTGGGCGTGCTGACCGTTAACGCGCACGCCTACGAAGATTTTCTGCAAACGGCGGATGCATCGATCTCCGCTTTGACCGAGCACGCCCGCGCCGCGGACCAGCCCGAGAAAGCCGATCCGAGCGAAGCGCTGCAAGCAGGCGACGCCGCCTACCGGCTCGGCGCCGCTGCCTGCGCGCTGGGCCTCGGCCACGTGGCGCTGGTGGCCGATGCGCTGGGGCTCGCGTGGCGCCGTCGCGCGCATGCTGGCGTGTCGACGCCGGCGGTGCGCTCGCATGTGATCGTCGGTGCGCCGGCGGCGAGGACGCTCGAGCAAACCGCTGAAGCATTGCGCGCGATGTTGCACAAGGTGGCCGCTGGCGTGGCGCCGCCAGGCAGCGCCGCGGCGCTGGCCGCGTTGACGCGGGCGATCGAGCAGGGCGGGCCCTGAACCGCATCCGCATGGCGCGTGCGGCGCCCCGGAGCGCATCGGTAGCACGCAGGAATGCGGAGGAGCCGGGAAGAACCTCAAGACGAGCAGCATGCGCGTCGAAAACACCTCCATCGCACACCTGGCCTAGGCCTGCGTGCGTGATAGAGTGCAACTTGAATCGCCGTCGATGGCTCGCGGTCCCGCGCTCAAAGCCCGCCATCCTGCACCGTCTTTGCTAAAATCCGAACTATGTCCAAGAGTACCGATCGCATCAATCTGACCAACCAGTTCCTGATCGCCATGCCGAACATGGCCGATCCCACGTTTTCAGGAACGGTGGTCTACCTTTGCGATCACAGTGAGCGCGGCGCGCTCGGCCTCGTGATCAACCGGCCGACCGATATCGACCTTGAAGCGCTCTTCAGCCGCATCGATCTCAAACTCGAGATCGAACCCCTTCTGCATGTGCCCGTGTATTTCGGCGGCCCGGTGCAAACCGAGCGCGGCTTCGTGCTGCACGATCCGAAAGACGGCAATACCTACACGTCGTCGATGTCGGTGCCCGGCGGGCTCGAAATGACCACCTCGAAAGACGTGCTCGAAGCCGTCGCAGGCGGCACCGGCCCGGAACGTTTCCTGCTCACGCTCGGCCACGCCGGCTGGGGCGCGGGCCAGCTCGAAGAAGAGATTTCGAAGAACGGCTGGCTCACGGTTGAAGCCGACCCGAAAATCGTCTTCGACGTGCCCGCTGAAGAGCGTTTCGAAGCCGCACTCGCGTTGCTCGGCGTTTCGCTGTCGATGCTGTCGGGCGAAGCAGGTCACGCTTGACTGCTCCCCTCCCTAAAGGAAGGGGATTCCCACTTCACAGACGGCAACCCAACTTCATCTCAAAGAGACATGGGACTTACGCTTTCTCCATGGGCTGACGCCGCCAGTCCGGCGGCCAAAACATTGCGCGCAGCGTTGATGTCGCGATCATGGATGCTGCCGCATTCCGGGCAGGTCCATGCGCGGATATTCAGCGGCATCTTGCCCACTGTATGTCCGCAATCGCTGCATCGTTTGCTTGACGGGTACCACCTGTCGATGCCGACCAACGTGCGTACGTACCACTGCGCTTTGTACTCTAGTTGCCGGGTGAACTCGGACCAGCTTGCATCGCTAATCGACTTTGCAAGGCAACGGTTCTTCTGCATGTTGCTGACGGCAAGGCTTTCGATGGCGATCACTTGGTTTTCGTTTATCAGCCGGCTCGAAAGTTTGTGCAGGAAGTCCCTTCGGGAATCTGCCGTCCTGGCATGCATTCGTGCAACTTTGAGCTTCGCCTTCATGCGATTGGCGGAACCCTTTTGCTTCTTCACTAGTCGCCGTTGCAGCCTGGCGAGCTTGGCCTCGTTCTTTCGGAACGTGTTAGGGGCCGCGATCTTCTCGCCGGTAGAAAGGATGGCGAAGTGCGTCAGACCTAAGTCGATGCCAACTTTGCCGGATACCTCTGGTTTCGCGCTTACTGCGTCATCGCACAGCATCGAGACATGGTATCTGCCCGATGCGTCTTTCGACATCGTGACGGTCGTTAGCTTCGCTCCCTTCGGGATAGTGCGTGACCATCGAATCGCAAGCGGCGCATCCATCTTCGCGAGTTTCAATGACGCACCATCCCACTTGAAAGCGCTCGTCGTGTACTCGGCAGACTGCGCGCCGTCCTTGCGCCTGAAATTCGGATACTTCGCGCGCTTGGCGAAGAAGTTCGCAAATGCCGTTTGCAAGTGGCGCAGGGCCTGCTGCACTGGAACCGAACTGACTTCGTTCAGCCATGCGTGCTCGGGTGTTTTCTTGAGCGCCGTGAGCGCTGCGGAGGTTTCGTGATATCCGACTCGTTCCTGACGCTGATACCACGCATCGGTACGCAACCGAAGCATGTGGTTATAGGCAAAACGCGCGCACCCAAACGTCCTGGCAAGAATCGCTTCTTGCTCGGGCGTCGGGTAGAACCGGAATCGGTATGCACGCTTAATGTCCATTCTTCACACAATATCATGTGTTTGTGTGAGATTGAAAATCTGGAGAAGCAGCCTCGCGGCTGCGCTACTTTCACTCCCCGCCCTTGAGGGACGGGGTTTCTCGGAGCAAATCGGATGAAAGGTGACGCATGAGTCTGCCGACCGGACGCGAGGCGACGCTGCTTGCGTTCGACTATGGTGAAAAACGGATCGGCGTAGCGGTCGGCAATTCGCTCACGCGCAGCGCGCGGCCGCTCGTGATCGTGCAGAACCGCAGCCGCGAATACCGTTTCGAGGAAGTCGGCAAGCTGATCGCCGAGTGGAAGCCGGATGCGCTGATAGTCGGCCTGCCGATGCACCCGGACGGCGTGCCGCACGAAATGACTCAACTCGCAAAGCGCTTCGGCAATCAGCTGAACGGCCGCTTCAATCTGCCGGTGACATGGATCGACGAGCGCTATTCGTCGGTTGAGGCGAAGGCGGCAATCCGCGCCGGCCACGGTCGCGCCGACATGCTCGACGCCGAAGCCGCCAGCATCATCCTCCAGCAATATTTAGACGGACTTTCCGACGATCATGAGTTTCATTGACGCCGAAGTGCTCTATCGCGCTCTGCTCGAACAGATTCTCGCGGCTTATGGCGACAAACTCGGCGGCGCCGACGGTGCCGTGCTGGCCGGTATTTACAGCGGCGGCGCGTGGCTCGCCGAGCGTCTCGCGCACGACCTGAACGTGCCGAGCTTCGGCGTGGTGAACGTCGCGCTGCATCGCGACGATTACGCGAAGAAAGGTCTGCACTCGCAGGCGAGCCCGACCTCGCTGCCGTTTTCCGTCGACGGCCGCCGCATCGTTCTGGTCGACGACGTGCTGTACACCGGGCGCACGATTCGCGCGGCGCTCAACGAGCTGTACGACTACGGCCGCCCGGCATCGGTCGAACTGGCGGTGCTCGCCGATCGCGGCGGGCGCGAATTGCCGGTGGCGGCGCGCTTTGTCGGCGGCGTGGTGAATATTCCCGCTGACGCCACGCTCGTGCTGGCCCGCACGGACGGCGGTGAAGCGGGCGGCGCGCCCGGTTCGCAGCGTTTCACGTTTCACACAGAAACACGCGTCGATTGAAGCCCGTATTTGAAGCAGGTACAACACCATGAACACCGCCACCCAAGCTCCCAAGGATTCCGCCGATAGCGCCACCGAGCGCTTCCGTTATGGCTTCCTGAAGGGCAACCCGCAGCTCACGAAAAACGGCGAGCTCAAACATCTGTTGTCGATCGAAGGCTTGCCGAAGGCGATCGTCAATCACATTCTCGATACCGCCGAGCAGTTCGTCAGCGTGACTGATCGCGAAGTGAAGAAGGTGCCGCTCCTGCGCGGCAAGTCGGTGTTCAACCTGTTTTTCGAGAATTCCACGCGCACCCGCACCACCTTCGAGATCGCCGCCACGCGTTTGTCGGCCGACGTGCTGAATCTGAACATCAACGCGTCGTCCACCAGCAAGGGCGAATCGCTGCTCGACACGATCAACAACCTGTCGGCGATGCATGCCGATATGTTCGTCGTGCGCCATGCATCGAGCGGGGCGCCGTATCTGATCGCCCAGCATTGCGCGCCGCACGTGCACGTGATCAATGCCGGCGACGGTCGTCATGCACACCCGACCCAGGGTCTGCTCGACATGTACACGATCCGCCACTACAAGAAGGATTTCACGAATCTGCGGGTCGCGATCGTCGGCGACATTCTGCATTCGCGGGTGGCGCGTTCGGACATTCATGCATTGACCACGCTCGGCGTGCCGGAAGTGCGCGCGATCGGTCCGCGCACGCTGCTGCCGGGCGGGCTCGAACAGATGGGCGTGCGCGTGTTCCACAACCTCGACGAAGGCCTGAAGGACGTCGACGTGATCATCATGCTGCGTCTGCAGAACGAGCGGATGAGCGGCGCGCTGCTGCCGTCGGCGCAGGAGTACTTCAAGAGCTGGGGTTTGACGCCGGAGCGCCTCGCGCTCGCCAAGCCCGATGCGATCGTGATGCATCCGGGTCCGATGAACCGCGGCGTCGAAATCGACTCGCAGGTGGCCGACGGTCCGCAATCGGTGATTCTCAATCAGGTGACGTTCGGCATCGCGGTGCGCATGGCGGTGATGGGGATCGTCGCGGGCAATCACGATTGATCTCGCGACGGCGCGCTCCCATACGCGGCAAGTACCCGACAAGTCACGCAGAACTTAGCTGAACCATAAGGCGGCGCATGAAGATTCACATTCAAGGCGGCACGCTGATCGATCCGGCAGCGGGCACCGAACAGCAGCAGGACATTTTTATCGCGGCGGGCAAGATCGCCGCGATCGGCAACGCGCCGGCCGATTTCCACGCGGAGAAAACGATTGACGCCAAAGGCCTGTCGATCGCACCGGGTCTGGTCGACCTGTCGGCGCGCTTGCGCGAACCGGGCTACGAACACAAGGCGACGCTCGAATCCGAAATGGCCGCGGCGCTCGCCGGCGGCGTGACGAGCCTCGTGTGTCCGCCGGACACCGACCCGACGCTCGACGAGCCAGGCCTAGTCGAGATGCTCAAGTTCCGCGCTCGCAATCTGGACCAGGCACACGTGTATCCGCTCGGCGCATTGACCGTCGGCCTCAAGGGGCAGGTCATCACCGAGATGGTCGAGTTGACCGAAGCGGGCTGCATCGGCTTCTCGCAGGCCGACGTGCCGGTGGTCGATACGCAGGTGCTGATGCGCGCATTGCAGTACGCGAAGACCTACGGCTACACCGTGTGGCTGCGCCCGGTCGATGCGTACCTCGGCAAGGGCGGCGTGGCCGCGAGCGGCGCGCTGGCGTCGCGGCTCGGTTTGTCCGGCGTGCCGGTGTCCGCCGAGACCATCGCGCTGCATACGATTTTTGAACTGGTCCGTGTGACCGGCGCGCGCGTGCATCTTTCGCATGTGTCGTCGGCGGCGGGCATTGCGCTGATGCGCGCGGCGAAGGTCGAAGGCTTGCCGGTGTCGTGCGACGTCACCGTGAATCACGTGCATCTGATCGACGTCGACATCGGCTACTTCGACGCGCAGTTCCGGCTCGATCCCCCGCTGCGTCAGCAGCGCGATCGCGAAGCGATCCGCGCGGGTCTTGTAGATGGCACGATCGACGCGATCTGCTCCGACCACACCCCGGTCGACGACGACGAAAAGCTGCTGCCGTTCGCCGAAGCCACGCCGGGTGCGACCGGGCTGGAGCTGTTCCTGTCGCTGACGGTCAAGTGGGCCGACGAAGCAGGCGTGCCGTTGGCGAAGGCGCTGAACCGCATCACCACGGCGCCGGCCGACGTGCTGAAGCTGGATGCCGCTGGACGTGTTGCCGTGGGCGCCGTCGCCGATCTCTGCGTGTTCGACCGCAACGCGTATTGGCGCGTCGAACCGCGTGCATTGAAGAGCCAAGGGCACAACACGCCATTCCTCGGCTACGAACTGCCGGCGCGTGTGCGTGCGACGATCGTGTCCGGTCACGTCGCGTTCGAACAGCGCTAATATCCGCGCTATTGCCCAGTTATTGCCCAGTTAGGGAAAGCTCCGACAAATGAAGCTAGCGTTACGCAAGGCCCGTCTCGTCGCGCATCTGCTGCATGGTATGTGGATCGTCGCGACGCGCTTTCCAAAAGCCGGCGCCGACGTCCGGCAGGCGCTCAATCGCGCGTGGTCGCTGAAAATGCTGCGTCTGTGCGGCATGCAACTGGTCGTGCATAACGACAGTGCGCGGCTCGATCGCGGCGCGCTGGTGGTTGCCAATCACATCTCGTGGATCGACATCTACGTGATCAATGCGTGGCGGCCGACGCCGTTCGTCTCGAAGGCCGAGATCCGTCAGTGGCCGGTGGTCGGCTGGCTCGCGCAGCAACTGGGCACGGTGTTTATCCAGCGTGAGAAGCGCAGTGATGCGAAGCGGATCATGCATGAACTGGCCGACCGCCTGAGCGCGGGCGAGCTGATGTGCGTGTTTCCGGAAGGCACCACATCCAACGGTCTGACGCTGCTGTCGTTTCACGCGAATATGTTCCAGGCGGCCGTGTCGGCGTCAGCGGCGGTTCAGCCGCTATGCATCATGTATGAAGACGCGCAGGGCCGGCAATCGACCGCGCCCGCCTATATCGACGACGTCACGCTCGCCGATTCGCTGAATATGCTGTTGCGCGGCGGCCCGTTGACCGCGCATGTGTATGTCGGCGCGCCGCTCGCACCGGGCGCCGACCGGCGCATGTTGGCCGCGGAAGCGGAAGGGGTGGTCGCGGCGGCGCTGCGGGAGATGCAGGCGCGCATGGTGGGTATGGCGGGTTCCACTGCGACTGAGGTGATCGCGGCGCCCGCCGCAGCGTCCGCGCTGATCGAACCGCAAGCCGCAGCGCCTGCCGCCACGCCCGCGCTGATCGACCCGGTCGATCAGTCCGGCCGTTCGGTTTAATTGCCGCCCATCGGCGCGCGGCAGTTGTCGCAGTCGACCTGGATCAGCGTGCGTTCTGCCGGATCGTCGGCAAGACGAACGGCGGAGAGTTTCTCCCCCCATACGCAGCCCGAATCCAGACCGATCAGGTTGTCGCGCAAGGTCAAGCCAAGCGCGGCCCAATGGCCGAAGACGACCGTGGTATCGGCGGTCTTGCGCGACGGCACGTCGAACCACGGCATGTAGCCGGCCGGCGCGGAATTCAGGCCGCCGCTGGTGCTGAAATCCATCATGCCTTCGAGATTGCAGAAGCGGATGCGCGTCAATGCCATGCACGTTACTCGCAACCGGTCGATGCCTTTGAGGTCTGGCTTCCAGTAATTCGGCTCATTGCCGTACAGGCCCGCAAGCGTCTCCTTCCAGCTCGGCGCGCGCAGCGCGCGCTGCAATTCGTCGGCGAGTTCCAGGGTCAGCGCGGCGTCCCATTGCGGCAACACGCCCGCGTGCACCATCAACATGCCGTTTTCAAAGTGCGCGAGCGGCCGGTGGCGGACCCATTCGAGCAGGTCCTCAGCGTCCGGTGCGGCGAGAATGTCGTCGATCGTGTCGCCTTTTTTCGACTTGCGAATCCCCGCCGACACCGACAGCAGATGCAGATCGTGATTGCCCAGCACCGGCACCGCGCGATCGCCGAGCGCGATGATGTCGCGCAGCGTGGCGAGCGATTCGGTGCCACGGTTGATCAGGTCGCCGGCGAACCACAGCGGCGTGCCGGCCGGCGGCGCGGCCTTGGCCAGCAGTTGCTGGAACGGCGTGCGACAGCCTTGCAGGTCGCCGAAGGCAAGAGGAAGCGGGCGCGGCTCGGGGCGGGCGGTGGGAATGGTGGAAGCTGTCATCGAGGGATCGGTGCTAATCGGTACACGCGGGTACATGTGGATAAGCGAAAAAGGTACCGCGCGGGCCGCGTTGAGCGGTGCAACATATAAGCGTGACATAATAGCCCGTTTGATGCACTGGTATTGTGACCGTCGCCGTCAGGAGCCGGCGGGAGCCGTTGCCGACAATGCCGCACGCGATACTGCAACACAACAGGATGACTCTCGTGAACGGAGGAAGCATGTCGTCTTCCCATACAGCGCAACCGATCCGTACGCTCGTCACCGGGGCGAGTGGTTTCACCGGCCGCTATCTGGTTGATAACCTGCTCGCTAAAGGTCACACCGTGATTGAAACGGTGGCCGGGCGCAATGAGCCCGAAACGCCGACGCGGCTCAGGCTCGACATCACGTCGCCCGAGGCATGCCGGCGCGTGATCGAAACGGCGCGGCCCGATTACATCGTCCATCTGGCGGCAATCAGCTTTGTGGGCCATAACGATCCGCTCGACTTCTATCGCGTCAACGTGATCGGTACGCTGAATCTGCTGGAGGCCTGCGCAGCCGTCGGTCACACGCCGCGCAAGCTGTTGATTGCAAGCAGCGCAAATGTTTACGGTAACGTCACCAGCGACGCCATCGACGAGACCTTCCCGGTCACGCCGGTCAATCACTACGCCGCCAGCAAGGCGGCGATGGAAACGATGGTGCGCACCTGGTTCGACCGGTTGCCGATCCTGATCGTGCGGCCGTTCAATTACACCGGTCGCGGGCAGACAACGAACTTCCTCGTGCCGAAGATCGTCGAGCATTTTGCGCGGCGCGAACCTTCGATTTCGCTCGGCAATATCGACGTTGCACGTGATTTTTCGGATGTGCGCTATGTGGCGAGCGCTTATGAAGCGCTGCTCGAATCCGGCGTCGCCGGCGAAACGGTCAATGTTTGTACGGGCACGCCTTATACGCTTCGGGAAATTCTCTCTGCGGCGAGCGATTTGACTGGGCACGAGCTCGAGATACAGATCAATCCCGCGTTCGTACGGCAAAGCGATGTGAAGATGCTGGCCGGTTCGCCTGCCAAGTTGCGCTCGCTGGTGCCGGAAGTCGAGGCTATTCCCTTCATGGATACGCTGCGCTGGATGCTGGCGGCTTAGTTAGCGACTGGGTTGGCGATTTAATCAGCGGTCTTTCATCGATATTCGTGCTGTGCCGTAGCGCGCCGGCTTGCTACAACTGGCGCGTATGTCTCTACTCCTTCAATCGCGCGCCCCTTCCGCGCGATCTTGCCCTAAAAGCCGCGACCAGCGTCGATTGGACGCGCGCCTCCCCACGTCCGTGGGCCGCCGACAGCGGCACTTGCGACAAATTGTCCCGAACCGACCCCAACGGAAACCGGGTTTGTCAAGCTGTTTCAAGTTGTTAGGGTTCTGGTTTTTACCCGGGGCGGCTTTATAATCGGGGCTTCATTAAGATTGGCGTCTGAGCGTCCGTTTTCGGTATGAGGATTGGCGACGGCGTCGACAAGAATCGAACACTACAATTTGGGGCGTGCGTTCGGGCCAGCCGTGTCCGATCCACCACGAACATCTGGAAGGGAATTTCATGATTCTGGTAACGGGCGGCGCCGGTTTTATCGGCGCCAATTTTGTGCTCGACTGGCTCAATGCGTCGGACGAAGCGGTCTTGAACGTCGACAAACTGACCTACGCCGGCAATCTCGGTACGCTCAAGTCGCAACAGGCCAATCCCCGCCATGTCTTCGTGCGGGCCGATATCTGCGACCGTGCTGCGCTCGACGCGCTCTTCGCCGAGCATAAACTCCGTGCCGTGCTGCACTTCGCCGCGGAAAGCCATGTGGATCGTTCGATCCATGGTCCGGCCGATTTTGTGCAAACCAATGTGGTCGGGACCTTCACGCTGCTGGAAGCGACCCGCAGCTACTGGAATGCGCTCGGCGATGCCGACAAGGCCGCGTTCCGTTTCCTGCATGTTTCGACCGACGAAGTGTTCGGCTCGCTCTCCGCTACCGATCCGCAATTCTCCGAAACCACGCCGTACGCGCCGAATAGCCCTTATTCGGCCACCAAGGCGGGTTCCGATCATCTGGTGCGTGCCTACCATCACACGTATGGCCTGCCCACGCTCACGACGAACTGCTCGAACAACTACGGTCCGTACCAGTTCCCCGAGAAGCTGATTCCGTTGATGATCGCCAACGCGCTGAGCGGCAAGGCGCTGCCGGTGTACGGCGACGGTCAGAACGTGCGCGACTGGCTGTATGTCGGCGACCATTGCAGCGCGATCCGCGAAGTGCTCGCGCGCGGCGTGCCGGGCGAGACGTACAACATCGGCGGTTGGAACGAAAAGAAGAACCTCGACGTAGTGCACACGCTGTGCGACCTGCTTGATCAGCTGCGTCCGAAAGCGGGCGCCTCGTACCGCGATCAGATCACGTATGTGAAGGATCGTCCGGGTCACGACCGCCGTTATGCGATCGACGCCCGCAAGCTCGAACGCGAGCTTGGCTGGAAGCCGGCTGAAACGTTCGAAACGGGCCTCGCGAAGACGGTTCAGTGGTATCTGGACAATCAGGAATGGTCCGATGACGTGGCTTCGGGTGAGTATCTGAAGTGGGTTGAGACCAACTACGCGCAGCGCGCGTAAGGGCACGGCTATGGCGCGCAAAGGCATTATTCTCGCAGGCGGATCGGGTACGCGGCTGTATCCGATTACGCACGTCGTATCCAAGCAGCTGCTGCCGGTCTACGACAAGCCGATGATCTACTATCCGCTGTCCACGCTGATGGTGGCCGGCATTCGTGAGGTGCTGATCATCTCGACGCCGCAAGACACACCGCGCTTCGAAGCCATGCTCGGCGATGGCAGCCAGTGGGGCATGAACGTCCAGTACGCGGTGCAGCCTTCGCCGGACGGCCTCGCGCAGGCGTTCATCATCGGGCGCGACTTCGTGGGTAACGATCCGTCGGCGCTGATTCTCGGCGACAACATTTTCTACGGCCATGATCTCGCGAAGCAGCTGGAACGCGCCAATGCGCAGGATCAAGGCGCTACCGTGTTCGCCTATCACGTGCACGATCCTGAGCGGTACGGCGTCGTCGAGTTCGACAGGCAGTTCCGCGCGCTGTCGATCGAGGAGAAGCCGGCCAAGCCGCGCTCCAACTACGCCGTCACCGGTCTGTACTTCTACGACAGGCAGGTTTGCGATATCGCCGCCGATATCAAACCGTCGCCGCGTGGCGAGCTTGAAATCACCGACGTCAACTCGCATTATCTGGCGAACGCCG
This sequence comes from Paraburkholderia sp. SIMBA_030, assembly GCF_046535245.1. Classification (NCBI taxonomy): domain Bacteria; kingdom Pseudomonadati; phylum Pseudomonadota; class Betaproteobacteria; order Burkholderiales; family Burkholderiaceae; genus Paraburkholderia; species Paraburkholderia sp. SIMBA_030. Next base: position 281,639 of record NZ_JAWRXB010000007.1, read on the forward strand.
CACTCAATGTGGAAATCATGGGCCGTGGCTATGCGTGGCTCGACACGGGCACGCACGATTCGCTGATCGAAGCCGCAACCTTCATCGCCACGCTGCAAAAACGCCAGGGTCTGGTGGTGGCGTGTCCGGAAGAGATTGCCTACCGGCAGGCGTGGATCGACGCGGAGCAACTGCTGACGCTCGCCAAGCCGCTCGCGAAGAACGCCTACGGGCAGTATCTGCAAAACATTCTTACGGACCACGTCGCATGGCCATCCAAGTAATCGCTACGGCGCTGCCTGAAGTCAAGATCATCGAGCCGAAGGTGTTCGGCGACGCGCGTGGCTTCTTCTTCGAAAGCTTCAATGCGCAGGAGTTTGCCGAGAAGGTCGAGCCTGGTGTCGAGTTCCTGCAGGACAACCACTCGCGCTCGGCGAAGGGCGTGTTGCGTGGGCTGCATTATCAGATTCAGCATGCGCAGGGGAAGCTCGTGCGCGTGGTTGAAGGCGAGGTGTTCGATGTGGCGGTCGATATCCGCAAGAGCTCGCCGAATTTCGGCAAGTGGGTTGGCGTGACGCTGTCGGTCGACAATCATCGGCAGTTGTGGGTGCCGCCGGGTTTTGCGCACGGCTTTGTCGTGTTGTCCGAATCGGCGCAGTTTCTCTACAAGACCACCGACTACTGGTTTCCCGAGCACGAGCGCAGCATCGTCTGGAACGATCCGGCGATCGGCATCGAGTGGCCGATCGACTTCGAGCCGCTGCTGGCTGCGAAGGATGCGGCGGGTAAGCGTCTTGCCGATGCTGAACATTTCGCGTGAGATTTTCAATGACGACGCGTGATGAACGAACAATACTGCTGACCGGCGTTAATGGCCAGGTTGGCTTCGAATTAGCGCGAACCCTGCAGGGGTTGGGCAAAGTTGTTGCGCTGGACCGTAGCGCGCTGGACCTCGCCGATCTGGATCAGGTGCGGCGTATGGTCCGGGAGGTGAAGCCTGGATTGATCGTCAATCCGGCGGCTAACACGGCTGTCGACAAAGCCGAAACCGACGTCGACGCGGCCATGCGTCTGAATGCCGAGGCACCTGGCGTGCTGGCGGAAGAAGCGAAGCGCCTCGGCGCGGCGCTGGTTCACTATTCGACGGACTACGTATTCGACGGCACGAAAGACGGTGCGTACGTCGAGGACGATGCGGTCAATCCGCAGAACGTTTATGGCAAAAGCAAGCTCGCGGGCGAGCAGGCGATTGCGGCGGCGGGTTGCGCGCATCTGATCTTTCGCACCAGCTGGGTGTACGGCACGCGGGGCAAGAACTTCCTGCTGACCATGCTGCGTCTTGGAGCGGAGCGAGATGAACTGAGTGTGGTCGCGGATCAATTCGGCGCGCCGACTTGGGCAAACACGATTGCGGCGCTGAGCGCGAATGTGCTGGCGCAGGCAGTCAGACCTGATCAGTGTGATTGGTGGCAGGAGCATTCCGGCGTTTATCACTTGACCGCGTCGGGTGCTACGTCCTGGCACGGTTTCGCCGAAGCCATCTTCGAGTATTCGGATCTCGCGAAAAAGCCGGCTGTCAAACCGATCCCGGCTGCGTCCTATCCGACGCCGGCCACGCGCCCCAGCAACTCGCGCATGTCGAACGACAAGCTTGCCGATACTTTCGGCGTACGAGCGCCCGATTGGCGCGACGCGTTGCGTTTGTGCATGGCGGTGAGTTGAGCGGCGAATCGATCACACCGCGCACGGGCGCGGCGGTGGTTTTCTACAATCCCGATGCGGCCTGCGTCGAACGGGCCAACCGGCTCGCGGCGACGATGCATTGCGTGGTTGTCGACAACACACCTTCTGTCCGCGCGGCGAGAGAGCTTGGCCTATCGGATGCGGTTGAATACTTGCCTAACGGCGAGAACGTAGGTATCGCGACGGCGATCAATCAGGGTGTCGAGGCGCTGATTCGCGGCGGTTTCGAGGTGGCGATCCTGTTCGATCAGGACAGCGAGCCACCCGCGTCCTTATTCACCGAGTTGCCGATGGTCATTGCGCGGGCCAATGCATCGGGCGACCGCGTCGCGCTGGCGGGGCCGGCCTACGACGATGCGCGCCTGCGAGGCATCGCGCCGTTCGTCCGCTTCAAATGGTGGACGCTGGAGCGAATTGCTCCAGAAGGCGATCAGCCCATCGACGTCGACTTCCTGATCTCTTCCGGATCGTGCATCAACCTGCGGTGGTGGTCGAGCATCGGTCCGATGGAAGACGCGCTGTTCATCGACTTCGTCGATCTCGAATGGTGTGTGCGTGCGACACAGAAGGGCTTTCGAGTGCTTGGCGTACCCTGGGTGCGCATGAGCCACGAACTCGGGGGCGAGCCGGTCCGCGTACTGGGACGCGCCTATCCGATGCACAGCCCGCTGCGGCACTATTACCAGTTTCGCAATGTGATCGCGTTAATGAAGCGCTCATCGATGCCGATGACCTGGAAGAGCACCGAACTCATCAAGCTGCCGGTGCGAATCGTAATCTACTGCTTCTTTCCCGAGCAGCGAAAGGAGCATTTTGCGATGGTGTGGCGCGGGGTTCGCGACGGATGGTCCGGGCGGCTTGGCGTGTACCGGCACGGTTGAGATGTGCGGGAACAAGTTGGGTGCCACCCGGCTGTTCTGACAGACGCCCTGTAGTTCTTCAATCGAGGATGTGCTTGCGCGGCGGATCGGCCAAGGAGAAGGGCGGCACCTGCGTGCTGAGCGACAGATTTGGGTTGTAGGCCGGATCATATTCGAGCTTACCCGCCCAACGGTTCTCCATCCATCGAACTTCCTTTACGAATCGATCGTACTTGTCCGGATCCATGTCGGAGCCGCGCGTGGCCGATTCATGGTGGTACAACTGAGCGTACGGCGTCCACACATTCCTATAGCCGGCTTCGCGCACTCGTAAGCAGAAGTCGACGTCATTGAATGCGACCGCCAGCCCTTCGTCCAGCCCGCCTACTTCGTCGTAGATCGATTTGCGGATGACAAGGCAAGCCGCAGTCACTGCGGATAGATTCTGCGCAGTCACCGCCCGGCCGAAATAGCCAAAGTGCCCACGCTTCATCTTGTGATGCATGTGGCCGGCAATGCCGCCCAGGCCGATCAGCACCCCGCCATGCTGCAGCGTGTTGTTCGGATACCAGAGCGCGGCGCCAACCGCGCCGTTGCCGGGCTGCGAGGCGATACCGACCATCTCGTTGAGCCAATCCGGCGAAATCACCTCGATGTCGTTGTTCAACAGGCACAGATACTCGCCGGTAGCGATGGCCGCGGCGCGATTGTTGAGTGCGGAGAAGTTAAATGGCGAGTCATCGCGAAGAATGCGAACGTTGGGCTTTTTGCCGATCTCCGCGAAGTAGCTCAACGTCTCTTCTTTGACGCTGCCGTTATCTACGACGATGATTTCGTAGTCGGGGTAGATGGTTCGCAGGAAGATGCTGTCGATGCATTGGCGAAGCAGGCCGACGCCGTCACGCGTCGGGATGATCAACGACACTTTCGGCACGGGCCGGGGCACGGCGTAGCGAACCCGCAAGAGTCCCGGTTCTTCGAAGAGGTGTTCCACGGTGGCATCCGCGTGAACGCGTTTCAGATGCTCCTCTAGAGCGCGGATCGCGGCCAGCAGCGCATAGGGCTTCTCGCTCCCGCTGCTGGCAGTGCTGCCCGGTGCGATGCGCCAGTGGTAAAGAACGTGCGGAATGTGCACGACCTTGTCGTGGCCGGCGATTTCGACGCAGCGCAATGTGAGGTCATAGTCTTGGCTTCCCTCGAAGCCTTTGCGAAAGCCGCCCGCTTCGCGGATCAATGCGGTTTCGAACACGCCTAGGTGGGAGAACATGTTCTGCGTCAGGAACATTTGTGGGTTCCAGTCGCTTTTGAAATACGGCGCTGTTCGTTTCCCGTCGGTGGTCAGTTTATCTTCGTCGCTATAGAACATGCGACCCGTTGGGTGCATGTTGATGTAGTGCACGACCATGAACAGAGCGTGTGGCGGAAGGATGTCGTCGTGATCCAGCAGCGCGACGTATTCCCCGGATGCGATGGCAAGCGCACTGTTGCTTGCCTCGGAAATATGTCCGTTTACGTCCCTGAATACGATCTTGATTCGTGAATCCTCGGCTGCGGCGGCCTTGAGGATCTGTTTCACGCTGGGGTTCGGCGAAGCGTCGTCAGCGACACACAGTTCCCAGTTACCGTAGATTTGGTCGCGTACGGACCGGATCATTTCCGCGAGGAATCTTTCGTCGCTGTTATAGGTCGGAACCACAATCGAAATTAACGGCTTACGATCGAACGAGGCCTGCATAGCCTCGGCACGCACGCGCTCCGTGCTTGTTATCGAGTCGTTGCGCTCGATCCAGTCGTGGTACACCTCGTCAGAAGGGGGACTATCAGCGAATCCGGCGCCGCTGCGCAGGCGAGCGAGTCGTGCGCATAGACCGGGCACGCCTTCGCGACGCAAGGCAGCCGCGTAATACTTGAGCGTGCCCGCAAAGCCACCGCGAATCTGAGCCTGTCGTTGAACTGTCTGAAACGCCAGACGTGCCGCAATAGCGAAGCTGGACAAGCTTCGCAGCGGGGCCGTGACCCGCCACGAATAAGATGCACGTAACTCCTGAACTTCCACCTTCAGCTTGACGAGTTCGCTTTGCGCTCCGGTAGCCTCAGCGACACGCTCGAGAGCCTTTGCAAGCTGGCTCTCGAGTGAGGTGACGCGGGCATTTGCTGCATCCAGTTCTTGCCGCAGTTGTTGCTCGGAGAGTTCCACGTTCGAGCTTGCTGGTCCCGGGGCGTCGTTCGATTTTGGGTCAAGTGTCGTGACCATAGGGTGCGCGTCCTCAGGTTGTTTCGGTGTGGCGAAGCGTCAGCGAAGCCTCGCTCATCGGCAACCCGACCAGGCCGGTGGAAGAAGTTGCTGCCTCTGATTTGAAAAAAAATGCGTCATGCAGCCAGTGCAAAACCTGTTGCGATGGGCGTGATGCGTCGGCGACGGCTACGTCAACGGCGTAGTCCCCGGGTACAAGAATCGGCATGGCGAACGTGAACTCGCCGGTGACGGTTTCTCCGTCAGTCGAATCTACTGGTTTGTCGCGTGTTGCCCAGAACGTGTTGTCGCCGAATAGCATGCGTCCGAGCTTGTCCTTCACAGTGAAACCAATCACCGCTTCGCCAACGTGCCGCGCAATCCTCGCCGTGATACGTAGCGTTACGATCTCTCCGCCGATCGTCCATGACAAGGGGGTGCCATCGTCTTTGATCAGTTGGACAGCTTCAATTGTTGCTGCGCCATGTTGCTCGCCGGCATCGGCCGGATCGAACACGAAATTCGTTGCATCGATCATCGGACGAGACGTGAATTTCTTGCGTTGGTCTTCCCGGTTACTATCGGCGGAGACCGGCAACGGCGACAGTTCCGGCTCAATCTTGCTCTTGCCTTGTTGAGCCTCGTAGTAGGCTTCGAGGTATCGATTGCAGACGTCCTTCGGGTCACCGGAGTCAACGATCGAACCTCGGTCAATCCAGATCGCTTTTGTGCACAGGCTTCGAACCGCCGACGAATCGTGACTTACGAACAGGATCGTGCCCGTCTGCATGAACTTGCGCAGGAAGCGCATGCATTTCTGAGTGAAGAATGCGTCACCAACAGCCAATGCTTCGTCCACGATCAGGATGTCCGCGTCGACGTGCGCGATCACCGCAAACGCAAGGCGGACGAACATGCCGCTGGAGTACGTTTTAACAGGTTGATCGATGAACTTGCCTATGTCGGCGAAGGCGGCAATGTCATCGAAACGCTGATCGATCTGTTCTTTAGTCAGTCCGTGCAACTGGCCGTTCATATACACATTTTCGCGCCCAGTGAACTCCGTATCGAAGCCGGAGCCGAGTTCCAACAGCGCGGCGATGCGCCCCTGCGTTTGGACCAAACCTTCTGTCGGAGACAGTGTTCCACAGATGATCTGCAATAGTGTGCTCTTTCCAGAACCATTTCGCCCGATGATCCCGACCGTCTCGCCTCGGCGAACCTCGAGGTCGATTTTACGCAGCGCCCAGAACGTGCGAGCAGCATCGTGCGCTCGTTGTCGGAATTTCGCCTTTAACGAAGGAATTGGCGTTATGCGCGCGACTAGGTTATTGAGTGTCTGTCTGAGTCGATGCGCGGGATGTTCGTAGGTGCGAAAACCCTTTCCCAGAGCAGATACGCGGATCACAACATCAGATGACATCGGCGAATCCCTTGCGTGTTTTCTGGAACCACACAAAACCGAGCCACGCGACAAATGAGCTCAGCATCAGATATATGCCCCACATCGCCCAGTCGATAGGCTTGCCCCAAATCAGTACATTGCGGCTCTGTTCGATCGGGAACGTGAGGGGATTCCAGAACACAAATCTTTGAAACCGGGGCGGAAGCGATGACACGGGGAAGAAGATTGGCGAAAGGAACATCAGCGCCGTGACGAAAATTCCGATCGTTTGCCCAATGTCGCGAAGGAACACGCCAGTCGCGGAGAGTATCCAGGACGCGCCGAGAATCAACAGGCACAGCGGGATCAGTACGAGTGGCAGCAGCAGCGCGGTGATGGGTATATAACCCTGAAGCAGGAACTCAGCGGTGAGCAGGATAGCGATGCTTACACACGCGTGAAAGAGTGCGGATAGCAGGTACACGCACGGAAGAATCTCGAGCGGGAAGATGATTTTCTTAACGAAGTTGGCGTTCGCGAGCACCATTGATGGCGCGCGATTCACACACTCAGAGAAGACGTTGAACATGATCATGCCCGCGAACAGCACGACCGCAAATTGTGCGTGCGATCCCGGGACGGCGCTGTTGCCCCAGCGCGACTTGAAAACGCCGCTGAATACGAAGGTGTACACGCTCAGCATGAGAAGTGGCGTGAGCAAGGACCAGAATATGCCCAGCATCGAACCTTTGTATCGCCCGACGGCATCTCGACGGGCGAGATCAAACATCAATCGGCGATTCTTCACCATCGATGTAAGGAGGTACATCGGCGAGGCACTAAAACTTTGCATGGATCTCAGCTAGAGGATACGGCGAACCCGCGCGAGCGGGTAAGCTCCCTGCGAGCAGGGGCCTTACCCGTGCCAATCACACTTGACATGGCAACACCGCGTCGATTCTTGCCGTGGGATTCGCAAGGTGCGATTAACGCAGCATGTGCGTATTATCGCATAGCGAATTTCCTCATTTGCCGACAATGCGTGGCGTGTTGCCACGGCCGGCGTTCAATGCTTCATTTGTAACCAAATATTTGCATCGCTTCTCTTGCACTGTACTCGCAATGTGCCCTGACTTCGGGGGACAGTTCATTGCGCCAGGCGTCTATCCGGTCTGGGAGAAATGGCTGGCCGAGATTCCTGTGGCTTGGATTGGTCCGAAGTTCTGCGCCGCGTTTGCTTGCATCAAGCATGGAGTCCTGGAAGGGCACGCCGAGTAGGTCCGTGATGCGCGCGAGTACAGTAGCGGGAGCGGTAACCAACTCCTCGTATTTCACGAGCAGGTAGTTGGGTTTTTTGCTGAGCATCTTGTACAAATGTAAATTTGTGTAATTCCAGATCCGGGGGAAGTATTCTTCGATGCCGGGCGGAGCCCAGTTTACGTTCAACAACGACGCCACGGATCCACGAACGTCACGCACGATGTGGACGAACATGACCCGTGAATCGAGCAGGCCTACCTGTTCCAGCTTGCGGATAGAAAGCAGATCGTCAGGGGACTTGTCGCCGCAGAGGCGTTTGCCGCGCTTGCCTGCCAGCGCTCCGTAAATAGCCTCAAGCACGCCGGCCAGTGATGGGGCGGCACTGTTGACTGCGCCCCGGATCTCAGCTTCGGTAAGGTACGGTGCGAATACAGTTGAGTAATCATCTGATGCAATGATTGCCTCGGCTATGACCCTGGAGGCTTTTTCCCACGAACTGGTGCTGCCCGCGATATGTGCGGCCGTGCTGATGACGGTCGTCTGCATCGGAATGAAGATTTCCGAATGAAGATTTAGCGATTCTTTCAGCAGGGTGGTGCCGGAACGCGGCGATCCGAATACGATGAACATGGAAATGCAAACATAGAGTGAGGGTTGAGCCGTGCGCCTCTTGGCTACGGCTTACGTCGTGAGCATCTAGCTCATCGTATCTAAAGGGGAGGCGAGGCGCTACGCAGAGGGACGGCGCGCATGATGTAGTCAACCAAAGAGTCCGAGCACGCGTCGAGGGTTAGTTTCCCCGTGTCGAGAAGCAGGTCCGGGGCTTCCGGTGGTTCATAAGGGGAGTCGACGCCTGTAAAATTGAGAATTTCCCCATTAAACGCTCGGGCATACAGTCCCTTCGGGTCGCGGCGCCGACAGGTTTCCAGATCCGCCGCAACGAATACTTCATGCAAACGTTTGCCCACAACTTCGCGGGCTTTCGCTCGATCTGCCGCGAATGGTGCGATTGCGGCGACGAGCACTAGCAGCCCCGAGTCGGCCATCAAATTCGCCACGTGTGCAGTGCGGCGTACGTTTTCTGAGCGGTCGGACGCTGAGAATCCCAAGTCTGCGTTGAGGCCAGTGCGAAGAACGTCTCCATCCAGTAAATAAGTGCGATAGCCGAGGGCTTCGAGCCGTGGGCGCACGTGGTGACCTAGCGTTGATTTTCCTGCACCCGACAGCCCGGTCAGCCAGATCACGGCGTTTGGGTTTTCACGAGACTGCGAGTATACATCCTCTTGCCGCGCTTCCGGGGCTGCGCTAGGTCGGCCGTAGCTTACATGAAGCGATGCCGAACGGTCGGCGTGGGGGCGAAAGCTCATAGCAGTTAAGCATATATGTACATCTGGAGGCGGGCCATTATTGCAGACCACAAATTGTAAGGCGGCGATCAATGGTTACAGTTCGTTACAAGCTATAGTCAAACCTAGTGGCCTCAAACGAGTTTCGTGTGGAGCATCCTTCCACCTGCGGATTGGTAGGTAACGACGTTTGGTAAAATAACGGTGGATAAATTCTCGCGGGCCCGCAATCTGTTTTGGTCGCGGTCTCTCAGCACTTTCGAAGGAAGCGGCTTTCATGTCTAGTCAGATTGTCATTCGAGCGTCAGGAGTGACAAAGGGTTTTAGTTCGTATGAGTTGCCTGCCGATCGTCTGAAGCAAGGTGCGCTTAGCTTGGTCAGTCGCATTCTGCCGACCCAGTTGGGGCGTGAGTGTGCGCGCGCACAGTCGGAAACATACGGGAAGATGTTCTGGGCGCTGAACGGCGTCAGCTTCGACGTGGCCAAAGGTGAAACGATCGGCGTCATCGGACGCAACGGTTCAGGCAAGAGCACACTTCTGCAGATTGTCTGCCAGACGTTGAACCCGACCGGCGGCTCCGTGGAAACCACTGGTCGCGTTGCGGCGCTTCTGGAGTTGGGGTCGGGATTTGATCTGGAATATACCGGCCGCGAGAACATTTATCTGAACGCGCAATTGCATGGGTTGGCCCGGCGCCAGATCGACGAGCGTCTTGACGACATCATTGCGTTTGCGGACATCGGCGATTTCGTCGATCAACCTGTCAAGACATACTCCAGCGGCATGTTCGTTCGGTTGGCGTTCGCTGTCATTGCGCATGTCGATGCCGACATCCTTGTCGTCGACGAAGCGCTCGCCGTGGGCGATGCCTTTTTCAACCAGAAGTGTCTACGCTTTATGGACCGCTTTCGCGAGACGGGAACGATCCTTTTTGTCAGCCATGACACGTCGACGGTCAAGAAGCTCTGCACGCGTGTAATCTGGATCGACAAAGGCGTCGTCATGCAGTCAGGGGATCCTGATGAGGTGTGCGAGGCCTACCTGGAGGCATATTACGAGGCAGGGCTGCCGAATGCTGCCAACGCACCTGTAAAGCCGCTTGAACAACCGGCGCGCTCGCTTGTTGTCGAGGCCGGTCGCGATAACAGACTTTCTGAAGTCAATCAATCGAAGTACCGCAACGATATAGAGGTTTTGCGGTTCGAGCCCTCTGCCGCGTCTTTTGGCAGCGGGGATGCTCGCATTGTGAATGTTGAACTCGTTGACGAAGATGGCTCACCGCTCGCATGGGTTGTTGGGGGGGAGTCTGTCACGCTTCGGGTGACGGCACAGATCAGGAGCGAGATCGACTCAGCGATTGTCGGGTTTTTCTTCAACGATGGCTTGGGCCAGCCGTTGTTCGGCGACAATACCTACTTGAACTATCGGGACCGGCCGGTCTCATGTGGCGACGGCGATATTCTCGTTGCGCGTTTCACGTTTGCGATGCCGATATTGCCGACTGGCGACTATTCAATCAATGTGGCGATCGCCGACGGCACACAACAACGGCACGTTCAGCTTCACTGGATACACGACGCGTTGCCGGTCAAGGTCCACGCGTCCAGTACTGCGCACCATCTTCTCGCTATTCCTATGCTCCGGGTCGGCGTTACCACTTTGTCCGCCATCCGGTAACCAGAGCTTTTATGTCGAACAACCGTTTGGAAAATATTCACGGCGCGACGCCGAACACGGGCGTTGAGTCCGAACATGATGTTCAATCCGAGCAAGATCTTGCATGGGATGGTGAGCGCTATATCCCGGGGATGTCCACCGAGATTGAACTCGAGCACATGCATCGGTACGTCGTTGCGCGTAAACTGGCCGCTGGCCTGCGTGTACTGGACATCGCGTGCGGAGAGGGCTACGGCTCATATGCCTTGTCCAGTCTTGCGGCGTCAGTCATCGGTGTAGACATCAGTGAAGAAGCAATTCGTCATGCGCAAACACAGTATCTGCACCGGACATCGAATCTCGAATTCAAGGTGGGTTCAGCGGCCGATATTCCGTTAGCGAACGCAAGTGTCGATCTTGTCGTGAGCTTCGAGACGATTGAGCATCATGACCAGCACGAAGCCATGATCCGCGAGATCAAGCGAGTGCTGAAGCCGGGCGGCGTTGTGGTGATTTCAAGTCCGAATAAATATGAATATTCGGACGTGACTGGTTATGCCAATCCATGGCATGTCAAAGAGTTATATCTGGACGAGTTCGAATCGCTGTTGCGATCGCAGTTCGCGAATATAGACATGTATGGTCAGCGCGTGGTGACGGGGTCAGTTTTGGCCCCGTTGGCAGATGCGGTGTCGCACCTGCATACGCTGCCGGGGAAAGATGCGGAAGATGCCGCGGAGCACTCGGGAGTTGCTCGCCCGCTCTATTTCGTCGCCGTTGCGTCTGACGGCCCGTTGCCCTCGCTTGAGAGTAGTGTGTACGAGGCTGCGGAAGGGGCCAGCGCTAACCTGGGTAAGGTGCAGGACGGGCGCATCGAATGCAAATTATATTGGCACGTTGTCTCAGAGGACACGTGGACCGAGCGGCACGCGATTGGTAGCTACGTGCTAGCGGATGACAGTGAGCAGTCTGTTCGTCTGGAGATTCGCGAGCCTGGGGAGAGTGTGTCCGTGCGTGGGCTTCGGCTAGATCTCAGCGACCGGCCCTGCGCAATGCGTCTCGGAAGCATTGAGCTTCTCGATGCCGATGGCTCGGTTGCGTGGGCGTGGGACGGACAACCGCAGACGTTGGGTCAGGTGCATAGCTCGTACTTTCTGTCGTCGGTCGCGCCTGCCACGTTGATCGTGACGGGTGATGATCCCTGGTTCGAGGTGCCAGTTCCGCAAGAAGTTCTCGCGCGAGCAACGCAAGGTTGGGCGATCATCGTGCGGTTCGCCGCGCAGGGCAACATTGAGGCAGTCGGCGATCTTCTGCGTGAAACCGATACACGCATGCTGGAGCTCGTGCACGACATCGATGGGATGTCGGACTTGGTCCAGGTGCAGGATGAAACGGCGCCGGGTACGCCGAAGCATTCGGGGATTGATAGTCAAACTGCAAGACCAACTGCTGGCGTTGCGGAAAGCCGATGGGCAGCATTTGAGCGGGCGCGGGACGTAATAGCCGAAGCGGGCAGGATGAGGGTGGAAACGCAGGGGAGGCTCAGCGAACTACATAAGGCGATTGTGGAACGCGATAATCGCATTGCTGGGCTTGAACGGGATCGCGAGGTCTTTGCTGGCGAACACAGCCGGTTGGTGGCGGAACTCCTGCAGCGAGACGAGCAGGTGCGTCTTGTGGACGAACGGGTGCATTTGCGTGACGAGCAGATCAATAAGATAGTCGCGAGCACATCTTGGAAGATCACGAAGCCATACCGTTTTGTAGGGCGCTTGGCGAAAGGTGGGGAGCAGCGTTCAGCTGCGATCCGTTCGGCGGTGAAAATTCTCTATCGTCGACTGCCCGTGTCGGAACGGCTCAAGCGTCGCGCTAAAGGCGCATGCTTCCGTTTTTTCCCAAGCTTGTTTTCCCATACGCGCGCGTACAAGGATTGGGCGGAGTTGCGGGCACGACTACGTGGTGCAGCGGTGCCCGCGCCGGTGCCTCCGGCTAGTGATATTGGTCCCAACTCCAACATGCCAGCGCCCCAGATTGATGAAACGAATTTGGCATCGCAGGTTCTCCCGGTGACCGCAGTTAGTCCTGCAGCCGACTATCAGGCGCTCCCGCCGGTTGCGCCTCGCGAGGTGCCGATTCGTGCAATCGCTTTCTATCTTCCGCAGTTTCATCCGTTTGCGGAAAACGACGAATGGTGGGGACGGGGCTTTACAGAGTGGACGAACGTCACGAGGGCGGTGCCGCAGTTTGCAGGGCACTATCAACCTCATTTGCCGGGCGAGCTTGGTTTTTACGACCTTCGTGTTCCGGATGTCCAGCGCCGCCAGGTCGAACTTGCGAAGGCGGCGGGGCTCGGCGGATTTTGCTTCTATTTCTATTGGTTTGGCGGCAAACGCTTGATGGAAGCCCCAATCCGCCAATATCTCGATCACGCGGAATTCGATCTCCCATTTTGTCTCTGTTGGGCGAATGAGAATTGGACGCGCCGTTGGGATGGGCTTGATCAGGAGTTGCTCATTTCGCAGCATCACTCTCCTGAAGACGATATCGCGTTTATCGAACATGTTGCCAAGTACATGCGCGATCCGAGATACATCCGTATCGGTGGACGTCCCTATCTTATGGTGTACCGTCCGAACCTGCTGCCGGACGCGCGCGCGACAGTCAAGCGCTGGCGCGAGTGGGCCCGTGAAAACGGTCTGGGCGAACTCTATCTGGCATATACCCAATCGTTCGAGAAGGTGGATCCGCGTGAATATGGGTTCGACGCTGCAGTCGAATTCCCGCCGAACAACAATGAACCGCCCTCGCGAGCCGACAGCGTAACGTTCATCAACCGTAACCACGCTGGACACGTGCTCGACTGGACGCACTATGTGGAGCGAAGCCGGGCGTACGAGGCGCCAGATTACCGGCTGTTTCGTGGCGTCACGCCGTCGTGGGACAACGAGGCGCGCAAGCCTGGCCGAGGCACGGCTTTTGTTGGCTCCACTCCGAAGCTTTACGAAGAGTGGCTGTACAACGCGGCCGTTGAAACGGTCCGCCAGATTGAGGCCCCTGACGAGCGACTTGTGTTCATCAATGCATGGAACGAATGGGCTGAGGGCGCCCACCTTGAGCCGGACCGGAAATATGGCTACGCCTGGCTGCAGGCGACCAACGACGCATTGACGCGGGCTAACACGTTTACTAGCGGCCATCGGGTGGTGGTTGTATCGCACGATGCGCATCCGCATGGTGCGCAATTCCTTGCGTTGAATCTTGCTCGAACGCTTGCGACGGACTTTGGTGTCGAGGTTGCCATTGTTTTGCTCGGTGACGGCCGCCTGAGTGACGAATTTGCGCGTTGGGGTACGGTGTATGACCTCAAGGGTATAGATCCGGAAGGGGACGAAGCCCACGCATTGGTGAAGCGACTCGCTCGGCAGGGATTCAACGCCGCGTTGTGCAACACGACAGTGTCGGGTCTATTCGCCGGCACATTGACGCTAGGTGGTATCAAGTGCGTAGCGCTCATCCACGAATTGCAGGGCATGCTCGGCAAATATCAGCTCGAGCGCCACGCTGAGCAGATAAGCAAATGCGCGACGCAAGTTGTCTTTCCGGCGGCTTCGGTTCAAGAGTCGTTCGAGCAACTTGCACCGGTTGAAGGCGGCCGTGCTCTGGTCAGGCCGCAGGGACTTTATAAGCGAAACCTGCTGCGTGGGGATCGTGAGCGCGCGCGCTCATTGCTGCGCGAAAAACTTCATTTGCCGAAAGACGCGAAGATCGTGTTGGGTGTTGGCTTCGCCGATCATCGTAAAGGCGTGGACTTGTTCGCGCAGATTGGCTGCGAGTTGGCTTCCAATCTCGGTGATGTGTATTTTGTCTGGGTCGGCCATTGGGACGCGGATGCTCGAAGCGAAGTCGACGCTCGACTCGATGGTCACAGCACCCGTGCAAGGTTCATCTTCCCGGGTCTGGAGTCCGATACCGACGCTTACTACGCGGGCGCGGACGTTTTTGCATTGACCTCGCGGGAAGATCCATTCCCCTCTGTCGTACTGGAGGCGCTCGAAGTCGGAGTGCCCGTCGTTGCGTTCGAAGGTGCTACCGGAGCGAGTGATTTGTTGGTGCGGGGTTGTGGATTGCTTGCGCCGCTTGAGGACGTCTTAGCTTTCACAGGCGCGATTCGGGAGTTGCTGGAAAGTCCTGTGCGGGCAAATCAACTGGGCACGACAGGTGCTCGCATCATCGCTGAGGAATTTTCCTTCAGGCACTACCTGTACGATCTGCTTGATATGCTCGGGTGCGGGTTCAAACGTACGTCGGTGATAGTTCCTAACTTTAACTACGCGCGTTTCATCGGTGAGCGTCTGGATTCGATCCTCAAGCAGAAGTACCCGATCTATGAATTGATTGTGCTTGACGACTGTTCAACCGACGACAGCGTGGCGGTCATCAAGGCGAAGCTCGTCAATCAAATGGTCGACAACCGCCTGATTGTTAACGAATCCAATTCGGGTTCGGTGTTCGCACAGTGGAAGCGTGGCGTAGAAGTCGCGCGCGGTGACTATGTCTGGATTGCTGAGGCGGACGATCTGGCGCTGCCGGAGTTTTTGTCTGGGGTGACGGCGGGCTTCAATGATGAGTCGGTTGTACTAAGCTATTCCGAATCGAGGCAGATGGCCGAGTCCGGAGAGATTCTGTGCGACGACTACCGTGGCTACGTGGCCGACATTTCCACGACGAAATGGAACGAACCTTACGTGATCTCCGGAGCTAGTGAGATCCGCGATGCGTTGGCTGTCAAGAACACCATTCCGAACGTTAGCGCGGTGGTATTTCGGCGCTCTGAATTGGCCAGCGTGCTTCGGAACCATTTCGACGATGTGCAGCAGTTCCGGGTCGCGGGCGACTGGATGGTCTATCTTCGGGTCATGGAAGAGGGGAAGGTTGCTTTTGTCCCCGACTCGCTCAACTTGCATCGTCGCCATGGGCGTAGCGTGACCATTGGTGGGTTCGGCGAAGCGCAACTGAAGGAAATCCGCAGCATTCAGTTGTGGGTGAGAGAAACGTACGAGGTGGATGATTCGGTAGTCGCAATTGCAGATGGATACGCGCGTCACCTTTGTTCCCAGTTCAACCTGGACGATGGCCTACTCGACGGCGATTCAGCGACCATGCGAGGTTAAGCAGGTTACGGGGCGCGTGCCAGCGCGGTCGTACCGTATTGCCACAGCGCGGCGCGTTCTTTTTCGCGAGCGGAATCGGGGTAATCCTTGGACTGCCCGCATCCCCTCATGTCAATCCTGGCGATTTTCGTCGCCTGTTTGGTCGCCGCGGCCTGCACAGGGCTCTCATGCACACGATCACGCGGTGTTGTGGAAGACCACCCCGCTTCGGGGCGAACGAGTTGATTCTGGAGCGGAGCCATGTGGTTACCCATTTGCGAATTGTGATTCCGTTGTCCGCTTTGTTGACGTCCCTCGGACTTGTCAGCGAAGCCAGTACGTCCGAACCTACCTAGAATCGTGGCGGGATCCGAAGGTCGAATACCGCTAGTCTGCTGTACTATGAAGACACACTCTTTCGGAAAGGGGCGTCATATGGGCAACGTTGAGTTTAACTCTCACTATTGGGATGGCGATTACGATTGGTCAGGTGCCGGTGAAGAGTGGAGTTCTATGTGGGGCGGCAGTCGTGCCCAATGGCTTGGCTCACTATATCCGCGGATTAGCGCGTTCTTGCCCGCAAAGTCTGTCCTTGAGATCGCGCCAGGCTTCGGACGCTGGACGCGCTTTCTGCTCGCTGCCTGTGACAGCTACCAGGGAGTTGACCTCTCGCAGGAGTGCGTTGATGCCTGTAATAGCAGGTTTGCTCGAATCGAGAAGGCAACATTTCACAAGAACGACGGTAGATCTTTAGATCTTGCGCAGGACCATTCGGTTGACTTTGTCTTCTCGTTTGACTCCTTGGTACATGCGTCCATGGACGTTCTTGAAAGTTATATTCCTCAAATTATCAAGAAACTTTCCCCAGACGGCGTTGCGTTTATTCACCATTCGAATTGGCTAGAGGCTTCCCAAGGCCTTCCCAACGATCATGGCCGCGCCATGGACGTGTCGCATCAGCTTTTCGCGGAGCTTGTCGCTGCATCCCACGGCAGGATTCTTGTTCAGGAGCGGATCAATTGGGGTGGAGATGTGTGTACCGACTGCATGTCGCTATTTTGTAATGAAGATGCTTACGATGGCGTTGATGCGACAGTAATCGAAAATCGCGACTTCATGGCCGAGGGCAATAATATTCGAAAATATCAAAGTCCTTATTCCCTGATTGCTCGGGGGGGCTGATTGCAACTTAGCGACTGTATCGCGGAGATTTGCATGCCCCGAGCAATGATCCTTGTTAACGACGACTGGCTTCGGCACGTTAAAGGACTGCCGGTTCTGAAGACGAATTCTGGATCTTTAGTGGCTTGATATCGGAAACGGTCACTGTCGGCGGCGGTGGACGCCTGGGGCTGCCGGCCTCAATACGTCTGCAGACTGACTACCGACGAGGCGACTCCCGATTCATATGTTCTATAATTCGCGGCTCATGTTGACAGAGTGGCGAAATGAACCAAGTTCGAGAACGAAACCGATCGGTTATCCTTGCCGTTGCTGCTATTGTCGCCGCACTGGCGCTCCTGTATTCAGCCTACATTTCGATTCGGTATAGCGGGCACCACATGCTCGTGCCAGCGTTCTCTTTCCGGCAGACGCAGACCGCCATCACGTCGTACTGGGCATGTCATGATGGATTCAAGCTAGCTTACGAAACACCAGTAGCTGGCTATCCATGGTCGATTCCTTTTGAGTTTCCAATCTATCAGTGGATCGTTGCGGCTATCTCATGTCCGCTCGACCTGGACCTCGACCGCGTTGGCAAGCTAACGGCCTATGTATTCCTTGTGTTGTGCGCATTGCCGGCGGCGCGCATCAGCAAGAGTATCTTCGGTGAGAAATGGCTGTTCTATTTCTTTGCGTTCTGCGGCGTCTTTTTTTCGGCTCCCCTTGATCTGTTTTTCGGCTCCGCGTTCCTTATGGAGACGGCGGCGCTCTTCTTTACGATGTATTTCATCGCTTACGCGCTCAGCATGATTCAAGGTGATCGGTCAATGCGCACCGCCGTGCTAGCGGGTGTATGGCTGACTCTCTCGATTCTGCAGAAGTCGACTACCGTCCTGCCGCTCGTTCCCGTGTTTGGCTTCTGGCTGCTCGCCGTGGGCTGGCGCGAAATCGTGGCCGATCGCCTTCGCGCACGCGTGTTGTGGGCTGGAATCATCGGAATCGTCATCCCCTTCATCATTGGCGCGGCGTGGGCCAAGTACAGCGATATCGTCAAACTCCACAGCGTGTTCGGCAGTCAGCTCACGTCTGACGCATTGATGCAATGGAATTTTGGCGGAGACAGGTTGAACTGGAAGCTTTGGCTGTGGGTGATCTGGCTGCGCAACATTGTCCGGAACATGGGCGGCTGGCTCGGCATCGGCATCGTTCTGATGGGACTACTGGTGCTCGACTGGAAGCATCGGATCGCTATCATCGTTGGCGCGGCATTGTTCCTGTCGTACTTCATGATTTTCACCAACCTGCAGTTCGTGCATGAGTACTATCAGCTCTCAAATGAGTTCCTGGCAATTTTTTCAGTCAGCGTGGCACTTGCCGGAGCGATGACAAATAGAAACCGGCTCCTTTCAGTAGCCGGTGCGGTGGCGACTGTGGCGCTGGTGGCCGTCAACATACATACTTTCAGGACCGGCGATAACTTCGTTGCGATGCGTGTCGTGCACGGTCCGGACGATCCAGTGCTCGCGAGTGCGTATTTCGTGCGCGACAATACTGATCCGGCGAGGCCCATCGTGGTATATGGTGACGACTGGAGCAGCGAATTTCCGTACTACAGTAACCGCAAGGGCTTCGTGGTGATGACGCATTTCCAAGACTTTGACGGTATCGTTGCTGAGCCCAGCAAATATTTCGGCGGCCTGCAACCGTCTGCCGTGCTGGTTTGCCGGGACGCAAGAAAACCAGATTTCGAAGCCCGTGTCGAAGGCGGGTTCAAACCGACTTCTGTGAAGCGCCTTGAGCTTTGCGATATTTTCCTGAAGGAGTAGCAAATAAAAGCTGGATTATTCGGCACTTCGTTGGCTATAGCGGTGGTCGTGTTTTCCGAGGGATACACGGCTACGGCTAAACTGGCAGACCGCAGGACATTGCTCGTGCTTTAGCATGGGAAGGATTGCGGCGGGAGACCCGCCGCGGCGCTTCTGGATCGTCAACTCATGGATATTGACGATACCTGCGATGTCGAGTTGCAGACGTCCGGCATCAGGCCATATTCCCAAGCAAGTCGGCGCCGACCTTTGTTCCGTTCAGCGCATTTAGCGTTGTGAGCCTGCCAAATATCTAATCTAGGATAACTTGACGGGTCGTAAAAACACGATTGTCTGAAACGGGTCTTGCAGATTAAATTCGACGCCTGCAACGTCCCATCCGTCCCAGTTCCGTTTGATGTAGTCAAGCGTCATCGATGTATCTCCATAAGTGATGTCACCGTCGATTGGTTCGCGACCGTGAGGCGTATAGGCGAAACCCTTCTCGACGTGGTCGCGCTGCATGGCCGCAACATCAACGACGTTCTGCTTTTGGTCATGCGAGACCCAATAGGACAGCGGGCGGATCGTGACGACCATTAGACCGTTGTCGGCGATTGACTGCCTGCACACGTCCATCACGGCCTTTCCGCTTCTTGCAGACAAGTGCGTGAAAACTGAAAATGCATAGATAAGATCGAATTTCTGCCCCGGGAAGGGAGTTTTCGTCGGAATGTATTCCGAGATCGCAAAGGTACCCGCCAAACGACTTTCACGACAAAGCTCAATGGATCGATCCCAAGGATCACAGCCGAAGATGTTTGCTGGGTCTGTGAACCGGTACAAGAGTCGGATCAGGCGTCCCCACCCGCAACCGTAGTCTAGGATCTTCGTGTCATCAAGCGGGCGTCCCGCATACCGTCTGAACCCGTTTTCCAGTACTCTGATGAACGCTGAGCTCTGCAATAGCAACGGGTAGCCATGTGTTCCCGTCCAACTGTCCTGAATGGCATCTGGAGCCATCGGCGGCAATGCACGCCGCGCGGCTTCGTATTCGGGCGGGATGTACATCAGGACATCCCCCACAGCGTCAACCGGGAGTTTGCGGAGTACAGCGTACGGATTCTGTCCTGCGGCGACTGCGGTGTTAACCAACTCATAGATCTCTGCACGGTCCATAAACTACGCTCCTGTGTTTGCGGGGCAAATCGGTTTGGATCTAATCCGGGGGCAGTCTACTCTATATTGTGGGGCACTTTGTTTAACCGCCCATCAGCACCTTAATAACCTAGGAGACAACGTTCAGTTGGTATTGGGTCTCCCGAGTTCGACAGCTTGAGCCAATTTTTGGGGTGATTTGAGAGCAAAGGTGCCGACAAATCAAACATTTGATGCGCAGGATCTGAACAACTCAGTAGTGGCTCGTTGCGCCGGAATCGGCGGTCACGTTCACCGGAATACGCACTACAAGTCGTTGGCCGACATCGAACGGGGCTTCCGCGTGCTGAAGTCCGAAATCGGGATCGGCCCGGTGTTCCACCGGCTACCCAACCGGATTCGCGCGCACGCGATGATCTGCGTCCTGGCGCTCGTGCTGTATTGCGTGATCCGCATGCGCCTGAAAGCTCGGCAGAGCGCCTGCTCACCCGAGCGTGCGCTTGAAATCGTACGTCGCATCCAGTTTCATCAGGTCATTCTTCATCTGCGCCAAAGCGCAATCGGCCTGTCCACACCGACTCCTGAACAGAAAGAAATCTTCAATGCCCTGAACCTGCCGATACCGACAATTCGTAGCTTGTAGTGGCAATTTTTGCACACCGAGGTTCAGCAAAATCATGAATTGTACGAAAATCTGTCGAACTCGGGGGGCTTGGATCTGACAAAGCTGATCATTCCTGGTATGCGTGCCATCGCTCATGAAAGTTCGCGCGGCAGTTGGGAAGCGTCTGAATATAGCTGTACTGATTGATGACGGATGGCCTCAATTGGGCACGGACCTGCGACGTGATCGTCGGAATCGCGACTGGCTTGCCGCAACGGTTGGTGCCGAAGTCATTGTTCTCAAGGAAATTTCGAACCGGAACTTCGGTCTGAACTTCTAAGCCAACATAGGCAACTTGCCAAAAGGAGGACCGCTAAGGCAAATGCAGTGATTGCGGATGGTTCAACGCGTTCGGCGGAAAGAATTGGATCGGC
Source organism: Paraburkholderia sp. SIMBA_030 (assembly GCF_046535245.1). NCBI lineage: Bacteria > Pseudomonadati > Pseudomonadota > Betaproteobacteria > Burkholderiales > Burkholderiaceae > Paraburkholderia > Paraburkholderia sp. SIMBA_030. Next base: position 302,416 of record NZ_JAWRXB010000007.1, read on the forward strand.
GACCCATGTCGTGGTGAAATAGATGAGCCACGCGATTAGTACGGCATGCGTGAACCGCCCTCCATGTTCCGAAAGGAACGCTGCGCCAGCCATGGCCAGAAGGAATATCGCTCCGTATGCTTGGTGGTGCGTGACGCCAAGTTGAAAAATGGTGAGCGTCATAAGGACCACGCCGATGCATCCGCAAATTGCCGCGTCCATCGTGGCGACGCGCAAATGGGCTCGGCTCTTTGCCAACCAAACTATGACGATCCCGGCGAGACCTAGTGATGCCGCGCCAATAGATCTAGCTACCACGACAAAGTCGAAAACTCGTTGGTTGCCCAAGATACTGTTGCCGAACGGGTCGATCGGCCCTCCAAACTCCTTCCAGTCACCTTCCGTCCCAACCAATAGGCCGAAGGAGCGCCTTTTCAGTGAAAGCCAATCGACGAGGCCAATCCGCCGATACGCATCAATCACGCTTGAAACGACCGGGCGGTTGCGGTGATCAAAACCAAAGTCGTTTGAGAGTGCGAACCGAGTCAGCGCGTTTCCATGTGGCTGTACAAGCAAAGTCCAATATCCCCAGGGAGACGCAATCAAGATTGCGAGGAAGGCAGCGATGCCAAGCCGTTTCCCTGTCACCTTGTATAGCACCGGTGCAAAAACCAGAAAGATGGGAAGTATGGCAAATGCATTGCTTGCGTGCGCAAGAATAGCGAGCATTGATAAAGCGGGCAGTAAAACGAAATTTGCTCGAAACGCAGGGTTATCGCGAGTGTATGCGCAAATGCCAAAGGCAAGGACCGCATAGGCTCCGCCTAGAAGTTTTCCCCACGTATACACGGTGTTGAACAGAGTGAACGGAGTCAACAGGACAATAGCGACTATGAATATGCCGTGCTGCGGAAACACTTTCTTTACGATCGAGATCAACATCGCGATCCAGATTGCCGTAACGGTAACCGCAGCGGCGTTGTCCGCAACTAGTACAAATTGGGCGCCCAGCGCATGTGACAGTGGTCCTATGACGAGTATTCGCGGCAGGAATAAAAAGGCGGTGAGAAGCGGCGTGCGATCCGAGAAAAGCCAAGGACCCTGTTCGATATTTTTGGATCCAACTCCGCCGACGAATTGCTCTAGAAAGAGCAAAGGACTTTGATTGTCTACAGACCAGCTTAGCGGGGAAAAGACGGTGTTTGCGGCCCATGGCCCAGCACCATTGTCAGCTGCGGCTAGGAACGCGACACATGCGAGCGACAGTGCAAGCCAACATAATAGAGTTGGTGTGATCTCCCCCAATACTTGGCGTACCGCCGCGCTTCTGGTCAGAGCGAATGTTGAGAGAAGGGCGATGCTTATAATGCCGATGGTGATGACAAAAACGGAACCTACAAAGGGGGAGATCATGTGAGCTGCTAACGCCCCCATGCCAACACCGCCGAGACCTAGAAAGCCGACGGCATCAGTGTCTAGCGAGTTCAGGCGCTGCTTCGCCAGAACAGAGCATGTCGCGAACACAATCGACAGGGATAGCCACGTCAGGAGAACGACCAGGCCACGAGAGCCAAACCTCGATTGGGTCCAAAACATCGCTCGGGATACGGCGAATGGGGTCGCGATACCGAGGTAAGCGCCGAGCCCTACGCCGAAGGACTGCGCGACCAACCTCCCTTTAGACGATGGGCAAAAATCGTCTGGAACCTCGATGTACGCGGTTACCCATTGATCAAAAGTCTGGGCGTTGCTGACAATCAACTCCTTCTTGGTAGCATCGCATTGGAGCAAAATTTTGTCTTGGGGTTCTGCAGTTACCAAGCCACCATGAGCATACGGGACGGCGATATATCTTGGGAGGTCGAAGGGCACCGTGGTCAATGTGCCAACCGCGGCGCCCGTTGGCGTCCACGTGCGGAACACCTTGGTTTTAGGGTTCGAGGTGATGGCACTCGGTACCTGTTGATTATCGATAGGATCTCTGAATTCTGGAAAATCTCCCGACCGAAGCCAACCACTGGCACCTATCAGCGGCTTGGGGGCCGTTCCATGCATGCCCCCAATACCAAAGAGAACGAGTATTCCTATGACTAGGGTGGCGGCAAAAAGCGCGGCCAAGGCTGCGATGCTATTTCTCTTGTACATTGCTCGATCAATGGGCTGCCGTAAAAGAGGCATACAGACGCTAGAAATTAAGTGCGATCAAGTCGAAATGCGAGATCTGACCCGTTGCAACGATCGAATCGCAGCCTTGCCAGCATTATTACCAGGCGTTTCGACATACCTGTACGTCAGATACGATAATCCCGTCACTACTGCAAGACCTACTGCCAGTGATGCAGAATATGCAATGGTTACGTACGGGATATGTTTATATATCGCAGCGAAAACCTTGGACATGAGGAAGAAGGTTGTCGCGTGACTCAAATAGAGGGAGTAGCTAATTTTTCCGTAAAATCGCGTGATCTTATTTACCAATAGCTTGGGGGCGGTGATCGACAGCCCGAGTAGCAAGCACCCGTACAGTGCCGCCTCAACCGTTAGGCTCTCAAATGGCCCAACCTGGACTATCCCGTACGCGATCGCGAGCAGGGAAACCCCGAAGGCACCGACTAGAAGGTAGCCGATTCCCAGTTTTTTCGCTGAATTGAAATTGATCAACTGATACGCACGATAGATCACAACACCGAACATGAAGGTCGGTAGATGACGAAGCAAGCTAAAGTTATAGAACGGCTGCGCAACGGCAGGATCTGCTACAAGATGCGGCACGGCTGCATGCCACGTTGAGCATAGTAAAAGTGCAGCGAGGAAAATTGCTCCGGCCGTTCCGATGCTACTGGCGTATCGAAAAATAACTGGGAAGACTAGGTAGAACAGCATTTCAACACCGAGTGTCCAGCTCGCCCACACGAAGCCCTGTTCGTGCCCGGGAAAGAAATTAAGCAGGAAAAATACGCTCCGAGCAATCTCGCCGACCGAATGAGTAGCGTCGAAAACGACCTTATCCCGAATGCAGTAAAGCACAATCCAAAGATAGAAGAGCGGCGCGATCCTGAAGAATCTGCGTAAAAAGTAATTCCTGACTGGAGTCGTTTCGTCGCTGCTTCGAGCGTCCATCGATAAGCATAGCGTAAAAGCGCTAACAACAAAAAATAGTGTGACGCCAGAACCACCTAGGCCGGTGAACGGAGCCAGCCACCGCGGCGCAACGGCCATCGGTGTGGTGATCAAGCTGAAGTGATAGAGCATCACGTAGAGCGCAGCGAATCCTCGTAGGGAATCAATGAACTCGAGCTTTTTCGGTTGCATTTTTGCCTGCCGTTCTCAAATCTGAAGTGCAACACCCCAACTCGTATAAGGTGTTGCCATGGAAAAACAATATCAACAGCTACAGCCTGAAGAGCGGCTGACGATTGCCAGCATGCATCTGCAGGGTTCAAGCATGCGGGCCATGGCCCGCATGCTTGGACGTTCTCCCGCAACCGTGAGCCGCGAGCTGGCCCGCCACTGCCGGTGTGACAACTACGCGTCCGTACCGGCGCAGGCGTTGAGCCTGGCACGACGCATCGCTGGACGAGGTCCCGCCAAGCTTGACCCAAAGGGCGTTACATGGCGCATCGTACTCACGCTGCTGGACTGGAAATGGTCGCCACAGCAGATATCGGGTACGCTCAGGCGCATGTACCCGAACGATTCGACCCAGCAGGTCTCGCACGAGACCATCTACACGGCTATCTACGCCCGGCCGTACGGGGAGCTGCGTCGCCAGCTCGTTGCCTGTCTGCGCCACCATCGCACCGATCGCATGCCGCGAAGCAGAGGTACCGACCGGCGCGGACAGATTCCCGACATGGTGAGCATCCATGCACGTCCGCCTGAGGTGGATGACCGCGTGATGCCGGGCCACTGGGAAGGGGACTTCATCAAGGGTGCGAACAATGCCTCTTCCGTGGGCGTGCTGGTTGAACGCACCAGCCGTCTCGTCCTGCTTGCCCGGATGGACGATGCAACCGCCGCCTCGGCACTCGCAGGCTTCTCTGCCAAACTCAACTCCATCGCCGCGCCACTCCGACAAAGCTTCACGTACGACCAGGGCAAGGAGATGTCGCGCCACCAGGAACTTACCGCAGCTACCGGCGTGAAGGTCTATTTCTGCGACCCACACAGCCCCTGGCAGCGTGGCACCTGCGAGAACACCAACGGCCTGCTGCGCCAGTATCTGCCCAAGGGCACTGACCTCTCGATCTACAGTCAGGATGATCTCGACGCTATCGCCGACAGTCTCAACAGCCGGCCTCGTGCCACACATGCATTCCACTCGCCGTTCGAAGTCTTTGCCAGCATGCTTGAACTTGCATCTCGACCTGACACTTCCGTTCATTAAGCTCTGTGTTGCGCTTCACCTTTGAAACCGCCCCTATATACCGTGTTTCCTAGTGGGCAAGATCATAGCACCCTGCAGTGAGGGTCTCGACCTGCATGACGAACGGTCTGTGAGGTGCCAGATATGCGGTGGGAGCGCATTGAGGCGGAGGGCGACGTCGAACTGATGCCAACTGCACACGGGATCTTCGCTTACGCCGATAGGTCTTGAGACTTCGGCGGCGCGCGCTGTACCGGGGCACAGTGGATCACCGTCAGAGCAAGAACGGCAGCTAACCGTAGTGATCGCGGCCGCCTCATGGCAATTCGTGGAAAAGCCGTCTCTCAATGCAGCGCGCAGATGGGCCAGTAAAAAGGCGGCATTGCGTACAGCGAGCGCGGCCTGATCCAAGTACGCTCAACGGACTGATCAGTATCGATATTTCACCATTCGCGTGCGCGTCCCTCTCCAGATGGATGGGTATGGGCTGCTACGGGACACGCGGATTACGTTTTTGAAGTGCTGATACGTCGGCCAAAACTTCGCCTGTCCGATCGAACGCAGGAACGGGACCGCAGCGTCGGCTTCCTTGTTGCGCAACATGCCACGATGATCGTCCCGGGCAAGCTGCTTTAATGTTTAAAACTCCACTTCTTATGCCCCACATAACTAGTGAACACCGGCGCGGCGACCCCAACCGCATGCGCGATATCCCTCACATGCCAGGTGAACGCCAACCGTGGAAACACGTAATACGCTAGCCCCACACTAACCACCCACGTCTGCGCCACCGCCACTAGATTCACGAGCGTAAAGAAGAAAACTGAGCGCCCGGTCGATTGCGTGCTCTTCGTGAACACAAACAGCTTCGCCAACACAAACGCCGTAATCATGCCCGTGATGTACGCGACCACGATGGCCGCCGAGTACGGCATCCAGATGTTGTAGACGATCCGGCTACCCCAGTTGACCGCCGCGGCGAAGCCGCCGGTCAACAGGAACATCAGAAAGTCCTTCGAGACGAACGTGTGCTTGACGAACGCGTGAGCCCGAGTCATATCATCCTCGCCATCTTGCGCGACAATCCGATACTCTCCGAGATGCCGCGATCCTCGGGGTAGTAGTACGACGTATCGGCAACCAGCAGACCTTTAACCGGCAACTGGATCGGCGGCAACCGGTCCAGAAACCCCGGCTCGCAAATCGGTTGCGCGAAGCGGTACCGGCTCGCACGTACGTCGATGAAGTCGTCCGCCTTCAAAGCCGGGTTGATCTTCATCAAATAGCGCTTGACCTTGTCGATGAACACCGAATCGGCTTCCTGATACTTCGGATGCTCACCCGGAACGTAAAACGGAACATAGACAATGTGATGATCCAGCGGCCGCAAGTTTGTGTATTCGACGATGCCCGGAATATCCATCTCGGGGTCGTTCGTGTTCAGCCAGAAGTTGTCGGTAACCGGCTTCTTGAGCTTGGCGATCACGCATACCACGGCCACGTTCTTGACACTACGGAACGCATCGAGAATGTTGGGCGGCAGATCGGGCATCACGCGCGGCACGTAGGGTAGCGGGATGGTGCTGATGACCTTGTCGAACGGCAGCACCTCGCCGCCGACCTCGATGCCCGTGACTTTGCCGTTTTCGATCAACACCTTCTGTGCCGGCGTGCCGAGCCGGAATTCGCCACCGTTCGCCTCGATATAACGGCGCATCCCTTCGAGCAGCGTGTCGGAGCCGCCGTCGAGATACCCAAGCTTCTCGCGGAAGATGCTATAACGCGATCGGCCGATGCGCCGGATGCGGCTCCAGATCCATGCAGCGGATAGGTTGTAGGCGTAGTCGTAGAACTTATAGTCGAACAAACGCCGCCACAACACTTCCCACGCTTCTTCGCCGACCCAGCGGCGGATCCAGCCGGTTGCCTCGACGTGATCGAGTGGCTTCCAGTCGTTGCGCTTGGTCGACAGAAACGCATGCAAGCCATAGCGGAGTTTCGCTTGCAGGCTAAGTCCCTTGAACTTCAGAAGCGCCATCGGGTTGCCCCATGGCTGCACGCGGCCCTGGTAGAAGTAACCCATCTTCGTTTCGCGCCACTGCATCTTTTCTTCGATGCCGAGCTCGCGCAGCACTTCAAAAAAGGCGTGGTCCGAAATTGCGTGAAAGTGATAATACCGCTCGATCGAAAGGCCGCCGAAATCGAAACACGCGGCCATTCCGCCCACGCGATCGTCCGCTTCAAAAATGATCGGCTTGCGTCCGTCCTTGACGAGCTGATAAGCCGCGCCGAGGCCCATCGGCCCCGCGCCCAAGACTGCAATGCGCTCTGCGCTCATGGTGTTTGCCTGCTCAGAATTCAAGTGCGATGTGGCTATACGTCGGATCGTTGAAGGTCTCGTCCATGGCCTTCGCGAACGGCGTCGCGCGGATGTTGAAAATGCCTTCCCAGTCGATCACTTCAAATTCGTCGCCGGCCGTCAGCGCTTTAAGCTGGTCGGCGGTGAAGGGCGGATTCTTGCTGAAGAGCGCATAGACTTTCAGCAGCACATAGAAGAGGCCATACGGAATCCGCACGATCGCGCATCGGGCATTCGTAGCGCGTTTGATCTGCCGAATGATGTCGATGTAGTCGACGCGCTCAAGCCCGGTAATGTTGAACGCCTGGCCTTTGACGCGCGACTCGATGCAACTGATGATCACGTTGCAGAAGTCGCCGACATAAAGCGGCTGGCGCATGTAGCGCCCGTTGCCGGGAATAGGAAACACGGGCACGCGATGCATGAAGCGCGACAGCCAACCCAGGTGCTTGCGGTCGAACCAGCCGAACATCAGCGTGGGCCGCAACACGACGCATTCAATGCCGGAGGCGAGCACGATTTCTTCCTGCTCCCGCTTCGTATCCGTATAGAAATCCTCGCCGACCGAGTTCACGACAGACGAACTGATGTGCACCGTGTACGGAACCCGGTAGCGCTTGATCACGTCGAGCACGTTGCGCGTCGCCGTGATGTTGTTGCGGATAAATGGCTCCAGCGTTGGCGCGCCAATCTGCGCCTGTAGCATGACCACCATGTCCGCGCCTTCGAAGTGTTTTGCCCAATCGCCGGGTTCGGCGAGATCGGCGAAGAGTGCTGTCACGTCCGGATGGACTTTGCGCAGGACTTCGAGATTGGGCTTGTGTTTGTCGAGCACGACGATATTGCTGTACCCGCGCGCTTTCAGTCGCGCAACTAGGTTCTGGCCGACGAGGCCGGCGCCGCCTGGAAGAAGGATGCGGGTTTGATTCATGCGTTTACTCGGTGAATATAGATGCTGTTAGCAATTTCGTAAGGGCTAGATGATACTAGCTAGCCGGGATCAGCCCGTAAAAACAGCCTGGTAGCATTAAACGGTTGTTCGGCCCTGGCTGCTATTTAGGCGAGGCGCCAAGTGCGGGCGGCAGTGCTATTTCGCCTTTCAGCGCGCAGTACATATCTGCATTTAGTTGCCCGTTGACTCGTACGTCACCGGTCGCCGGTGCCTTGAAAAAAGCGGTCCAACCGCTGTATCGAGCTCGCCGGCCATACTGCTTGCGAACGTCATCTCGTTCGCCCCCGACGACGCCCGTGCCCACTGTTGTCCCGGCCGAGTCGGTGACGACAATCGCTCGCGCCGTTTGGCCGCCCGCGGGGTCGTAGATCCATCCCCCTGCACGATAGATGCCCGGGGCTGTTGTGGCTGATATGCCATTGGTATCGCCAATGCAGGGAACAGTGGCGCTGATATGATCGGGCGGCACCAGATAATCGGGTTGATCCCGCGCGAAGACGGAAAGCCGGGCCGCCTCGGCGTCCTTGGCGATGACGGTCAACACGTCGGGAAACGGATACACCACCTTGGTGATCTCGGGATCGTAGACGTGCGCGCGCAGCGCAAGCCCCGCAACGAGGCGCGAGTAGGCTACGTCATGGTCGGACTTGAACGCCATGCGCTGATACGATGCGATGAGCAGCGTAGAGCAGGCCCCAACGAAAATCACCCGTTTGAGGCGCACGGCCGAGTCACTGTTGAGCGCAGCGAAAATGATTAGCGCGAGCCAGCTAGCCAGCGAGGCGGTTGTATAGCGTGAGGCCAGTGCGGTCCCGACACCGAACCAGAGTCGGCCGCCTGCTGTCAACAACGCATTGCCCGCGACGAACACGGCAAACGCCAGCAATGCTGTGGCTTGCGGATGTTTCTCGCGGTGCCGCAAAGCATTAACACAATATGCCGCGAGTACTGACAAAGCGAACAAGCCGCAAGCATAGGCACCTGTCAGGCCGAGCCCGGCGTGGGAGGCCGGTGCGCCAAGATACAGCAGCACGTAGCGCATCGCCCCGATTGGATGCCTGGTTAAGCCGGTGGTGAGGTTGCCGCTACTGGCCGGCGCCTGCCAGTCGACGAAATAGGCAAACCAGACAGTGGCGGTGACGACGGCAATCGTCAATATCGATCGAAACCGCAGGCGCAGATAGATCGCCTGGACGATTAGTACCGGAAACACCAGCACACCGCTCGACATCGAATAGGCGGCGGCCCAGCTGCCCGCAAGCGCCGCGGCGAGCCAGCCGAGCGATTTTGTGCGCTGATGGGTGGCCTCTGTCTCGGCGGTGCGTTCGATCGAATGGAACGCAAGCAACGCGAAAAGGTAGACCGCGAACCATTGGCTCTGAAAGCCCCAGGTGAAGTTCTCGTTCTGGATCCAAGAGAAGACAAATACCAGCGCGGCACCTGCCAGTCCAAACCGCGCTTTTTGCGAAAGCGTAGGGACGTGATGTAGCGTGATGCGGTAAAAGGTCGCCGCGAGTGCGCCAGCCAGCACCAGATTCGCAATCAGTGAAAGGACATTTCGTCCACCAAAATAGCGAACATCGGCGAAAAATATTAGCCGCGAGAACGCGAGGCGATGTTCGTTGTGCTGTTCGAGGAACGCGTGCCAAGGGTGTTGCATGGCGCGTATGTAGAAGCCGATCGCGCCGTCCCACGAATCGCCGAATGGCAGTGGCGAAAAGTGCCGCCATACTGCAAAGACAGTTGTGGCGAGCGTAAGGAGGCCTAGCGCAAACAGCACATAGCTCCCGGCTGTCTCCCGGCGGCTCATCGGCATTCCCAGCATTACAACGACGCGCGCTTGAACAGAAAACGTGGCACGGACCGGATGATCAGCATGATGATCGCCCAGAACCACCGCGTATAAAGCACGTCTTTGCGTTTTTCAACCGCGCGCACAATATCGCTCGCCACTTGCTCAGACGTGGCCACAAGTGGCCCTGGCAACGGTAGCCCTGCGGTCATCGGCGTGGCGACGAAACCCGGTTTGATCGTCACTACGTGCACACCGGCCTTGAAGAGTCGCGCATTCAAGCCTTCGCAGAACGCGGAAAGCGCAGCTTTTGCACTGCCGTACAAATAGTTCGACGGCCGCCCGCGATCTCCTGCCACTGAAGAAATCACTGCCAGCGTGCCGCGCTTCTGCGCTTCGAGGATGTTGGCAATCGGCGTCAGCAACGCGATCACGGAAACAGCGTTGGTATTGAATTCGCGCACAGCTAGAGCGGGATCGGCCTGGCAGGCGGCTTGGTCCGGCAAGGTCCCGGGCGCAATCAGCACGATATCGAGTGTGCCGAGCTCGCTCTGGCAGCGCTCGAGCATGCCGGAATGCCGATCCAGACGATCAATATCGAGTTGATGGCAGGCGGCGTGCTGCGCGCCGCGCGCGGTTAGATCGGCCGCCACCTGCTGGAGGCGTTCACCGTTGCGGGCAACCAGGAAGAAGCGTGCACCTTGTGTTGCCCATTGGCGTGCGCAGGCGATGGCGATCGCCGACGTGGCGCCGACGATAAGAATGTTTTTCATGTTCGAGTGGTCCGTTCCCAGAAGCGCGAGAGCAAGGCAGGGTCGCGCAGCGCTTCGAGTTGCTGCCATTGAGGGTAGGCGGCGCGAAAGTCGGCGCCAGGCATATGCGCGTCCTTGGCCGGATAGAGGCGGCCGCCTGCTTCGCGCACGATTGCATCGAGTTTGGCGAAAAGCCGGGTATTCAACGCGTCACGCTGAGGAAAATCGAGTGCAAGCGACGTGCCTTCTAGCGGAAACGACAGCAGACCCGGCGAACGTAAATCGCCACAACGTTTTAGCACCGCGAGAAACGAGCCGGTGCCGCTTTCGGCAATGGCGTCGAGGATCGCGCGCGTCGCGTCACGCGCTGAATTCGTCGGCACGACGCACTGGTACTGCTGGAATCCCGCGCGGCCGTAGATTCGGTTCCATTCAAGCAGGCTATCCAGCGGATAGAAGTAGGTGTCGTAACTGACCTTCGCGCTGACTTCGTCGCGTTGTTGCTTCTGATAATAGATCTCATTGAACGCGCGCAACGTGAAGCGGTTGAACACGGGAATCGGCAGCGTAAACGGCACAGTGCGCTTCTTACGCCGTGTGATTTCGAGCGGCCCGTCTGTCGCATGGTCACCGACCATGAAGATGCCGCGTCCGAGCGCTGAGCCGCGGCTCTGGCAATCCACCCATGCGACGCTGTATTCGTGCATCGGATCGAGCCGTTCCGACAACGAAAAGAATTCGTCGAGATTGGCGAAACGAATGCTCGTCATGTCGATCATGCTGGAGCGGATCGACATCAGCTGGATCTCTGCCCACAGGATCAATCCGGTGAGGCCGAGCCCGCCAATCGTCGCGGCAAAGAACTCGGGCTGCTCATCGGGCGCGCATTCGAACTGCGTGCCGTCGCTGCGCGCGAGCGCGAAGCGACGCACGTGCCGGCCGAAGGTGCCGCGCACATGGTGATTTTTGCCGTGGACATCGTTGGCGATCGCTCCGCCCAAGGTCGCGTACTTGGTGCCGGGTGTCACCGGCAACATCCAGCCGCGTGGAATGGCGACGTCGAGAATCTGCTCAAGGGTGACGCCCGGTTCGGCGCGTAGAACTCCGGTTTGCCAGTCCGCCGCAATCAGGCGGTCGAGCGGCAGCGTCTGCACGACATGGCCCGAGGCGGCGAGGCAACTGTCGCCATAGCTGCGGCCATTACCAAAGGCGAGGGTGGTTCCGTGTTCGCGGCTCGCATCCAGCCACGCGGCGTGCGCGGCGTCACGCCATGCTATGGCATGCGCTTCTTGCGGCGAATGCGGGTAACGTCCCCACGACAGCACGGTATTCATCGATTAGATGGCCGCCCAGAAAACCAGACCACAAAGCACGACGACAGCGAGGCTGACGCGATCGCGGGCCGCGAAGACGATCGGGTCGTCGTGCATCAGGCCACGGTGCGCAATGATCCAGGTGCGGCTGACCCAATAGAGCAGCAGCGGACAGGCGAGCCAGATGACCTGTGGATGGCGGTACATGCCAGCGGTCTTTGCGTCCTGGATATAGAGCGCAAGCACGAGGACGGCCAGATAACCGGACGCCGTCCCAAGCGACGAGATGAGCGACAGGTCGCTGGCGACATAACCGCGCCCGCGCGTCTTGACGAGGCCGCGCTCCCTCATTGAATGCAGTTCGGCGTATCGCTTGACGAGTGCGAGACTCAGGAAAATGAACATCGAGAAGGCGAGCAGCCAGAAGGTCAACTGCGCGCTGACCGCTGCCGTGCCGGCGATGATACGGATCGTGTAGAGCATGGCCAGCACAACCACGTCGACCATCACCTGGCGCTTGAGAAACATCGAGTACGCAAGCGTCAATGCATAATAGCCGAGCAACACCCCGGAGAATTGCCAGGGCAGGAAAATCCACGCGGTGGCGAACGAGCCGACCAGCAAGACAGGGAAGAGGCCTAGCCCCCAGGTGAGCGGCATCGCGCCCGAAGCAAGCGGGCGTTTGCGTTTGACGGGGTGATGGCGGTCGTCTTCGAGATCGAGCAGGTCGTTGAGCAGATAAACACTCGATGCGCATAAGCCGAACGTGAGAAACGCCACGAAGGCTGCAATGACGAGTTCGGGGGACGATAGCTTGTGCCCTGCCAGTAGCGGCACGAAGATCAACAGATTCTTCAGCCATTGATGCAGGCGCAACGATTTGGCCCAGGTCTTTGCGTAGGGCGGGCGTGATTCGATCACGCGCTCCACATTGCCGATTTTGCGGGCGGCGCGTTCCACGCCATTGAACGGATTGACCACGTACGCGCGGTCGGCGGATTGCCAGACCGAAATGTCGTCATGCGAGTTGCCGGCGTAGTCGAAGCCCTTTTCGCCGTACTCGGCGACCAGCAAATCGCGCTTGTTATGGGCGGACAGATTGACGCTGTCGTTAGTGGCAAATGTCTTGTCGAACAGACCGAGGTGAGCGGAGATCGCCTGCGCGTAACGCTCGTGGCTCGCGGTGGCCAGCACCAGCGAGCGACCGGCGTCGCGCTCGGCCTTCAGCCATTGGAGCACGGTGGCGTCGTAGGGAAGAACTGTGACGTCCACGTTCGTCGCATCCGCGAGGCGCGCTTTCAAGCCGGGCTTGCCTTCGCGAGCGAGCCACAGCAGCGGCTCGTAGAAGCGGTGCGGGGCCGCTTTAAGATAGGCAAATCCTGACTCGATCAGGACGTCTGAGCGGATCAATGTGCCATCGAGATCTACGACGAGTGGTCTGCTGCGCATTCAGTCTGCCCTGTGGGCGGTAGTTATGTTGATGGGTGACGGGCTGCATTGGGGGATGCCTCGCTGCCGTATTTATTCCGTCCGGTTACGGGACGCCCGGAGTTTTGCGGCGTTACTTTACTATTCCGCGATATTGCGCACAACCTTACACGTGAAAGTAGTTGATTCTGAGGTAGATCCTCCAAAATAGGGCAAAATAAATGGGGTTTGATGCACTCGCATCGAGCCGTAACAAAAGGAAAGGCCGGTTGCCGAGCTCCGCAAATTTGAGCAAACTGCGTGTTTGTTGCGGCCACACAACGAAGTGTCCTCCCGAAGTGCCCTCTATAAGGCACGCAGTTCCATATATATGAAAGCTACACGCGCGCCGCATTCTGGATCCGAGGGGTTGTCCGTGTCGGTGGTGGTCTACCGCCCGGATACCGAACAATTGATTTCCACGCTCGCCGGTCTTGGCGCCGCGTGCGATGCACTGCATACCAGTCGGCCTGGCTTGCCGGTGGCGCTGTATCTGGTGGATAACGGTGGCCTGCCTGACATCCAGGCGGCACTAGCTGAACTCTCGGCGCACAACGTGTCTTGTACGATCATTGCCGGGCATGGCAACGTGGGCTACGGCCGTGGCCACAACCTGGCGATCGAGCGCAGCACCAGCCGGTATCACCTTGTGTTGAATCCCGACATCGATCTTGCGCGCGACGCGCTTCGCGAAGCCCTCGATTTTTTCGACGCGCACGCCGAAGCGGGTCTTATCACACCGTGGATCGGCGATGAGCATGGTCATCAGCAGTTCCTATGCCGGCGTTACCCGGCACTGCTCGATCTGTTCGTGCGCGGCTTTTTGCCCGAGGGGTTGCGGCGATTGTTCAGGCATCGCTTGGCGCACTATGAGATGCGCGACCAGATCAATGCGCGCGACATCGTGTGGGATCCGCCGATTGTCAGCGGTTGTTTCATGTTGTTTCGCACGCCCGTGCTGAAGCAGTTGGCGGGCTTCGATGCCCGTTATTTCCTTTACTTCGAGGACTACGATTTGAGCCTTCGCGCGCATGACGTGACCCGTGTCGTCTACACGCCAGCCGTGCGCGTGCTGCATCACGGCGGCGGCGCGGCGCGCAAAGGCTCGGCTCATGTCCGCATGTTTATGGCGTCGGCATACAAATTCTTTAACCGGTTCGGCTGGAAGTGGCTATGAGTCACGTGCTCGTCACCGGCGCCAATGGATTTGTCGGCCGCGCGCTATGCCGCGTGTTGCGCGACGTCGGCCACACGGTCACCGGCCTCGTGCGGCGCGCGGGCCAGTTCGAAAACGGCGTGAACGAGTGGGTTGACGCTAGCGTGGATTTCGCCGGCCTCGCGGCGATATGGCCTGACGCGTTGCAAGTGGACTGCGTCGTGCATCTGGCGGCGCGCGTGCATGTGATGCGCGAAGATGCTGCCGATCCGGACGCGGCGTTTCGCGCGACCAATGTCGACGGCGCTTTGCGCGTCGCGCAGGCTGCATGGCGTCATGGCGTGCGGCGCTTTGTCTTTGTCAGCAGCGTCAAGGCGCTGGCCGAAGGCGATTCGGGCCGCCCGCTGCGAGAAGATGATCCTCCGGCGCCGCAGGACGCCTACGGCCGCTCGAAGCTCGCCGCCGAGCAGGCACTGGTGCACTACGGTCAGGAGACGGGCCTGGATGTCGTGATCGTGCGACCGCCGCTGGTCTACGGACCGCAAGTGCGCGCCAATTTTCTGCGTCTGATGGACGGCATCTGGAAGGGTTTACCTTTGCCACTGGGTTCGATCGACGCACGGCGCAGCCTCGTCTACGTCGAGAACCTCGCTGACGCGCTGATGCGTTGCGCGACGGATCCGCGCGCGGCGCGCCAATGCTTTCATGTCGCGGACGCCGAAGCGCCGACGGTCGCCGAACTTGCGCGCTCGCTCGGCCGGCACCTACAGAAGCCTGCGCGGTTGCTGCCCGTGCCTTCCGGCTGGTTGCGCCTCGTGGGCCGGCTAGCAGGCCGCACGACGCACGTGGACCGGCTGGTCGGTGCGTTGCAACTCGACACCGCGCGAATTCGCACGGTACTCGACTGGCAGCCGCCCTATTCCACCGACGAGGGGCTGGCCGCGACCGCCCGTTGGTATCGATCCACGCATTGAGGGCGTGCATGCTGACCTACGTTTCGACGCTCCCGACCTGGGTCACCGTGACGCTGATGGCGTTCGGCGCCGCCTGCGCCTGCGCTGCCATTCTGGGGGTGCTTCTTAAAACCGGCTTGGCCTGGCGCCTTGCCACCGACATCCCCAACGACCGCTCACTGCACACCCGGCCCACGCCGCGTGTCGGCGGCTGGGGCATCATCCCGGTAGCGGTAGTAGCGATCCTGGTTGTCGCGCCGCACCTCTGGCTTGCTGCGGTATGCGCCGCGTTCCTTGCCGCAGTCTCGCAGATCGACGACCGGCGTGGACTACCCGCGCGGGTCAGATTCGCGGCACACCTCGCCGCGGTCGCGATCTTCGTATGGACTCACCCGGCGCCGGTGCCACTCTGGCTGCTGGCGGCTATGTCGTTTTTACTGCTCTGGCTCGTCAATCTTTACAATTTCATGGACGGCGCGGACGGTCTGGCCGGCGGCATGACGCTTTTCGGTTTCGCCGGCTACGCCGTTGGCGCTTCGATCAGTGTGCATCCAGCACCTGAACTAACCTTGGCCTCTGCGGCGGTGGCCGGAGCAGCCGCGGGCTTTCTGCTTTTCAATTTTCACCCCGCGAAAATTTTCCTCGGCGACGCAGGCTCGATTCCACTCGGATTTCTGGCGGGAGCCTTGGGTTATTGGGGGTGGAGCGACGGCGTGTGGCCGGTCTGGTTCCCGGCGCTGGTGTTCTCGCCATTCATCGGCGACGCTTCGGTAACGCTTTTGCGACGGCTCCTTCGAGGCGAAAAAATCTGGCAAGCCCATCGTGAACATTACTACCAGCGCATGGTGCAGTACGGGTTAGGACATTCGAAGACCGCCTGCATCTGGTATGTGATAATGCTGGCTGGCACAATACTTGCCCTCCTTGCTCTTCGCTGGTCTTTGGCACTTCAATGGAGTAGCGTAGCTGCATGGGTGATCGTGCTGGTATTGATTGGTATCGGCGTCGATTCGCGCTGGCGCCGCTTCCACATAGCAGAATCCGAACAACCTGAGGTGTGACGCCGATGTTTCGACACAAAGCCTCATGGCTATCCTTTAGCGCCTTCTTGTTCGACCTGTGCGCCGTCGCAGGAGCCTGGCTGGCCGCCTATCTGATCCGCTTCAACGGCTCTGTCCCAGAAGAGTTCTGGTACGGCGGCATCAAAACACTCGCCTGGGTTCTTCCCGTCTACGGTCTGATGTTCCGCGTCTTCGGTCTGTACCGCGGCATGTGGGTCTTCGCCAGCCTGCCGGACCTGATGCGCATCGCGAAGGCGGTGCTAACCGGCGCATTCGCGATGATGATGGTGGCGGTGATGGTTCAGCCGTATCCGATCATCCCGCGCTCCGTACTCGTCGTCTCCCCGCTTCTCCTGTTCCTCGCAATGGGCGGGTCACGCGCGCTCTACCGGGCTTCCAAGGAGTTCTATCTCTACGGCGGACTCGTGGGGCAGGGCAAACCGGTGATCGTGCTGGGGGCTGGCAGCGCGGGCGCAAGCCTCGCGCGCGAATTGTCGCGTTCGAGCGAATGGCGGCTGGTCGGTTTGCTGGACGACGATCCGTCCAAACAGGGCCGTGAGATTTACGGCCACAAGGTATGGGGCCCGATTAGCGATCTGCAGCACTGGTCCGCGGATATGAAGGTCGAGCACGCGATCATCGCGATTCCTTCAGCTTCGGTGGAGGCGCAGCGACGCGTGGCGACGCTCTGCGTGCGGGCCGGTGTGCGGGCCATGGTATTGCCGGCACTGACCGCGCTCACACAAGGTGAGGCATTCCTGTCGCGTGTGCGCCAGATCGACCTGGAAGACCTGCTGGGCCGCGATCCGGTAAAGATCGACATGCCGCACGTCGAGGCGCTGCTACATGGCCGTGTGGTGATGGTGACGGGCGCCGGTGGCTCGATTGGCTCGGAGCTCTGCCGCCAGATACTGCGTTTCGAACCCTCTCAGCTGATCGCATTCGATCTGTCCGAATACGCCATGTACCGCTTGGCAGAAGAGTTGCATGAGCGGTTTCCAAATCTGTCCGTGGTCCCGATGATCGGCGACGCCAAAGATTCATTGCTGCTCGATCAGGTCCTCTCGCGCTATGCGCCGCACATTCTGTTTCATGCCGCAGCCTACAAGCACGTGCCGCTGATGGAGGAGTTGAACTCCTGGCAAGCCGTGCGAAACAACGTATTGGGAACCTATCGGGTCGGGCGCGCGGCGATTCGTCACGACGTGAAGCACTTTGTGCTCATCTCGACGGACAAGGCAGTGAACCCCACGAACGTGATGGGTGCCAGCAAGCGCCTCGCCGAGATGGCTTGCCAGGCATTGCAGCAGACGAGCACGCGGACGCAGTTCGAGACGGTCCGTTTTGGCAATGTGCTGGGCAGTGCGGGAAGCGTGATTCCGAAGTTTCAACAGCAGATCGCGAAGGGCGGCCCGGTGACGGTCACGCATCCCGAGATCACCCGCTTCTTCATGACGATTCCCGAAGCTTCTCAACTCGTGCTGCAAGCGTCGAGCATGGGCCAGGGCGGCGAGATTTTCATCCTCGATATGGGTGAACCCGTGAAAATCGTCGATCTCGCGCGGGATCTGATCCGTCTGTACGGATTCAGCGAAGAGCAAATCCGTATCGTCTTCACTGGCTTGCGGCCGGGCGAAAAGCTGTATGAAGAGCTGCTGGCCGATGACGAAGCGACCACCCGCACACCGCATCCGAAACTGCGCATCGCACAGGCGCGCGAAGTGCCGGACAATCTGCTGGACGCGTTGCTTCCCTGGCTGATGCAGCACCGCGTGCTGAACGACGTTGAAGTGCGTCGCGATCTGCGGCGCTGGGTGCCGGAATATCAGCCGGGCAGCGCGCCGGCGTTGCGTAGCGTCACACCGGCAACGCGGGTTTCCTAGAGCTTGCGATTACTGCCGTCGGAGATTAAAGAAAAAGGCGCTTTTCGGCGCCTTTTTCTATTACCGCCGCCCCTTCCTCACCACCATCCACCGCGGCGATTTGAACCGCACGATACTCATATACAGCCAGACATAAGTCGCCGCAAACACCACCACAAAACACAACAGATGCAGCGTATGCCGCCAGAATAAAGTCGCCGGCACGACGGCGATCAGACAAAGCAGCCAGAGATACGGCGAGGTCAGCGAATTACGCCGCGTCAGTTCGCGTGCGGTGCGCGCGCCGACCGCCCAGCGCATCAGCCGCTTATAAACCAGCATGTGCAGATGCACACCGTCTGGGATCCCCGGCGACATCCCGCGAATAAACTTCTTCCGGTAGATCGAGAAGCAGGTCTCGAAGATCGGATACATGAAAAGCAGCACCGGATACCATGCCGACACATCGCGATTGCGCATCACCAGCATGATCGACAGCTCGGCGTGCTCTCTCGCCTGTTCCGGCGTCTGTTTCTCGAACAGCTGCGCCGTGCCTTCGACACGGGTGCGCTGCATTTTTACGGCAAGCTCGAACCGCTTGCCGACGCCCAGGCGTTCGCCGCCTTTCTCGCACCCGCGGCACAAGCCGAGTGGGTGGTCTGCGAAGCCTCCCTTCGGCGACGCCCGGCACGTACTCGACTATCTGGGCCGCTACACCCATCGCGTGGCAATCTCCAACAACCGGCTGATGCGCTTCGACGGCGACCATGTCACGTTTCGATGGAAAGACTATAAACACGGCGCCGCGCACAAGACCATGACGCTCAGAGCCGATGAATTCATCCGTCGTTTCCTGCTGCACGTCGACTCCGCCTCATCGTCGCGCGGTGCCCGGCTAACGCGTGTGGCGCGCGCTGGATCACCGCAGCGACGATTCAATGCCCATAGCACGACCGCCTGCGGAGCGGTTCAGCACAAACGGTTTTTTAGTTACCGATTGCGGTCCAACCTGTACGGACTCGCTTATACGCCTGTAGCCGCAATCGCTAACCAAAAAACCCTCTGCCATGATGAGAGTCCTGGCGGCCATCGGGGCTGCCGTTGTGAGGAGCTCGATCATGGAGGATTCCACCCGTCAAGTTTCAAGCCGTCTGCCGTTGGAGCAGGTCATTGCTGGTGCCGTAAGCGAACTGGAGAGGCTAGGCTACAGCAGAAGATCGCTGAATCGCTATTGCACGGTCTGGCGACATCTCGTTGCGTTTTGCCTCGATACGAACGTGATAGATGAGTACTGCAAAGATATCGTGGTGAAGTTTTATAGCAGGTATAGGATGCAGGATGGGGAGCGCCTCAAGGCGGGCGGCGGTTGGCAACGCCATATCGAGATGGCTCTTAAAGTGCTGGAAGACTTTGCGCGTGATCGGCATATCGAGCGCACCATCACCGACATGCAGAAGATACAGGTCCCGGCGCGCATGGTGAAGACCGTCCGCGACTACGAACAGTACTGTCGGGATCGTCTTAATCTTCGCTCAAGAACCCTTTGTGATCGGATGCGGCACGTCGCCATATTCGCGGATTTCCTTGGGTCAAGGAACATCACTTCTTTCGATCAGATGCAGTCGGCCGATATTTCTGCCTTTGTGACCTCACGACATTGTCTGGCGGCTAAAACCGTCTCCGGGATCGTTTCCCACGTGCGTGGTTTTCTGCGATTTCTTCTGCTGCGCGGAATCCTGCACCGTGATCTGAGTCATGTATTACCGGTGGTCCACGTCCCCAGTGATGCGACTGTTCCATCGGTCTGGGACCCGGAGCTCGTGATCAGGTTGCTCGAAGTCGTTGATCGCAGTTCGCCCAAAGGCAAGCGCGATTACGCGATCCTCCTGCTTGAGTGTCGCCCGAATCGCAATGTCGTCGCGTGGCGGCACTGCTGGAGGGTTTCGAGGTGCTGCGTGCCAGCGGCTTCGCTCCGCAAACGCCCTGGAACTTGCAGGGCAAGCATTTGCGTTTTCTGATTAGTCGCTGGTCTGCGCAAGAGCTGACCTCGCCCGACCTGGCTGAGAAGCTCGTGCATTGGCGCCAGTTTGTGCTTTGGATCAGAAAGCGCGCACTTCTTGCGCTGCTCAGTTCGCCTGTGCGGGCAGGTGAGTCGTGCGTTGACAACGAACACGTCCAACGCCCGGCTGTGGTTCCCTACGCGCGGCCGAATATTCCGGTGCTCACGTATGACAAGGCCATAGCGGCGCTGACGGAACAGCGTGGCAACTTGCGTAATGCCGCGCGAGCGCTGGGTACGACGACGCATGCCCTATGTCAGGCCGTCACCGAAGGCCGTCCGCGAGAGGAGCAGATTCCTGGTCTCAAGATTCTCACGTGAGCGCTTGACTTCGCATAGGCGTCGGTACGCTGGTTTCGTCAATATCAACAAAGGAGAAACCAGCATGCTGATACAACTGCTCGCGTTCGGCGCCGTCCTGTTGTGCGCGTATCTGAGCTTCAACGGTAAGCGGTCCCTCGATGATGGGGCGGCTGTGGCGGGGCCGGGCTTGCCCTTGGGACGCGGCGACGAAGGGGAGAAGCGGGTGTCGGCCGATCTGCACCGGCACCTCGCACGCCTGTGCGGCGATGACTGGTGCCTACTCGATGGCGTAATCCTGATCCACGCGCCGGGGAGTGCCTTTCCCACCGCCGAGATAGATCATCTGGTGATTACGCCGTTCGGAATCTTTGTGATCGAGACCAAGCATTGGGCTGGCGCCGTCACACGTGGCGAAAGCGACGACACGCTACTGCTGGCGACGCTTGATGGACAGCGGCTCGTGCGTACTTC
Organism: Paraburkholderia sp. SIMBA_030; assembly: GCF_046535245.1. NCBI lineage: Bacteria > Pseudomonadati > Pseudomonadota > Betaproteobacteria > Burkholderiales > Burkholderiaceae > Paraburkholderia > Paraburkholderia sp. SIMBA_030. The sequence goes on from NZ_JAWRXB010000007.1 coordinate 323,261, forward strand.
GCCAATGAAGCAGAACGCGGGCAAGGTGCGGTTTCTGAGCAGATTGCTCCCGCCACGGCTGTGGATTGTCGAAGGGCTCGGCGTGTTCTCGCACGAAGCTGCGTCGGTGGACCCCGCGCTTCCGGCGGCATTGCTTGAGCGCGGCGAACTGTACCGGCATCTGAGAGTGCGCCAGCAGCAGTTCGCGCATACTGGGACAGGGCGTTTGCCAGTGCGCGCGATCGCCGACGCGATCCTGCGGCATGCAGATATGCGCCCACAAGCCCTCGTTGAACATCGGGAGCGCATCCAGGCGGGCCGCGCACGCGGCCGAGGGTGACCCGGATTGATCCGCGTTGGTTTCAGATGAGCAGTCGCGCATTGAGTCGTTGCTGATCGTACCTGAAAAAAAATGGCGAGTTTTGAATTGCTGCCTTAATCACGCCGATGGGTCGGGCGTTCACAAATTTGGAACACCCGGCGAAGATCATTGGCGTTTTTTACCGCGCAGGTTATGTGCGATCAACGTCCTCGGGTGAAGGTCACCGCTTCCCTTTCCTCACCACCATCCACCTCGGCGACCTGAAGCGCACGATGCTCACGTACAGCCACACATAAGTCGCCGCGAACACCACCACGAAGCAGAACAGGTGCAGCGTATGCCGCCAGAATAGTGTCGCCGCAACACAGTCAGCTCCTCATGCGATGCGTACTCGCTCCTCACGCTGGGGAGCGAGTACGCGGTGCAGTTTTCGCGAAAAGTCAAAAAACTTCTGGCGATATTTCGCTGCAGCAAGATCCCTAGGAGTTTGTCGGAGTTTCCGCTGAAGGTGGTCATCCGAAGGATAAGGTTGCGCGTTAGTGGAGCAACAAGTCGCCGAGAGAGCCCATAGATGAGTCGCTTCGTGCCCGTTGATCGTCAGACCGGTTATCTGTTGCCACCGTCGGTGGAGGACTGGTTGCCTGAAGACCATCTGGCGCGGTTCGTGGTGGAAGTCATCGAGCAGCTGGATCTCTCGGAGCTGAGCGGGGCGTACGCGGGACGCGGCATGGCCGCGCATCACCCCGAGGTGCTGCTGGGTTTGCTGGTGTACGGATACGCAACCGGGGTGTTCTCGAGCCGCAAGATTGAGAGAGCAACCTATGACTCGGTGGCATTCCGCTACACTGCCGCGAACACGCACCCGGACCATGACACGCTGGCCACCTTTCGCAAGCGGTTTGCGAGCCGGATAGAGAAGCTGTTTGTGCAGGTGCTGCTGGTCGCCAAGGAGATGAAGCTGGTCAAGCTGGGCCGCATTGCGCTGGACGGTACCAAGGTGAAGGCGAACGCGAGCAAGCATCGCGCGCTGTCGTACGGACATATCGGTCGGATCGAAGCGAAGTTGCGCGAAGAAGTGCAGCAGTTGATGGGGATGGCCGAGAACGCCGATCGGCAGAGTCTGCCCGATGGGATGGATGTGCCGGCGGAGCTCGCGCGACGCGAAGCGCGGCTCAAGGCGTTGGCCGACGCGAAGGCGAAGATCGAGGCGCGGGCGCAGGAGCGGTTCGAGGACGAGCAGAAGGAGTACGAAGCCAAGGTGGCGCGTCGCGAGGCGCAGCGCAAAGACGGCAAGAAGCCGCGTGGCAAGGACCCGAAGCCGCCGCAAGGCGGTGCCAGGGAACGTGACCAGATCAACCTGACGGACGAAGAGTCGCGCATCATGCCGGTGTCCAGTGGTGGCTTCGAGCAAGGCTACAACGCGCAGGCGGCGGTCGATGTGGAGACCATGTTGATCATGGGCACGACGGTGACCCAGCAGAGCAATGACAAGCGCCAGGTCGCACCGATGATCGACGTGCTGGGGACGCTACCCGAGCCATTGGGCCAGCCCGAGGTGTTGCTGGCCGACGCGGGCTACTTCAGTGCGGCCAACGTCGCCACCTGCGAGGCAGCGGACATCACCCCGCTGATCGCGATCCAGCGCGACGTCCATCATCGGCCGCTGATGGAACGCTTCGCCGATGATCCGGCACCACCAGCGAGCACCGATCCAATCGTCAGGATGACGCACCAACTCAAGACCAAGACAGGTCGAGCACTGTACGGACTGCGCAAGAACACGGTCGAGCCAGTGTTCGGCATCATCAAGCACGTGATGGGATTCCGGCAGTTCTCGCTGCGCGGGCTGTCCAACGTCACGGCGGAATGGTCGCTGGTCGCGCTCGCGTGGAACATCAAGCGGATGAGCGTATTGCGAGGCGGGTAGGACGATAAGGGGGCGCTTTGCGCGGCCTCATCGCCCGATTGCTCCGTCATATTCTTTCAAATAACTTTCATTGCGTGTTGACGACTGAGGTGAGCCCGCAAAGTGGCGCGAACCGCCGAGCCTCGAACTCAACTTCGGACTCAGGCGCTACCTCAACTCCGACAAACTCCTAGCGTATCGATTGGATACGAGCACGGAAAATTCCGCCTCAAGATAAGAAGACTATTCCGGAATTGATGCTGACCGGGCGACAAATCGTGGGAGGCAGACGCGACATGGTCACAAGATTGCGGACGTGCAACCTCGCACCAGAACATCGCAAAAATCTGGCGTGGCAACTGATTCCCCTACCGAATCGATAATGCGTCCAGCAGATTTGCGGGCCCGATGATCAGGGCCGACTGGGTAGTCTTGAGTGACATCGGAGTTTTTGTCATCACACGTCCATTGGTCGCGGGCACGTCTATCGAGGCCTGCATCCGGACAGCCGGACAGCCGGACAGCCGGAGCGCCGTGTCGTCGGAGACAGGGAAAGCGGAGACGCGGTGTCCAGCTTTTTTATCGACACCGTTGCCTACTCGTTCTGTTGGATGTGAAGACTTGTCGTGCCCGATTGCGATGGCGGAAGCGCGGGCCTCATGGGTAATGCAGTTCCGTAAAAGTAGAGAATGGTTGCAAATGACGGCTGGCCATACGGCGACGGCTTTTACATGTCACGTGCAGTGCGCGAGATGCGAATTTGCGAAATTTGCGCATTTTGGTCAGTCATTCCGATTTTCGCAAATTGGGCCGTTTTGCCAATCAAATCAAGGGGGCGCGGATCTGCGATGGATGGCGCCACATCCTTTAACGTGTTAAAAGTTGCGGCAGCTTTTATGGTTAATGTCCAAAGCTTGGAAGCGCTGAGGCCACTTTCTGTCGCCTCGCTAGATGATACAAGTGGGTGAAGTGCTTGGCTCTGTTGCTGCTACCAGGCAATGGACGAGTCACGTTGGTCGTGCAAGAGCAACCGGCGGGTGGCCCGTTCACATGCGTCGTCTCACCCTGCGACGACGTGTGTGCCGGGATCGACTTCGTGACCATACCTCGTTCTCTTCGGTTTTTTGAAAGACGATGCTTTTCAACCACCATTCAGTCGCCGCTCGTTCGGGAAGTCGCGTATCGTTGATATCTTGGCTGAGTATCGCGAAAAAGTACCGAGCGTGAAACTATGAACGAACATCGACTTTTCGGACCAAACTTGCAGCGCAGTTGCATCCTTATCGCGGCTTTCTATGAAAGGGGACTCGCTCGGGGCGACTGGACGACACAAGCGGGCGCTGTAGACACACTGGGCGTCAGTCCGGCAGAACTGTCGTTAGCGCTTAAAATGGATGAGCTGCCAGCCACGGTGATCGACTTGTTCAAGGCGCCTGCTGAAATAACACCGTATTCGGTGCGGGTTATTCGCGATGTTATTGCGCGAGACGGTCTTGAGACAGTGCTTCAGCGAATCGGACAGCATGTTGCCGATGGCAGCAAGCTTTCTATGAGGGCGGTGCTTGCGACTGTAAAAGGACAAGTATCTGCGTCAAAACGCGCGTTGCGGCGGTACCACAACATTGAAAAAAAAATCCTGGAAGAGACTGAGGATTCGCCGAGAAACATCGCCGATCGGTATCACCTCGGTGTTACCAAAGGACACTGGACCAGTTACAGCGGGTGTGCCCGCGCGCTCAACATTTCTCGAAAGAAGATACGCGATGCCACGCACATCAGCGCGCTTTGGCTCAGCCTGCCAAATCTTTTCCATGAGGCTGAACTGACGTTTGCGGTCGGACGGAAACTTCTTGCGCTTGACAAAGATTGTGGCAGGCAAGTGCTACTGCAGCGCGCAAGGATCATACATTCACGAATGAGGGGCATAGAGACCACGTCCGAAACTATCCTCCGGGAGTTTAATGACGAAAACGTCCGCCCATCTGACCTTTCTTGTGTGCGCATCAGGCGGGGAAGGGGAACAAAACGACTCATTATCGAGTGCGACCATCCGGACTTCCTCTTCCAATACCGTCGGGAATTGGAGTTCGCAATTCGCAGTGCTCTGAAAAAAATTACTGTTAGCTCCGAGCAGATCGAGTTCAATCGTCTATTGAGCAATCATTCATACTTCAAGACCGCGTTTCCTCGGTTTTCCGTTACCTGACAAGCTGCGCGCGGCGCATAGCCTAGGCAGCGGGCATCAGGGCATCCAGCCTTTGAGAGGCCACCGCGCATCAACACCGTCCGGATATTGGGTGACCTCGTCCCGACGGTGCGTCAGCGCTCCCCCGCAATGCAGGATGATCGTCGAGATTTTCTCGCTCAGGCGTTGTATTCGGAGGCATGACATCTCTTTGATGCTCTGCTTCTGAACACTGCTGGTCGCAATCCTCCCGCCGATTCTCCCCAAACCCGCCTTCTTCGCGGGCATCACATTCCTGCCCTCCGTTGGACTTAAGTTTGAGTTCCTGCGCGGCACAGCCGTTGCCTTGGTGCCAGGTAACTCGACCAATGGCTACCAGGCTCCAGATCTCCTTTTGTTGCGCCGTTACCTTGACTTCCAACTGCACAAGGCAAGCTCAAGGTATCGAAAACTGCAGCTAACGAAAGGAGAACAGATGGAAAAGGTTAAGGCGCTGCTTCCTTCAGCGGGCGAGGAGGCATTCAATATTGCTGCGTGCCCCGAGGGTCTAACCATGGATTCTAGGCGGCTGGATTGTGATCGCGCCGGATGGATGTCGCAGCGACGTCGGCTATGTTCTCCATTAGCAAAACATGTTGCATCGGTGCTAAAGGCGATGACCGACAGTGCGTTCGTTGTACGCCGTGGAGTTGTGTTGGAGCACGCGCCGGGCACACGCAGTCCCGTAACATGGATAGATTGTCTTGCTGTCTCCGCGTTCGGAACGTTTGCCATCGACCGATACGACTGGATGGGCACGGTAAAGAGCTCAATGAATGCTGACGAGCTTCTTTTGCATGAAAAGCTTGGCGTTGTTTCCGTGCAGACATCTCCATTACGCAGGGCAAAGCCCGCGCTGCGACACCTGCGCGTGACACTAGGCGCATACAATTGCCCCGTTGAAAGCATTGCCGTATTTTCTGCCTCGCACTGTGTGCTTGATCCCGCGTTGCCGGAAACCATCCTGCAAGAGGCTGAGCTGTACCATTTCATGCGAACTCGGTTAAAGCGCTATCGCGAAAACCATTCCCAATATCTCGATTCCGACAGAATCTCCGCGCATTTGCAATCGCGTTGTGCGGATTGGGGAAAAAGCTGAAGTTGCCAATTGTCGCTTAGCAGATGGCGGGGAACGAGGGGGCTGGAAGTCCCAGTCGATGCGGCACGGACGTTTCGGGCACTCATGTGAAACCAGCAAAATCCGTGTGGCCGCTAGACTCCGGGCCGGGTGAGACGGCTGATGACGGTTCGGCCGCCGTAACACGAGCACGCGGTGAGCGACACCTGCTATTTCGTTGGACGAGGAAAGACCCCCTCTTTTCCTTAGCTTTCTGCGTGGAACGTGGTGCGTAGGGGCGCTATAGTCACCTTACACACCGCGTTTTCAACGCATCGACTGGAACGAATCGTACGATTCACGGAAGGCCTTTTCTCTTGCCATCAGCGTCTGATGCTGATCTGGACTCGGAAACCGGCTTGGGATCGTCGAGATTGTCACTTCTTTTTTCACCACCGGAAGGTGGCATCATCTTCTGGATAAACGCTTTTTTCGGATCATTCATCGTCATCGGGCGATTGGCTTTACGAAGAAATCCATCAATCATTTAATAGTGGAGTAGCCATGAAATTAATAGGTGTTGTAGTGTCCTATGAAGATGGGACTGTACTTGCTGATCGTGCTTTACTGAGCCCCGAATCAGCGCAGGTGACGTTACCGCCACGTTTAACCTCGCTAATAGAGATCCTTGATCAATTCGACCGAAGAAAATCATTCATTGCTGAATATGGTAGCGTTCAATTCGCGGTAAAGCACGATTCTGGACGCGGGTATTTCATCGATTTCAATGCCGCTGTTCGTCGCGAGACGCTTTTTACCGTCAAGCGCCTCTTTTCTCAGTCCGCTGATCAGAGAAAACTTAACGGGCGATTTGCACATATGCTTAGCGCCTTTGCTTTAATTGGAGCCTGTCTTGAAGTTGCAACCACTCCCGCTCTGAGCGGGAAGTCCCTTGTTGAACCTGTCGCACTTTGCATTTTGTCGATAGCACTTCTCGTTGTTGGGCATCGCTGCTTTGCTATTCAAAGCTTATGAACTTGTGCGCCGCAGTTGGTCGATACCGCGGCGCCGCAGCCGTGCAGATGGAAGGCAGCGGTGTCAGACCAATCAATGGTCGCGATGCCGCGCCTTCCTCAGAGGCATTGCGGCGATCCTGCCGCATAGTGAGCCTCATTGCGATGCGCCAGAGTCTTGTGCGCCATCTTAGGATGGCCGCCAATTATCCGTTGCGGCGAGCTGACGTCGTCTCGCACGGGAGAAATGCCATTGGGCAAAGCGCAAGGTATACCCAAGAGAGAGAAGTATCGTCTGGGCCAGTCGGCGACTTGGCCAATACTCATTACCTGTCCGTGCAAAGTTCTGTCACGCGGTTTTGAAATCCGACGTGACAGCGACCGGTTGCGTGACAATTCCGCATAATTAATTACCGGCGGTTTTCCCAACGCCCGCACGCTGCCAGCGCCTTCACGACGGCGAACAAGCCTAGTCTTTTCTCAGGGATCTCAGCGGGGCATCCGTCAAATGAACCTCGCGTTCATTCATCTTCAGATGTTGATGAATCATGCGAGCGCCCGCCAGTACGACGTCATTTCCAAGACGGTGCAGCAGAGGTGTCTCGATGTTTTTGCCAGACGCCTGGCACCTCGCGTCAACTTAATTTGGCGTCGTATCGCTTTGTGGGCATTCAGCCCCCTTCCAAGACCTTTCCACTCGAGGGCCTATCCGGTAACGGATCCCACAGCTCAACGCATCATCCGGCCCTTCCCATTATCTCGAAATCCTTGCAAACGCGTGTGGGTAACCCCGGCCCAGTCCGCTTTTTCAGACATCCAACGGTGTCCAGATGTGTCACGAGCCATTCGTGACCGGAGGCGTGTTCGCGTATCCCGCGCGCGAACATGGGTTGAGACGCGGGCCGGACTCTGGAGTTAGCCGATGAGCATGATGTCAAAAGCCATACACGAATCAGCGGTAAGCAGCAAAAAGGCGGGCGGTAGCTTTGCAACACAACAGAACAGGCGGTTTGATACGACAGGTCTTTTGCGGTTTGCCAGACAGGTCGGCGAGTTACATTCATCGATCAGCGAGATTCCCGCATGGGTAGTTCATGCATACGCCCAATACTGCGCAGCGCAGGGCAAAGCGGCAGGCACGCTGGCAAATATATTCGCGGCTATTCGAGTCACCTCGCGCTATGCCGGTCGGAACATTGATGACATCTGCAGCAATAGGGAACTTCAACTGGTTCGGCGAGTAAGGAAAGGAGCAAAGCGGGCCATGAGTCCGACGGAAATTGACGAGTTGCTCGTGCGGGCAAAGAGGATAGACCATGGGCTAACCCACATGATTTCGCTCGCGCTTCATCTGGGCCTGCGACGCAAAGAGGCGTTGATGTGTTCGCCTGATCTAGCGATGTGGCTTGATGCACTCGAGCGCGGCGATTCCACGCTTTCGCTTATGCGCGGTTCGAAAAACGCAAGACCCCGACACGTACGAGTCATCGAAGGCGAGCGAGCGCAGACAATTGAATCGATACGCTCTGCACTCGCTTACTGTCGCGAACATAACTTGGAATTGATCACGGGCAATGGCAAAACTCTCAAATCGGCAATGAATCGTCTGAAGGCACTGCTGCGGCGTGCCGGAGTCACCGGTCCTACAAGCTTCCATTCTCTTCGCTATACCTATGCGCTCAGGAGTGCGCTGGAGCTGCTGGACGCCGGAGTACCCCCGTATGATGTTCTAGTCCAACTAAGCGAATCGCTCGGCCACGGTCCAACACGCGCCCAGATGATCCTTGGACACTACTGCCAGCCTATCAGGGACAAATTTGAAGGTCATATATCGCTGCACAACGTCGAAGATGATCACCGCCACCCACCGGCCGAATTGCCGCGAGCAGCAGCCCGTCAAGTGGCAAAGCGTCGACATAGCGCGCTAAGTGGCTATCCGATTGGCCGCGCTGGCCCCGCAGACGATGAGGTAGCACTGCACGGCCGCACTTCAGTCGAGAAGCGTCTTTTTAAATCCTAAGGTATTTCTATGTCAGATTCTCTATTCATTCATCAAGTGAGAAATTGCGCCGATAAAATCGGACTCAACGACACGATGCGCATTATCACGATTACCGTTTGGCTTGCAATTGAACACTTTACTTCTCAATATTCGGGCACTCCGAATCAGTTAGAAGACCTGAGTGTAGCTGCGGTTGCGCGCTTCATCGAAACTCGTTCAGAGGGGAATCTGGATGTGGAATCGCTACTGTTGGAGATCACCTGCGTCAGGTTGATTTTGCTCGAGTCAGGTTTCTCGCACAACGAGTTGACGCAGCTTAGCGTTCGCGTGAAACGGGAACGGCTTGTCAATGACAAAAGCGGTAAATACCGGTTTGCTAAAAGACTTTATGCCTGATTTTAGTAGGTGACGAAGCCTCGGGCCGAGGTCGCGTTGAGCCCCTCGGCGGTGCAAGTGATGGTGAAGATGCAAGATCCAGGCTGTTGGTCCCACGACTGCGAGCGTGTCCGCTTCGTCTGCCATGGATGAGTGATACGCAGCAAGCCAGACCGCTAAGTCGATGTCGTGTCTCCGCTGGTTTCGCAACCCGCCTTTTCCCCTTCGTCGATGGCGCGCGCAGTCGTGATAAACCCCTGAAAAAGCCGGCGCGTTGCGCCGCATTGATCTTTGACCGGTTAAAAAGGAAAACAGGTATGCATGTTGTCTATGATTATCGATACGTTATTGCCTGCAGCAGTCTGCCTGGCGAATTCAAGCGCGAATTTCGTAAGCTTGCCAGGGGCAAAGTCAACTGGAAGTATGATCGGAGAACTGGTGCCAATTATCCAGTGTCGCCCGAAACACAATGTTATCGCGTGGCGGAACTCCTGGATGGCTTTGAGGCGTTGCGCGCCGGTGGCTTCGCTCTGCAAACGCCGTGGAACTTCCAGGGCAAGCATTTAAGCTACCTCATTGCTTGGTGGAGGGCGCAGGAATCAACCTGGTACGATCAGACCAAACTTGTACATTGGCGCCAGTTTCTACTTTGGATCAGAAAGCGCACACTCCTTGCGCTGCTCAATTCGACTGTGCGAGCAGAGGCGTCGTGCGGCCACAAAACACCCGCTCCGGTCGCCGTTGTGCCAGCTCGCGGCGGCGCGGCTATCCCCGTGCTCGCATATGACAAGGTTCTGTCGGCGTTGACGGAGCATCGCGGCAATCTGCGAAAGGCGGCGCGTGCGCTTGGTACGACGACGCGTGCCGTGTCTCAGGCCTTCACCGAAGATTCTCCATCGGAAAAACAGCTTCCTTCTGGCATTCGGATTCTCACGTGATCCTTGACTTTGCAGAGGACTGCATACGCTGGCTTCACCGATATCAACACAGGAGAAACCAGTATGCTATTACAACTAATCGCGCTCGGCGCCTTGTTGCTGTGGGCGTATCTGAGCTGCAACAGTAAGTGCTTTTTGAATTACGAAGCCCCCATGGCAGGGACGTGTCCGCTTACGGCGCCCGGCGAGGAAGGAGAGAGGCGGATTTCAGGCGATCTGCACAGGCATCTCGCACGCTTATGCGGCGATGACTGGTTGGTGTTCGATAGTCTCATTCCTATTCACGCGCCGGGGAGTGCCTTTCCGACCGCCGAAATAGATCATCTAGTGATCACGCCGTTCGGAATATTCGTTATCGAAACAAAGCATTGGGCTGGCGCGGTCACACGTGATGAAAGCGCCGATATGCTGATGCTCGCGGCGATTGACGGACAGCGGCTCGCGCGCACATCGCCGATGAAGCAGAATGCGGCAAAGGTGCGGTTCCTCAGAGGGTTGCTACCGCCGCGGCTATGGATCGTCGAAGGTCTCGGCGTCTTCTCGCACGAAGCAGGAACGGTGGGTCCAACACTTCCCGCGGCATTGCTTGAGCGTGGCGAACTTTACAGGCATCTGAGGATATGCCAGCAGCGATTTGCACATACTGGAACCGGGCGCTTGCCTGTGCGCACGGTCGCCGACGCGATTCTGCGGCATGCAGACATGCGACCACAGGCCCTCGTAGAACACCGGCAACGCATTCAGGAAGGCCGCACGCGTGGTCAAGGGTGATACGAATTCTCTGTCCTGATCTGAGTTCGGGGCCGCTTCGAAGTGCTGTTGCTGCCAGCTAACCAGGATGGCGACTCTGAAGTCACGCCCCGATCACGGCGAAGGTGAGCCTTCGGAGTGCGGGTAAGTATGGTGGGGCGGTTTCTGTCGGGCGTGCTACCTGCGATCACCGCCTCGCTTTCTCACCACCATCAATCTCGGCGACTTGAAGCGCACGATGCTCACGTACAGCCACACATAAGTCGCCGCGAACACCACCACGAAGCAGAACAGGTGCAGCGTATGCCGCCAGAACAGCGTCGCCGGCACGACTGCGATCAGGCACAGCAGCCACAGGTACGGCGAAGTCAGCGAATTGCGCCGCGTCAGTTCGCGCGCAGTGCGCGCGCCGACCGCCCAGCGCATCAGCCGCTTGTACACCAGCATATGCAGATGCACGCCGTCGGGAATGCCCGGTGACATCCCGCGAATGAACTTCTTCCGATAGATCGAGAAGCAGGTCTCGAAGATCGGATACATGAAGAGCAGCACCGGATACCACGCCGACACATCGCGATTGCGCATCACCAGCATGATCGACAGTTCGGCGAGCATGAAGCCGATGAAATACGCGCCGCCGTCGCCGAGAAAAATCAGCCCGGCCGGAAAATTCCAGATGAAGAAGCCGAGCACCGCGCCCATCATCATGAACGATGCCGACAGCACGGTCAGATCGGACACCTGAAACGCCACGTAAGCGAGCGACGCGAACATCATGAACGCGACCATCGACGCGAGGCCGTTGAAGCCGTCGATGATATTGATCGCGTTGGCGAGCGCCGCGACGGCCAGCACGGTGACCACGCACGAAATCACCGCATACGAGAGCAGAAAATCGAGCGGCGGCACGCTGATGCGCGTGACTGCGATATTCAGCATAAAGTAAGCAAGGGCCGTCGCGACGATCGTGCAGATCAGACGCACGATCGGTGATACCTCGCTGCCGTCGAGAACACCTCGCGGTGCGCGCGAGTGCCGAGGTGGCGAGCGCGAGCAGCAAACCGACGAGACGGCGCGTCACGCAGCGCGCGAGCGAAACTGCCCGGGAAACGCCGAGCTGTCGTGCCGCACAGAGCACAAGGCGGACATCTTGCACAATGCTGCGGCAAGCATGGAAGATCTGTCGGCCAAAGGGAAGCAGAATACCGACATCGCGAAGCCCATTCAAGCGTTCCGCGCAAGGAGCGCTCAATTGCGTAGCGCGCGGCAGCGACCTCATGACGCCCGTCGCGGAAAGGATGAGCGGGCTTACCGATTATTCGCTGAAGGTTAGCGAAGTCGCTTGCGTCATCGCGAATATAGCGCTCCAGACCAGTACACGTGCCTTGAATGCAGTCGTGGAAGCGGCGCGTGCGGGCGAGTAAAAACGGGACGTCAAGAGCGTCTGCTGCAGCGCGCTCGCCGACATGATGCGGCGGATGGTAAACGTCGATCTGGAAGACAACGGGGCACAATGTCTGCGCATTTTGGCGGCGCGGCAAAGTCTGATCGTCGTCGGCTCATATGCAGCGCCAGCAGGCTAGGCTACTGGTCGTCATTGAACCGGGATCGATACCGCATTGCTGTTGGGTCACTGGCGATGCCAAACGCCGTTCATGCTACGAACGTTTGATTGGCTCACGCTCGACTTGGTCGATCGCAGACAGTCACGCAATTGAGCCGGCTACACATGGCGAAACCGACGGCACGCTGATGCTCGCGACGGTTGAGTATTTGGCTGCCGCCAGATTTCAGCGGCAGCTTCGTCGTCACTGACTACAACGATTACTGGCCCGTGTAGCCAACGGGAACGGTCGAATTGTTCTTCGCGACCGTCGCGTTGTTCGACACGATGTACTGCGGCACTTCCGTCAGCGTCAGCGACACCTGGCCATTCGAGTACGGAACCGTCGAGGTATTGCCATAGCCATCGATCTTCGTCACGTTACCCGACGTACCCGGATTGTCGACCTGCAGCGAATAGCCCGTCGAATACGTCTGGCTGTACGTGCCATTGCTCGTCGGCCACTGGCTGTTGCTGTGCGCCCATGCGGCCGTCACGACCTTGCCATCGCCGAGCTGCTGGAAGGCATACACGAACATCCCCCCCGGCGTGCCCTTGACACGGCCCAGCGTGTTCGTGCCGTCGAGCACGCGGGTCATCGTTGCGAAGGCCATCGCTTCAGGCTTCGGCGACAGATTCGACGCACCGAATGCGCCTTGCGCGTCGCTCAGATCGAAGAACGAACCGTAGCCCACTTCGCCCGAATAGTCGGGACCGAAGAACAGCGTCGTCATCTGCGCGCCACCGCCCAGCACGATGATGTGCGAGCGTACGCCAACGGCAGCATGTGCGAACAGCTGGTTCTGCGACGGAGTCGTCGGACCGTAGTTGATGCCCGGGTCGTAGCTCGTGCCTGCTTCCGTGAAGAACAGCTTCATGTTCGGCTTGCCGGCCTGCATCACCGAGCGCAACTGCGTCATCTGGTTGTCGAGCGCGTTGGCCTGGTTCGCCGGATCGGGATCCGAGTCCTGCAGTTCAGGCGGATGCGCCGGAAAGGTACCCGCATTCCAGTAGCCATGTGTCGAGACTGCATCGATGTAATTCCACAGGCCCAACGCACCAAACTTCTGCAGATAGCCGGTTGTACAGGTGCCGCAATTGGCCGCGAACGGATTGCCCGTGCCCATCACGACGGCATTCGGGTCGGTCGAGTGAATGCCCTGGTAAGCCGCCTTGTACATGGCGACGAAGTTCGCGTCGCTATCGGCCCAGCCGAGGCTCGGCTCCCACGTCACCTGATAGTAGTTCTTTTGCTGGTTCGGATAGTTCGCCGCGCGGATCAGGCTCGTATCGGTACCGACCTTCGCCATGAAGCTCTGGAACTCAGCCATGTTCGACGGTGCATAGTAGCTGTCGTTGAACTGGCCCGTCTTCGAGTCCCAGGCAGGCAGGCCGTCAAGACGCACAATGCGCATCTGATCAGGATTGGCCTTGTAGAACGGATCGAGGTCGTTCACGTTCGGCGTGTACGAGTTGGGACCGTTGGGCTCCATCGTCGACTGCTGACGGTCGTCGATCGTCCACGAGATGCCGAGTGCGTGCAGCGCGGCGATATTGCCGTTGAAGCCTTGCATGCCGAAGCGGTGTTGATCCTGATGCGCGTAGTTCACGGTGCCGAGTACGGGCGCGAGGTTCGGCAGCACGCCGAACGTCGCAATGCCCGTCGGACGCGTGCCGCTGTGCGGCAGCGTGCCGCCGTTCGCGCGCAGCGTGGCCGTGAGCGCGCCGTAGCCCGACCACATCGACGTACAGGAGATCGTGTTGGTCTGCACGCCGGCGTTCACGGGAAAACTACCCTGCGTCTTGATCGCGCCATTCGAATCGGCAATCGACCACACGACGGTATCCGCGTTCGGCGAGTTCGTCGTGATCGAGAGCTTGAACGGCGTGTTGTTCTGGAATACGCGCAGGCCGTCGGAAGTCGGCGTATCGGCCGTGATCAGGCCATTCGGCGTGCCGCCCGCCTGTTGCGTTGCCGTGCCGCACGAGAGCGTCGAGCTGCCCGACGGCGACGGCGTTGTTTGAGCCTGCGCGTGTTCCACACCAAACGATGCCAACACGGTTGCCGATGCAACCCCTAGTAGTTTCCAATATCTCATCATTGTCCCGTATATTTCGCTGAAAGCAGTTTCCCCGAAGTCCAGCAAGGTCGATCGGGGTCATTTCCCGCCTTGGCGTTATCAAATAGAAGGAGAAGTGCACCGGAGGACGCACCGCCTGTGTCCCTTTCCTGAGCCGCTTGGATCGGTTGCATCTCCCCGCATTCGCACGAGGGCGCAAAACGCCCAGGCTCGCAAACCTTCGGTATATATTACGTACTGCTTACTGCTTTGCCGAATCAGATGCGCTCGAAGAATCATTCCTCGCAACGAGCAGCGCTCGCCTACGCACCTCTTGCGTGAACTACAGCCGACATGTCGGCACGTGCCATCGATCCGCCCTACGCGCGACGAAACACGCATCAACGGGGTGATGGCAGCTCAGACGACCCGGTGTAGGACGCGAGTCGGATGACGCTCACGGCGGCCGTCGTCTACTGCGTGCATCGCGGCTGGCAAGCGCATAGGAGTACTGACGGAGCAGGCAAACCTTCTTCGATTTCCTTTGGCGACACGACGCCGTCTTCGAACCTTAACGGTTCGAAGACGCGGCAACGCAATCCTGCAACTGAACAGCCAAGATCCGTGCGTCGGGTTTCCGCGGTAAAGAAATCGACGCAGGAATTGACAACAACCAGACATCTCGATTCCGCTCATTCGCCACCTTTTCGCGGCGAAACTATGTCTGGCTACAGCAAATGACCTCTTCGGTACCTATGAACCATGGATGGCAGCTTTAATGCTGATCCGGCATTAGTTACGGAAGATTTCCGGCAGAGGAATTATAAGCGTTTCATGCGGGTAGCGTTAACCCGCTGCAGTACAGAAAAGGACGATCTCATTAATGAGCGGCAAAATCGTCCTCCCACCTTCTACCTTTGCGGCCCGTGAGGACAATCTACCTCAAAGGCCCGGAGAAAAGACACATCTGTCATCGGTCTGGAATCTTTTTCACGTAAACCGAAATCATTTTTATATTATTAATATAAACAGCTATTTGATCCCTATTACCAAGACGCGAAGAATGGCCCGTCCCTGAAGTACCAACGCACCGCATGGCTGTGACCGTCGCGTGGGAACCGGTGGCAGTGATCAAGCGATTTCGCTTTCGTCTTCGCGTCATGTTACGCGAACACCCCGTCAACATGATGGTGCCGATCATAGGGTATGAGCGTCTCCACACGAGAAATAGCGACCCGGCGGCACAGCCGATGGTGACGGGTTGACCGTTCGCCAGAGCGCGACGCTCAGTTAGTAACGAAGATATTCCGGCAGACGAGCGAGAAACAGGATTTGAGGAATGCTTCGTGAAAAATCTGGCAAAAGCCGCCACCTTTTTGTCTGGCGCTGTTCTTAACCGCAAACTATAAACGTTGATACAGGCGATCCACTGGCGGCAAGGCAGGCGGTAGGAGAGCGTGATGAACGATACAGATCAGGACCTCACTGCCCTTACTCCACGAGTCACGAGGGCATTGCGATCATCGGTGATCGTCGCGACGATTGCATTCGCACCCGCTGGATGCGGAGGCGGTGGCACCGATGGCGCAGCCAGCGCGGCAGTCGCAAACAACGCCGTCATCGACTCCGCCGATATCGCCGTCAGCAAGTCCGCCGCGCAGGCGGGGAGCCGTGTTGAAGTTGTTCCGCGCCATGCACGCTTCGATGGGAAAACCTACCGTCAGTGGGTGGTCTCCTTCTGGCAGTGGGTAAATATGATAGGCAACGGCCCCTTTTTTCCAAACCCGCTAATCAACTGTACCCGCCCCATCTCAGCCGGGCAAAGCGGTAACGTCTGGTACTGGGCCACGCCCAGTTCCTACTTTCACGCGCTCAGCGTCCCCAACACACCGCAGACTTGTGACCAGTCCGCGTACGTCATTCCGGCGGGCACGTCCCTCTTGCTGGGGACGCTGGATACTTTTTCTTCGACACTGCTGCCCCCCGGCACCTACACGCCAACCACGGCTGGGGGCGAACGGGTCATTGCCGACCGTTTCGCTGACCGCATTCAAGACTTATTCGTCACTATCGACAACGTCCGGGTCACCAATATTACGGCGTATCGCGTCGCTACCGACCAATTCACATTTACGGCGGCGTTGCGCTGGGTTTTTGGAGAGCCGGAACATATTTACGGAACTGGCACAGCTGTAGCTGACGGGTACTACCTGCTTCTGAAGCCCCTGCCAACAGGCTCACACACGATCCACTATGGCGGCAGGTTCCACTATCTGACGGGAGACTTCGGGCCAGGAGCCCCACCGCCGGATTATGTCGTCGATATCACGCTCCTGATTACAGTTGGGCCTTAGATGTGCAATGTGTCTTTGCAGGCTGCGCCTGCGCGGAGCATGGACAGCCGGATTGGGCTGTCGCACCATGGGTCACTCATGCACCGGGCTTCAACGAGAGCGTGCGCCAGATCGTGCACACCAGCATTGGCGGGTCGGCCGTCCGGAAAACTCGGGGCGGTTCACGACCGTGCAGGCGTCCGACCTTCAGCGAACCCCATAGACTTTCGGTCGGCGCGTATCCCAGCAATCGCCACGTCGGCTCATCGATGAGCGCATGCCTTCGATGCAGCCACACATGAAGGCCGAGTTGGTATGGCCTTCCTTACTAGCAAAGGTCGCGGTCAGTTTTTGTCGCGAAGGCGAGGTGTGGTCACCGCTTCGCCTTTCTGACCACCATCCACCTCGGCGACTTGAAGCGCACGATGCTCATATAAAGCCATATGTACGTTGCCGCGAACACCACGACAAAGCAGAACAGATGCAGCGTATGCCGCCAGAACAACGTCGCCGGCACCACCGCGATCAGGCATAGCAGCCAGAGATACGGCGAGGTCAGCGAATTACGCCGCGTCAGTTCGCGTGCGGTGCGCGCGCCCACCGCCCAGCGCATCAGCCGCTTATAAACCAGCATATGCAGATGCACACCGTCGGGAATCCCCGGCGACATCCCGCGAATGAACTTCTTCCGGTAGATCGAGAAGCAGGTCTCGAAGATCGGGTACATGAAGAGCAGCACCGGATACCACGCCGACACATCGCGATTGCGCATCACCAGCATGATCGACAGTTCGGCAAGCATGAAGCCGATGAAATACGCGCCGCCGTCGCCGAGAAAGATCAGCCCGGCCGGAAAATTCCAGATGAAGAAGCCGAGCACCGCGCCCATCATCATGAACGATGCCGACAGCACGATCGGATCGGACACCTGAAACGCCACGTAAGCGAGCGACGCGAACATCATGAACGCGACCATCGACGCGAGGCCGTTGAAGCCGTCGATGATATTGATCGCGTTGGCGAGTGCCGCGACGGCCAGCACGGTGACCACGCAGGAGATCACCGCATACGACAGCAGAAAGTCGAGCGGCGGCACGCTGATGCGCGTGACGGCGATATTCAGCAGAAAGTAGGCGAGCGCGGCGGCGGCCATCGTGCAGACAAGCCGCGCGAGCGGCGACACGCGCTTGGTCAGGTCTTCGACCAGGCCCGAGCCGAACGCCGGCATGCCGCACGCGACCAGCCCCAGAATGCCGCCCGACACAGCGGGATACGCGCGATGCAGTTGCACCGCCGAGACGATCAGCCCGATCAGAATCCCGGTCCCGCCGATGCGCGGCACCGGGCGTACATGGAATTTCTGCACGCCGGCCAGATCGGTATCGGTGGAGAATTTTTCATGCAGATGCGCATAGCGCACGATCAACAGCGTGATCAGCAGTGAAACGAGAAAGCCGAGCGCAAAACTAAGCATGAAAGTGGGCCTGAGCGAAGACGCCGAATTATACAAACGAAACGCGCTGTGCCCGGAAAAGCGGCGCTCGCGTAGATTACGCGAAATATCCCAGATAGTGAGCCCAAGATGCCGCGCAAAGCCTTGCCTGTCATGGATTCCACCTATTTAACGGGAACGCGCGAACGCCGTTAACCTGGATGCGGCGAAGTGTAAATGGCGCATGAAACAGCACCGCGCGCCGGCGCTTCCCCGATTATGCCGCCGCTCGACAGGACGTTCCGGAGACCCAATGCTAAACAACATCACCATTCGTGGCGGGCTGACGCTGGTCATCAGCGTGTTCGTCGCTTTTCTGCTGACTGTGATCGGTGTCGGCTACGGCGCGCTCAAGCTCGCGAATAGCAGCCTCGACGAGACGCAGCGCAGCGCGGCCGCGCTATCGCATCTGAAGGAGAGCTCCGAGAAGCTGCTGCAAGTGCAGCTCGCTGTCGGCACGTATCAGACGCTCTTTAGCGTCGGCAAGCAGACCGACGATCTGTTGCCGGCCGCGCACAAGGTGCTGGTCGAGTCGAACAACGAATTCCGCAACTACATGGCGAGCCCGTTCGCGAGCGAAGAGGAAAAGAAGCTCGCGCAGGCGGTCGAGCAGGCGCGCGCCGCGCTCGTCGACAAGGCCATCGAGCCGGAGTTCAAGGCGCTCACCGATTTCGACTTCAACACCTTCCGCAACATCCAGGGTGAAACCGCGAACAACTTTTACGCGGCGTATTCGAAAGCCATCGATGCGCTCGAGCGCGTGCAGGTCGGCAATCAACACCAGCGGGCCGAAACCGGCGCGCAGCGCTTCCGCGTGGCGACGCTGTTGTTCGCCGCGATCGGTGCGATTGCGATCGTGATCGGTGTGATGGCGCGAATCGGTTTGTCGGCGGCGCTGATCAAGCCGGTCAATGTGACCATCAAACATTTCGAGCGAATCGCCGCCGGCGATCTGACGATTGCGATCGCAATCAAATCGCGCAACGAGATGGGCCAGTTGCTCGGTGCCCTGACGAAGATGCGCGACGGCCTCGTGGAGACGGTGGCGAAGGTGCGCGGCAGCACGACGGCGATCACGCACGGCGCGAACGAGATCGCGTCGGGCAATGCGGATCTGTCGTCGCGTACCGAGCAGCAGGCCGCTGCGCTTCAGCAGACGGCGGCGAGCATGGAGCAACTGTCGGCGACGGTGAAGCAGAACGCGGACAACGCCAAGCAGGCGAACCGACTGGCGCAGGGCGCGTTGGACACGGTGACGCGTGGCGGATCGGTGGTGTCGCGCGTGACGCAGACGATGGACGGGATTACCGAGTCGTCGCGCAAGGTGGCCGAAATCATCGGCATGATCGAAGGGATCGCCTTTCAGACGAATATTCTCGCGCTGAACGCGGCAGTGGAGGCCGCCCGCGCGGGTGAACAGGGCCGCGGGTTCGCGGTTGTCGCATCGGAAGTGCGCAGCCTTGCACAGCGCTCAGGCGCGGCGGCGAAGGAAATCAAGGAGTTGATCGGCGAATCGGCCGCCAAGGTGCAGGAGGGGGCGTCGCTGGTGTCCGACGCGCAGAAGACGATTCACGAAGCCATGAGCGCGGTCCAGCGCGTCACCGGCGTCATGAACGAGATCGAGGCGTCCGCGCACGAACAGAGCGACGGCATCGAGCAGGTCAACAAGGCGGTTTCACAGATCGACGAAGTCACGCAGCACAATGCGGCGCTCGTCGAAGAAGCCGCGGCCGCGGCGAAATCGCTGGAGGAACAGGCGGCTGTGTTGCGCGATGCGGTCGCGGTATTTCGGCTTGATGGGAACCCGTCAGTGTTGGCCACCCGTGATCGAGCGTCATTGGATTCCGGCGGCCGCAGTCGTGCATCGCTACCGAAAAACATCTCATCTGTTCAGGCCATTTAAGTCCTGACGCTACTCTGCCCGGCCGGTATTCTCGCGTCGAACGCGGCCCGGAAGCGGTGCCTGCCGGTGAACGCGGCGCGGTCTCGCCGTGGTGGCCCGGAACTGCGCAGTCTCGCGCCGCGCTCGGGCGGGGCGGCGGAGGTGAAAGGCCGCATCGCTCCTGTCCGAAGCGCTGAGGACGATTCACGAAGCCATGAGCGCGGTCGATCACGTTACCCGCGTGATGAACGAGATTGAGGCGTCCGCGTTGGGGCAGGACGACGGCAACGAACGGGGAACAAGGCCGCTTCACAGATCGACGAAGTCGCGCAGCGCAATGCGGCGCCCGTCGAGGAAGCGGCCCGGGCGACGAAATCGCTGGAATGTAAGGCGACAGTGGCTCGCGATTCAGTAGAGGTCTTTCTACCTGACGATGATGCGTCAGCCATGGCTGCAAAGAGATCGCTTGACGGAATCACGCACCGTCCGAGTACAACACTCGGCGAAATCCCGTGTGCCTTCGTACTACGCGAGCTATCGCGATAAGGTCGCTGGGCGCTGTCAGATTTATGTGTGCGGAGTTCATCGGGCGGTACGTCAAGATAGCCCATGCTGACTGAACGAGCATGGCGAGGAGGAGCGGGAAACCCCAAATAGCTTTAGGTGATTCCCCGTCTTATTGCCTACTTGACGGAGACGCACAAATTATCTCTAGAACATGACGGAGCGCCAGGCAAACGGATATTTATTCAACCGATTTTCCAACTTGCATGACGACGCGCGCATAGGAGACTGAGGGTACTTCCTCAATCTACAGAGATTTCCATGTCACTACCCCCTCGCCCTGTCTCCTCACCTGGGCACGCAACTCGCCAGCGGTACACAGACCGCATTCAAGCAGTCGCTGACGGTCCAGACACCTTCAACGTCCTTATCGATGGGCAACTGCGCTTCCGCCTGGAAGGCGAGAGCCAGTGGCCGGCCCAATGGCGACTGTACGCCATTACGGATGGCGCGCGCGCCGCCCAGTGCCTCGCGATCGAGAACGAATATTGGGATATCGTTTCCCAGCTCGAGTGCGGCGTGCACTGGATGCCGAGCGAGAACATTAGACCCGTGACGAGTAGGGCATCGGGCGACTCAACCTATGCTCGCTGGCCGGAGTATTTGCGCGAGCGCTAATCGATGCCGCTGGTGATGTGTTCATCACGCAAAAGTCGCCACAGGCCGCGACGAAGTGCACGGCAAGTAAGAACGCCTTGTCATCGCAGGCCGCTATGAGACGCTCCCTGACTGTCAATCCGGTATCCACTTCACGGAATCGCGCATATCTGCTTCTTCATCCAAGTGCGAGCCCGACTTGCGTTTCGTGGACCCCATGTGATCCTAGACCTGTCCTGCGTCGATGACGTAGGTAGACCGACCGGCAGCAGTTAGATCGTAGGCATCCGATCTCCTGACTTAACGGGCAATTTCGCAAGCTGCGCACCGTGGCGACGGATCGCCATTCTCACAGGACCACAAAATGGAAATCAAACGTTTCATCTTTCAATCCAACGGCGCGGAGGTCATCAAGGTGACAGGCGCTGGCGCAACGGGTTATATCGCCGCATCCATTCCACTGGAAGCGCTTGCAATCTGGCACCGGCGAATTCGCGCTCGGCTGATGCGGATCAGCCGGCTTCCGTATCGCCAGCGACTCGGGAAACGTCGCAGATTGAAGCCAGTGCGCGTTCGCGCGCGCCGCCGTCGTCCAGAGAAACGCTATCGCGGCCGCATGCGCCATTGGAGCGACGCCCCGCGCCAACTGTGCAGGCAATAGCGTGCACCTGAACAGCTGTACCAAAGAATGACAGTGTTTGAACGGGCGCACGGCATCGCGGGCGTTGATCGCTGTCCGAGCCTGTCTTCGAACCTGAATTGTTGAGGTGAAACGCCGAACCGATTCAACGCGTCGACCTTACTTTCGTGCACTCGCCGTGCCAGGTGCCGCCAGGGTGCAGACTAGTGCCCGAGGTTGCTAAATTAGCGTCACGCTTTGACCAGAGCATCCAGCGCATCCGGCGCGGCCAGATGTCCGCGCGCCACATTCGTCAAGTGAATATAGTTATACCCGCCCGTGCCACCCGGCGTTTCATTCTAGCCGCCGAACACCCGTAGTTTCTTGAGCTTGCCAACCGCCATCTGCGCTACATACGGCATCAGATTGTTCGGAATCCAAGCCGGATCTTCGCAGATCAAAGCACTAGCATGCGCGCCCACCGGATTGAGGTAACGCAGCGTCGCAATCCGCCAGCTCGGGTCCCAGATTTCCAGATCGCGCAGCACCTGCACGGCGATCAGCTTCGATTGCCCATATGGATTGGTCGCGGACAGCGGAAACGACTCATCGGCCGGCGAGCGCTTCGGCACGTCATAAACAGTCGCCGACGAACTGAACACAAACTGCTTCACATCGAGCGCGCATCACGTCGAGCAAGGTCAGCAGACTGACGAGGTTGTTGCGGTAGTGCTCGATAGGCTTCGCGGCGATCCGCCGACTGCCTTCAACGCCGCGAAGCCTCAGCTTCCGCATTGTGCCCGATGGCTCATCGTGTAAAGGCGGCGTCTGGTTGCATTTGCGGAATCTTCTCTGACACTTGGCTCGCGATTGTGCGCTGGCTGTATCAGCAGGTTCACGGTCGTCAACCAACATCAACCAGACTGGAATCCTCACGAAAATGGGAAAACGACTTGCTGAACATCTCTTTCCGCCCGACAAGAGCATCGTGCGCTACGGCGGCTTGCCAGTCGTGTCGCTGTTATCGGCTTCCGGGTGACGTATGCGCCACCGTCACTGATCAAGCGGCACATGACACGCGGCACTTGCCTAGAGCAAAGTGAGCGGCAGGCGGGTGAAGAGACGGCTTTCTTTTAGCCCGCACGGTGCTCACGATTAAGGAATGCGATCTTCATTTCCATCACTGGACTGCACCTTGCAAGTCCGTCACTATTGAGGTAACCCGATGACCAATATCCACAGATACTGGCGCGTGTTCTGGGGCGAGTATTTCGCCCTCTTCATGGAGTGCATCCACTACCAGTCGCCGTAGCGTGCCGCCTGACCCGCAGCCGCAAAAAGTAAGTTAATTTTTCCAGGCCGAGTGCTTTGCTGATCTGAAATCAGGCTTTCAGCGACACGCACTCGCGACGTTTGCGTTCGGTTATTCAGAAGAGAGACTGGCATTGCGTCGGTTATCTGTTTCTTCCGTCGCGTAACAGTCTCACTTTCACACTCAAGAAAATGGAGTCCGAATGAACGTTTTGAGGAAACTAACTGAATATCTCTTTCCATACGACAACGGCAATATCGGCCTTCTATTGCTAGCTATCGCGACGGCGACGTTGAGCAGTGGCATCGTCGCCATATGCCTATGGATCGCGCATTCCCCTCCCGCACTGTCAGCGTCGGACGCGGTGCAGCGCGATTGTCTCGAGCGCTGTGAGAAGACGTGCGACGGACAACCAGTTAGCTGTCGCACGACGCAATGATTCTCACCAACTCAAGCGAGGAAACACACATGAAAAACCTTCGATCCTACTGGCACGTCTTCTGGACAGAATGTCTTGCCATATTCCTTGATTACGTCCAGCCGTTGGTCGTCGTCGCGCGATGGCTGCGTAGTAGAAAATAAGATGTAGTCTGCCATCCGCTTTACGCCCACGCCCGAGACGGTGTGGGCGGCTCGCCTCACGATTCCTTCCGCCCGTCTCCTCCCGAGTTTCCCTTCTGCGTCATCCGCGCCGCGATCCTTCGCGTGTGCACGTCGCATCTCCATCTCCAATATCCGCTCGCCGTGCGCCTTTCGCGGTCGTCCATCCACAGAGCCGTTCCTGCGCGTCCTGATTCGTCGACTTGCATCCGTCTTTTCGTGCGCGACGATGGGTCTGTGTTCTTCGCATCTGAACGAACCACCTGTCCCATTCATCAAGGAGAAATTTCATGCAGAGCAATGGTCCTCAGTCCCGTCTGAACTTCGTTGACCCAGCTTACGCAGAAATCCCGTGGTATTTCCACTGGCTGTTGAACACCCTGGGCGCGATCGGCCTGGCTGCTCCGTACCTGACGGTGCTGATCCCGTGCTTCGCAGCGGTGTGGGAAGCAGGCCAGTTGCAGTTGCTCTTCGGCTCCGCCGCATACGGAACCGTGTCGGCCCTGATGTCGATAATCAGGACCGGTGCGACGATATTTGGCATCGAGATGCTGTTCACGATGTATTGCACCCGGCACGAGTGGGAAGAGGTCGTGCGCAGGATCATCCACGAGGCGTGCGAGGAATTCCTGCAGCCGTGGCTGCGCTGACCATCCGACGTCCTTTCCACCTTTACCAGGAGCAACCATGAGACACCTCGTCCGTTCTGTATCCGGATTTGTCCTGCATTTCGTGCTTGCGACAGCGCTGTATGGCTGGGCACACGCGATCCTGCATGAACTCGCATCAGGGAAGCTGATGCATGCCAGAAACCGGCCCCTGATACTGGGCGTCACCGTCGCGCTGGCGGCGCTGTTCTGGTTCCTGTATCACAGATATCACTTCGTTCGGCGCATCGCCCTCTTCATGCTCGGGCTGGCGGTTCTTCAATCTCTTGTCTATCTGGATCGCCCCTGGCTGACGGCGTTTGCCGGGTGTCTGGTGCTCGCGCTGGTGGCAGGCGTCTGGTACCGACGGGCCCACCCGCTCTCGCCGTCAACCCGCAGGGCAAACGTCTCCGACGCCCGGCGAGAAAGTTACTTCCAGGCTGTCTTTCCCGGAGCAGCGTCACCGACGCGGCCGTCGCAGCCAGCAGCGCCTGCGTCCGTCCCTGATCCGGTTCGTGCCGCTGAACCTGCCTACAGTTTTGACGAACTCGTCGCGCAACCGCGTTTCGATTTCTCCCAGATCGTCGGGATGGCTGAGACGAAAGCGAGATTGCTGGGTGCCGCACGCGAAGTTATCGGAAATCCAGAGCGCGCGCGCAACGGCATCCTCCTGTTCGGGGAGCCCGGCAACGGCAAGACCATGTTTGCCGAGGCGCTCGCCGGCGAACTGGGCGTGCCATTTTTCGCGCTCGACTACGGTTCAGTCGCAAGCAAGTGGATCAATGAGACGCCGGCGAAGGTCAAGGCTGCATTCGCCCAGGCGCTGATGCTCGGCCACGGGGTCTTCTTCATCGATGAATTCGATAGCTACGTCAAACCCCGCGGCGGGGACGGAACACACCACATGGACCGGGACCTCACGAATGTGATGCTCACTGAGATCGTACGCCTGCGCGGCACGCGAATCGTCCTGGTCGCCGCGACAAACAACGTCGCCGCACTGGATAGCGCGGCGATTCGCGAAGGCCGGTTTGACTTCAAGGTTGAAGCGCCTCCGCCAGATCTCGAAGCCCGCAAGGCCATACTCCGTCGCTCGGTAGGCGAAGCAATGGGTTTCCATGCGCTCACCGCACCGATGCTCGCAAATCTCGCAGCGCGCTGGGAGGGATTCAGCGCCGCACGCCTCGCATCGGTCGGGCGCGAGCTGGCTGACATGCGTCGTGAGGGCGCCATCGGCGAAGGCAGCCTGAGCTTCGATGTTGCGATGCGTGCGATGCGACGCCTACAGGGCTCGAAAGGCAGGCTTCCTGAAAACGTGAAGTCGATCGACGAAATCATCATGCCTGATGTCTCGCGCAACGATCTGCATGATCTCGCCTTCAGGCTGCGACACGCCGACGGCCTCGAGCGGCTCGGCGGCAGCCTGCCGCGCGGCGTGCTGTTCTACGGGCCGCCGGGTACTGGCAAGACACAGGCGGCCATGGCGCTCGCTAAAGCCAGTGGGTACGCGTTCCTGAAGACGACGGGAGCCGAACTGCTCGCGAACCCCTCCGCGTGGGACGGGCTCGTCAGGAACGCGAAGGACCTCCGGCCAGCGATCGTCTTCATCGACGAGGCGGACGATGTGCTGGGCGAGCGCCGTATGTCAGGCGTCGCCCCGGTCACGAACAAAGTGCTGACGACACTGGGCGGTGCGGACGGGCGGCTGCCGGACGTTCTGTACATCTGCGCCACGAACCATCAGGACGCGCTCGACCTGGCTGTGCTTCGTGGCGGGCGACTTGAAGAGAAGGTCGCGTTCTCGGTACCAGAGCATGAAGCCCTGACGTCCTACGTCCGCATGCGTTTCAGGGTCATGGCCGGCGACGTGTTCGCCGTCTCACGCCACACGATGGACTGCGCTGTCGCCGGTCTGAAAGGCCATTCGATTGCGGATGCTGACGCAGTGTTGCAGCGAACCATTGACGCCGCAGCCGTGCGGCATCTACGCGAAGGCACTGCGGTGATCACCGCGGAGGATGTGCGTACCGCGTTGCGCAGCAGGTTCGCGCTGGGCTGAAGACAGTACCGGAAGCGTGTCGCCTTGCAATCCAGAGTTGGCGCGATATCGTCACGATGTGCGCCACCAGTGCCGCACATCTCCCTATAGAGAAGGAATGACCATGCGACTTCTTAACCTCGAGACCACTTCGTTTGACGCCATGCAAGAGCGTATGGACGCAATCCTCGACGGTCAACACCCCGATTCAACATTCATATTCTTCGAGGAGCCAGAGGGGTGCTGAGGACCACTACTGCGAAACGCATGGAGATGATCCGGCTGCTGCTGCACGACGAAGGACCGATGACGGCGGAGGCGATTGCCATGCGTCTGAAGCGTGGCAGGATGATGGTAGCCCGCGATCTCGAAGCGCTTCTCGAGTCGGAAATCATCGACCTCGATCGGGATGCACGTTACCTGTTCGAGTTCGATGGCATCAGGATCCGGTTGCAATTTCCGCACTCTGAACACAGGGTGGCGCAGTCTTGAACACGGACACGTGCGAAATGGTATTTGGTTTCCATAAATCGGGCACCATGCGAATCAGCCGTCTCGAGTATCTGTCGGTTCCGGAGAACGGGAAGCTGCCCTCCGGTGCGTTCATCGAAGTAGATGGTCTGTACCTCGTCAGCGCTCCCCAGGGCGGCGACGGTATGGACGGGATCGTACGCGACCCGGCCCACTGGGCGGTGTGTCTGTTCCCGCGCGACGCTCATGGCGACGTCTTGGGCTGGTTCATGGAATTCGATTCAAGACGCGACCTCATTAACGCCCTGGGAGATGGCATCTCGACAAACGCGATCATGTGGCTGCAGTGACGAGCGAGACGATCATGTTGCGGCGAGGACGAAAGCTCTTGTGGACCCCCTCGCCTTCAGGCGAAGCTTCCTGCGTCTCCAAACGCTGCGGAGGTCGGTGGCTTGGATCACTGGTACCACCGATCTTTGCCGAACTGTTTCCAGCAAGCGTCCGCGCTACCGCTCAAGGTCTTATATACAACACTTGCCGTGCGACGGGCGCGCTTGCGCCCGTGCTCGTCCGACCGATGTCGAAGGGCCACAATGTCGGTGCCGCGCTCGGAGCGACAGCGGGCTTCTCTGCGCCCGCGGCGGTGATCGTTTTTTCTTCCTGCCGGAAGCTCGAGGGGAAGAACTCGAGTGACGACAGTTTCCGCAGGGCTTTAAGATCATCGGGCGCATCACGCCGAATGGGTCCCGTTGCGGCGTCCACCGGATGTTGTATAGCGCGCATGCCGCCCCGCTGTCCGGCAACTCGGCATCGAGTTCGCAGATCGCATCGACTTCGCGCGCTGGCGCCAGTGCAGCAGGAATAGCGATGACGTTATCAGTAGTTTATTAAATAGTACTGATACTACTGCTTCCTGAAGGTGGCTCTCATTGAAAACCAGGTAATCGGGGTATATCATTTGTCAGTAATTCATAAAAAATTACTGACAAATGATCGTAAGGGCCGGACTTCTATACCAGCTGCACGAGACGGCTTTTCACGCGCTCTATGCGGACGTCGAGCGGGCAGCCGAGGCGCAGGAAAAGGTGTTTGTCGGAGCACCCGGGACCATCGTTCAGCATAAGCGGGGCGAAGCCTATTACTATGCCCGCCAGTTTCTGGATGGCGATGGCAAACAAAGGCAGACCTACCTCGCAGGGCCGGTGGGCTCGCAGGAAGCTGAAGCCCTGGTTGAGCAGATGACCAACCGCATCGCTGAAGTGAAAGCGCTCATCAAGACGATTCGCGAGTTGGCCAAGCTCAACTTCAGCATGGCCGACGCAAAAACCTATGCAACCGTCGGGTCTTTGTTCAATTACGGTGTGTTCAATGCCGGTGGCATGCTGATTGGTTCTCACGCTTACGGCGTGATTCTCAACCGACTCGGCATTCGAGCCGCGAGCTATCACACTGACGATATCGACATTGCGCGGCGAGAACAGCTGGCCTTGGTCGATATTCCGGCCGGCGGCATCCTCGAGATCCTGCAACAAACCGGTATTCGCTTTGTTGAAGTACCCCAACTCCAGAGAGCCGCGCCAGCGACATCCTTCAAGGAAGCCGGCATCTCGCGCTTTCACGTCGACCTGCTGGTCCCGTCGCCCGATGAAAGCTTCCCGATCCGGCCAGTGCCTGAGTTGAAAGCCCACGCCGTTGGACTACCGTATCTGGCGTACCTGTTGGGTACGTCGCAGACAGGCACCCTTCTTTCGCGGCACGGGGCCGTCCCCGTGCGAGTTCCCGATGCGAATCGCTTCGCAATACACAAACTGCTGGTCTCGCAGCTGCGTGATCATGCGAGCACAAAGGTTCTGAAAGACGTACAGCAGGCGGCAGTCCTTCTGGCATGCCTTGGCGAGCATCATCCGGGCAGCATTGAAGACGCTTGCGCTGCGTTGCCGAAGAGCGCACGGCGCCGTACCACGCGGGCCTTGAAGGTTCTGGAGCCTTTGCTGAATCCCCATCCGGCCGCGTGGAACGAGATAACGGAAGCGTTATCGGCCTGAGTGAACACGGCAGGCCGCTGCTGTCCTTCCGCTGGCAGGTCGGTAACGATGCGGCAGGGCAGGGCGGGCGTCCCCGCGGTAGCACTGGCAGCGCACGTTAAACCTTACCGCCGACTTCCCAATCAATGGAGACGATAGTTGCCGGTCCAATGGTCGTCCCACTAACACTTCAACGATGGCAGGGGTGTCGGCCTTGTGCAAACCTTTTTATCGCATTGCCCACGGGGTGGCAGAGGACCATTTTTATTGCAACTCCAAAGCGCACAGGAGTATCGAGTAAATCCCTCCGGCTGAGCTGGATGACGCACGTCACCAGTGACAATGCGTGATTCCTCTGGACGGGCGGTAACCGGGTGTTTTGGAGTGCGAGCGCGCAACTTGCGGAATTCGTTGCGTGGCGGAATCCAACTTCCTCCGTTAAATCAACGGCATGATCCTGGAGGCCTGTCTCACTGTGAGACAACCGTCTGATTCCCACCCAGCTTGGCGCCTTGCGCCAGTTCGTACCGAGCAGGCGATTCAGCTGCTCCAGGCGCTCGTCGATAAACGCCTCGGTCTTCCTGAGCGAGTTCGCGCCCGTCAGCATGGCCAAGTACGACCGCGCACAGCAGCGGTTCGAGTCCATAGCGCTTTCCCCGCGCCTTGCGACGGTCACCCAGTTCCGAAAATACGCCACCAAAAATCATCGTTCTCTTGTGTCGTGACGGGACTTTGAAGTTAACACGGATGAAGACAAGTTAACAGCCCTGCATTTCAACGTGTTCCGAGGCGCTGAGTGGACGGGAAAGCTTCTTTGCGGCGCTACCGACGTCGTATCGCGCACGCTAACGGAGATAGCCGCTGACGCCCCGTGCGAGGCGCACAGCGGACCTAGTTTTCGGTTAATGCCGCGTCAGTCGATCGACACACGAAGATCGACCCGCGCAGCTACTGCCCGGACGATTTTGTGCATTCCGTGTCCAGCATTTGGCACCGCTTCGACAGCAACAAGCCCGGCCTCGCAAAGCGCATCCACATCACGCTTGACCGCGCTCCGGTCGCGATGCAGACGTGTGGCGATAGCCGTGATTGACGCCGGTTCAGCCTTCACCGAACGGAACACCCCGATACGAGCCTGCGTCAGTAGCTGCGCTACGTCAGCAGGATCCTCGAAGGTAATGATACGGGTCTCGGGAATGGCTTCTCCGCGATCGGCTGCACGCGCTATGCGTTTGCCTCGCGCAAAAAACTCTGCCTCCGAGCCAGTTCCAACGTGCACCTTTTTCATGATTTGCTCCTCAGGGCGTTCCAATCGCGTGCAAACGCGTCCTCAATTTCCTCGAAGCTCACAAAATCCACCGGTTCGATGTTGCCGAAGAAGTGCCGATGGTGGAACCCATGCGCATTGTCGTAGCCGATCACCCTGCCGTTGTCGCCTTGATAGATGTGATTGATGTAGGCAAGGTTGTAACGCGTTACCCGGCCCTCCTTATCGACCCACACCTCGCGTCGCAGTTCGCCGTTGCCCCGGCGTTTCGTGATCACGTGGCGTTCGTCGGCGGTCTTCTTGTCAGACATGATGAATTATATCACGCCTGATTGCCGTGCGACGACCGTATTGCTGGCAGTTTCCCAGCTTCGTCGATTTTTTGGTTCATGTTGATTCTCCACGTGTCATGCCGTCAGTGACGGCGTTTAGAAAACGGGAGATCGAGCGGCGATCGGGGCAGCGGCGGGTGCGCTGGCCGGATCGTCGGGGAGAGGACTTTCATGGCGCCGCCGGCGCGAGGCCGAGGCTGATTTGAAATTTGATGCTGCCGAGTGAACGGCTCAGTCGCGGATTCTACATGGAGGGCTTCCGCGGCGACAAGCAAACCGCTTCCCAACGGTGTCCAATCCGACGCAATAACCACGGAACATCACGAAAGGGCGGGGACAAGAAAAAAGCCCGAAACCCCAAGGAGGGTTCCGGGCTACATTTCGATTTCCAAATACCGGTTACGCAGCAGTATCTGAGGCTTCGCTTACGCCAGCCGGCGCAAGATCGCTGGGCTCGGTCCCGCCGTCCGGATGATACGACGGCCATAGACCCAAAGAGACCGGATATGATCGAGCTGCGGGTGGCGCTCAACGACTTCCACGTCCCAACACGGATCCACCCACTCGTCGCACCAACGTACGATATTTGAGCGATCAGTTTGCAACACGCGCACTTTGGCGGGCGGGGTCAGCAGGATGTCGTGGGAATTGTCGTCTTCGTCGTAGCCTGAGATCTTGGAGACTTCGATTTCTTGGCCGACTACCGCGTCGTAGTCCGCCATCACTTTGATGGCCAGTTCCTCATCCGTATAGCGGGAAGGCACGAGCGCCTCTAGTCGGGCGTGATAGATCGTCCCGATGCTCAGCAGCTTCAGCTTCGCAAAGCCGGTGTCAGGATCATCCATCGTCGTTTATTGGATCTTGCAGGTGCATAAACAATAACGAAATCATTGAGGGAACCGAGGGCCCTAGTTCGTTTAATGGAGCTCGGGGCTTCCGTTTCGATCCACGCAACGGCAACGCGACGATCCTCGATCCGTTTCCGGGGGATCCAACTGAAACGCTCGCCTGGGGCGAGGCTATCAACCAGGCCGGTGATGTTCTCGGCTACTCGTTCACCTTGCAGCCTTACCATGAGCGCATCGGGGTATGGGGGCGCAACGGCGTCTTTTATACCGCCTTTGTTGAGACCGACTCAAGCAATCGCTTGCTCTTCAATGACAACAAGCTGATCGTCATTACGCTAATATCCGGTTCACACATCAGTTACATCGTGCCGCGACCCGGCGTCCGCTTGAATTTGGCGGATCTGGTCGTCAATCTTCCTGTGGGGCAAGACCTGCGTCTTATCACGGACTTGAACAACCACGGCGACATGATTGGCTCAAGTTCTACAGGCGCCAACTTTCTACTACAGCGTCTTGACCAAGGGGACCCGCAGCGCTATCCGACGCCTGTAGTGAACAATACACGGCACACTATCCCTCCGTGGGCTGCGATCATGCGCAATCGACGACAGCCCGAATTAGGGCAGTTAAATAGTCTTTTCCCAGATCAGCGCGTTTGTCAGAATTGCTCCGTTGTCGGTTCACAAACTACGCATTGAGGGCGGCATGACAGACTGAAACGAGTCGGCTGCGGTCTTGGGGGCCGCTTTAAGCGGCCATTCGTCAAGCGCGGGACGCGACTGGGTGCAGATGGCCGCAGTAGCCGCCGAGTAAGACGCAGCCGACGCGACAGCACGGATGGCCGCTGTGCCTTGGAAGCGACCGTCGTGCTAGCGCAGCCGCGTATGACCGAAGAGGGTCGTGTGCTGCCGATCGCCACTGGCCCCTGCTCGCACACGGACTTCGAACATCGGCCCAAAACAATGGACCTGCGGTTACCCCGCCAGACCGCGTGGCCCTTAAGTATTACTTATGCGTCCTGCGAGGAAAGGTAACATTTTCCCTTGAAGAAAATGGAACACTAAAATGCTATCGCCGATTTCGCGAACATCAATGAGAGGAGTTGCGATGGTTCTTTATCATCACGGCGCTGCAATTCAGCCTTGCGTCACGAAGCATGGCAAAGCCTTTGTAGCGCGTGCATCGATCTTGGCGGAAGACGGTGAAGCTACTTCACTTGGGAATCTCGGAGAGTTCGTGAGTCAGGAATGCGCGTTCGCGTTTGCAGTGCGCAGTGCCACCGCATTCGTGGATGGCGAACCCCTGCCGCGCTCACCTTTTGAACTAGCCCAGACCGCGTAGCAGCCTGTTTAACGCAGCGGCGAGATCATATCCCACGCCGATGGCGCAGTGAATGCGGAACTCAAATTCACCGCCCTCGGCGGTGACAAGATCTTACCCGTCGCCGCCGGGGCTGGCTGCTCTCAATACGGCAGCGGCAACGACTATCGGCAACGGTCCACGACAGTTGTCGAACAATGTGCCTTCGGCGACGCCAACCACGGCGGATCGCTGTCGCCAAAAGGCACCTAGAAGGGTTGTTCGACAATAGGGCAGATTCGATTTTCTGCGGCCACTCTTCAAGAATCGGCGAGATAACGGAAGGCTCGAATTTCAGGATTGGTCTGGTCGATGTCGGCGAATTCGGTTCGCGTTCGATGGCCTACCGCTTTTTCATGTACTTCCCGAAGACAAAGCCCGCCAGTAAGCCGGTCCCAAGAATGACACCTTCTGCCCACCACGTCGCCAGTAGCGGCATTGCATCGGATTGGCACTTCGGGGTAACGACTGCGGCGATTTCGCACGCGTTGATTTGTGTCATATTCGCGATCTCGTCGATTCCATAGACACAGATCTCGCCGGTCGGTAGCGCGCAGAACCGCGCAGCAGGACATTGTGTCAGGATCTTCTGGGCGGCTCCTTCACCGCACACGGCACCCGCGCCTTTCAGCACCCGGAGCGTCACGTCTGGATACTTGGTAATTTGTTCAGGCATCGAATCGGCTCCCTTAATCATTGCGTGATATAGGCATGGGCTCATTCATGGGCGGCACCGGACGCTCGCGGAAGCGAAACTTGAATTGAGCGCTTCCGTGTGACGGTGGGCGGGAGTTTTCGTCAGCCAGAATACCCGTCATAAGTCTCGGTTGTGAACCGTTGCCAGTCCGGATTCGCGGACGCATTGCGCCTTGAATTCTCGCGGCTGACGGCTAGGCTGAAACCATCGAGCCGCGACAGGACGCTTTTACCGTGACCGTAATCGTGACCGTGGGCGGGCGAGCGGGGATCCGTGCCTTTCCCGCGGCGACACGCACCGAACCACCCGGCTGCAACGGGTCCAGCTTCGAGTCGATCACGACGTGTGCGGGGGAAGTCGTATGCAGACTGCGAGTGTGTCCGACCTGGCTGCGGCGTTGCAACGCCATGTGAACGTCCTTGCTGGAGACATCGGCGAGCGCAACGTGTTGCACCCCGCTGCGCTGCACGCGGCTGCCGACTATATCGAACGGCAATGGGCGATACATGGCTGCGCAGTGACGCGCCAGAACTATCTGGTACGAGGCGTCCAGTGCGCGAACATCGAGGCGGCGCTGCCAGGCAGTGTTGAGCCTGGCGAAATCATCGTACTTGGTGCGCGTTACGACACGGTGCCCGGCAGTCCGGGGGCCGACGACAATGCCAGCGGCGTCGCCGCGCTGCTCGAGACGATGTTCCTGCTTCAGACGCTTGCGCCCCGGTACACCTTGCGCTGCGTCGCGTTCGTTAACGAGGAAGCGCCGTTTTTCTCCCGCGGCGACATGGGGACCCTCCGGTATGCGAGGGCCGCGCGTCTGCGCGGGGATCGCATTCGCCTGATGCTGTCGCTCGAGATGCTGGGCTACTACCGGGACGAGCCGGGCACCCAGGCGTATCCGCCGCTGCTGCGTTACTTCTATCCGTCATGCGGCAATTTCATCGGCTTCGTTTCCAACCTTCGCTCGGCGCACCGACTGAGATGGCTTACCAACCCGTTTCAGGCCTCGTCGGATTTCCCGCTGCAAAGCGCGGCGTTGCCGTGGTTTGTGCCGGGCGTCGCGTTGAGCGACCACTCGTCCTTTTGGCGAGAAGGCTATCCGGCTGTGATGGTCACGGACACGGCTTACCTGCGCAATCCGCACTACCATACCGCGCACGATGTCCCCGCGACGCTCGACTATGGCCGCATGGCCGCCGTGACGCGCGGCCTCGCAGGGAGCGTCGCGTCGCTCGCGCCGACACCCGCCGGACCTGGCGTGCGGTGAGCGTGATCGTGTTCGTGAGCACGCGGGCCCGTGTGGAGCCACGCCAATTCAAACCGGATCATGCCGGATCGCGCCGGCTCAAGGATAGGTAGCCGCCGCGGCAAGATAGAGCAAGAC
This sequence comes from Paraburkholderia sp. SIMBA_030, assembly GCF_046535245.1. Taxonomy (NCBI): domain Bacteria; kingdom Pseudomonadati; phylum Pseudomonadota; class Betaproteobacteria; order Burkholderiales; family Burkholderiaceae; genus Paraburkholderia; species Paraburkholderia sp. SIMBA_030. The sequence goes on from NZ_JAWRXB010000007.1 coordinate 357,953, forward strand.
TGCTATCAGGACCACTGCGGTAAAGCCGACATGAATTGCCAGCACCGTCGCCAGAACCGCAGCCACTACGGAAGTGCACGCGTTGACGCCCCAAGTCCACGGCACGAGCGTGTCGGCGCCGGCAGCAACGCGGCTGAGTCCCAGCGGAAAGGGCATTCCCATCGCAAACGCGAGTGGCGCGACGAGCAGCACGGCGATCACGATCCTGGCCGGATCGGATAGCGGGATCAGCAGCGGGAACAGGGCGGGGAGCACGAACAGGTAGGAGAGCGCGATGGCGGAGATCGCAACGATGGCCGTCGCCGCGACCGACGGGCGATTCGTATTCCTGCCCGGTCGCGGCGCGTGGCTGGCGAGGAGCGCCTCGCGGCCCTGCAGGCGCTGTGTGTACCGGCTTCCGAGTCCCGCGAACGAAAGGAACGCGCATAGCACGACGGCGACAGCGTAGAGCGGGTGACTCAGGAGCAGGACGAACTTCTGGATGAACGCGATTTCGATGAACATAAAGGCGAAGCCAATCGCGACGAAATAGATCGCGACTCTACGTCCGGATATCGCCGCCGGCGAAGGCGTGGCGTTACTGCGGGGAGTGGCCTTCAAGAGCGGCGAATCATCAACCGTGCGCTGGCGGCGCGTTAACTTCAACGCGTCGGCTGGCCCGCCGACCACTGCACTCCAACCATCCGCCAGCGCCCGGCCAGTTCCGCGCCCTCCGGTTTTCCAGTCGCCGAGAGTGACCCGGTCTCATAGTTCGGTCTTCCTGCATAACGAAAGCTCTCACGGGCGAACACCACAAGATGAGCTCCCCATCCGGGGAGTCTCACTAATTCGGTAAATCCAGTCTCACGAAACGCGCCCCAGTCTCACTAATTCGGTTTCCCAGCACCCCTTCCCGTGTTTTCGCGGACTGGTCACAACGACTCGGAAATCGAGGCTGCGATCCAGCGAAAAGTGGATAGCCTACGGAGCGATCGCGAGGCCTTCTTGTCCGGCGTCCATATGCAACTGTCGGGCGACCCGATCCTCTACGGTCATTTTTTGGAGAAAATCCACGAGCTCCATGGCGACCACTACCTAACGGGGCTTGATCCCCAGTCATCGCTTAGGCAACTTTAAGAAGTGGATTAGCACATCCTCGCTCGCTTGAACTGGCCCGGGTCGATCAAGACTGCTGCCGAAGGGCCAAGGGGCCGAGCGCATCTGTACGTTCGACATGGGTCGGGTGCCGAAGAAGGTGAAATCAGGGCGGCCCGGTGCTGATTCTGGTATGCGATCGTCGGGAATCGACGGCGGCGCTCAAGCGGTTGATGTATCGATGCCTCGTGATGCAGGCAGAGCTGTTCGAGCGGAAGCGCCGCACGCCGCGACCCTGGCGCTAGTTGGATTGCGCCGCTATGCGCAGTCGTAGAAGGTGATCCTTCTCTCCCTTCCTAACTTCGACGACGGCATCTAATGCCTTGAGCATCTCGCTGAAGCTCGTGTAGCCATGATCCTTGGGATCAAAGGTCGGGTCCAGGCGTTTGACCATAGGCAAAACGTTAGCTTTGTAGACCCAAGCGTCTCCCTTCGACTCTACCAACAAGCGAATCGCGCGCCGGAGTATTTCTGCTGCAGGATCTCGCGTTGCCAGATCTGCATCCTCCACCACGGCCGGTTTCGCTTCTTCTGCGGAGACCGCCTCTACCAGGCTGTCGTAATACCGGAACTCGTGGCAGCTCTTTGCCCAGTGCTTGTTGGTGTTCTTGCGATTGCCAATGCCGATGAGGGTGCGACCGGCGGCCTTGATCTTTTGGGCTACTGGCATGAAATCGCTGTCGCCGCCGATGATGATGACAGTGCCGATATGGTTGAAGCGGCTGATGTCCTCCGTAGCGTCCAGGCACAATTTGATGTCGGCGCCGTTCTTGGCGGAGGCGCCGGGAGGGAAGAGCTGAATGAGTTCTACGGCACTTTGCAGCAGCGCATCTCGGTAACGGCCGAAGAACTGCCAGTTGCCGTACGCCCGGTTGATCGCGACGGGCCCAAAGGATGAGCCGAGCTCTACCAAAGCTTGGACATCAACCAGCGGCTCTTGCGGTTTGAAACGGTTGTCTTGTTTGGCATAGGCACCTTCCCCATACTTGCCTTCAACGAGCCCGGCATGGAGATTCTCGAAGTCCCAGTAGATAGCCACTGAGCGGCCATTTGCGCTGTCATCGGCGTCCAAGTTGTTTCCTCGGTGTTTTGAATCTCTGGCATGCTAGCAGAGCAACCGCGGCCAAGTTCATTTAAGGCCGCATAGCGGTGGCGGGCCATCGAACTACCGTCGCCGCACAGGCCCAACGCGCTACCTTCCATTTCATCACATACGAGGGTTTCTATATCGATTACGGTGCCATAGGGGTTCTGCTAGAGACGTATCAATTGCCGTCGCCCGCTCACGTAGAACGAATTAAACATGTCACCCATTGAAAGGCCGAGGTAAAGGGGTAAATCCTCTCCGTGGCGCATTGTCTTGCGCCGTTGCAAACGGTCTGGGCCACACCCGCGCAGCGAAGCATGATGACGCGTCCGGTTTCTCATCTGTCTGGTTGCGGAACTGATCCGCACCAGTCACCCATCGGGATCAAGGCGAGCGCCGCTGATCTGGCGCTTGCCCCTGGCTCACATCGAGCTCCAGAAAACCGTCGGTGCCAGGCCAATGTCCAGGAGTACATGACAATTCCAGGGTTACCCATGTTCGGGCACCAGACTGTTGTCGGCTCATGGTCTGGGCGTCTCAGTGGTCGCTACAACGGGATGGCCGGAGGCTGGGCCCAATCAACTCACTGGGTTCGAACCAACACATTTATCGGGCTCGCGGCCCCCCGCCAAACTTAACCAAAACATCGTTGAACCTCAAAGGGTTTG
>NZ_JAWRXB010000471.1:0-274 GCF_046535245.1 Paraburkholderia sp. SIMBA_030
GGTGGCTGAGAGCGCGCACCACTACATTGACGTCCCCTTGTCGCTGCAGACGATTGCCCTTGCGGTCCTTGGCGGCAGCACCATCACATGAGCCGGATGCAACAAGGCACCAACAACGACGTTGCCAGGATCGTTGCCACGATCATCGGCGGGTTCCTGCTTGCCGGACTACCGCTCTTCCACTCAGTACTGGACTCCTTGTTGATCTTCGCCGCGATCCATTCCGGCACAGGCATCGGCTATGGCCAATGGCTGGGCTGGTTCGGCTATACCC
>NZ_JAWRXB010000472.1:0-274 GCF_046535245.1 Paraburkholderia sp. SIMBA_030
GGGAAAGCCTTCATTCAAGGCTGTAGGTTTGTGCCATGAACACCACACTGACACCCGCAGATCTCGATCCCCGTCGGCAGGCCATGCTGCTGTACTTTCAGGGATACCGCGTAGCCCGCATTGCTGAAATGCTGGGCGAGAAAGTTGCAACCGTTCACAGCTGGAAAAAACGCGACAAGTGGGGTGACTATGGGCCGCTGGATCAGATGCAGCTCACCACCGCCGCACGCTACTGCCAGCTCATTATGAAGGAGCACAAAGAAGGGAAAGATTT
>NZ_JAWRXB010000473.1:0-274 GCF_046535245.1 Paraburkholderia sp. SIMBA_030
GTGAAACTCAGCCCCGGTTGCAGGCGCACATCATCGCCTTCCACTTCGGCAATGCGGGCATCATGGCGCAGAGCGGTGATCCGGGTGGCCGTGAAGGGCACGCCGACAGCGTCACGCTTGTAGCGGCCGGGGTAGTCGAAGTACTCGTACGCTGTAGATTGATGTTTCAGGTCACTGGCTTCTGCGCGATGCTCCTGCCGGTAGGCCGGGTTGGTGAAGGTGTAATCCCGTTGCACCTGGCGCGCAGTACGCACCTGCTCGCTGTAGCGCAACC
>NZ_JAWRXB010000474.1:0-274 GCF_046535245.1 Paraburkholderia sp. SIMBA_030
CGATGCACTGTTCCGCTGTCCCGCTGCGGAAATGATGTCCTGCACAGACACACCCTCCAGTCCGCGCAAGGCGAATAGTCGTTGCGCTTCCTCCTTCAGGCGAGCTCGGGTCTCGACGCCGTCTGAACGAAGGGTTTTTCCTGGTGCCATCATTACTTTACCGTCTATGGTTAACTAAGTAGACTTGCATAACTAACTCGATAGGAGAATCTAACATGAAAGTCATAGTAGTTGGAGGAGGCGTCGGCGGACTCACGACCGCCCTGACGTTGCT
>NZ_JAWRXB010000475.1:0-274 GCF_046535245.1 Paraburkholderia sp. SIMBA_030
TCGACCAGATACAGTTCGAGGTCGACCTGGAACTCGGCGCGCGTGATCGCCTCAAGCATGCGAGGGAAGAATTCGGGGCCGTCGATCAGCAGTTCGAACTGGTTGCCATCCCGCCAGGGGAAGACCGGCCCCGGCATGTCAGCGGGCGGTGAAGATCAGCACCGCATTGACCGGTACCGATGGGTTGATGGACTTGAGCCCGGCAAACTTGCGCAGGCTCTCCAGCCCCGGCATCAGGCCGAAATCCTCGGCGCGCAGTACCAGGGGCTCCAGG
>NZ_JAWRXB010000476.1:0-274 GCF_046535245.1 Paraburkholderia sp. SIMBA_030
GGAGGTGCAGGAACTCGGCCGCCGCGTGCTTACCTGCAAGGTCGACGTCACGCAGGCCGCGCAGATCGACGGGATGATCGCGCGGGCGATTTCGGAACTCGGCGGGCTCGACATTCTCGTGAACTGCGCGGGCGTGATTTCGATTCATCCGGTCGCCGAGCTATCGGAGCGCGACTGGGACTTCGTCATGGACGTGAACGCAAAGGGCACGTTTCTCGGCTGCAAGGCGGCGCTGCCGCATTTTCTGATGCAAAAGCGCGGTCGCATCATCAAC
>NZ_JAWRXB010000477.1:0-273 GCF_046535245.1 Paraburkholderia sp. SIMBA_030
TGATCACGCCTGGCGGCGGTCTCGCTGTCGCAGTAGGCCTGGGCCCAGAGCGCGTCCTCGGGGTGCAGGATGCTGCGCCAGAAGCCCGGTTTGAGCCAATCATGCAGCGGGTAGCCGAGCAGGTCCTCGGCGTGGGGCGAGACATAGCTGTAGGTAAAGTCGTTGGCGTCCGCCTCCCAGGCGATTGCCGACAGGCTTTCGACCAGGCCGCGGTAGTGATACTCGCTGCTGCGCAGTTCTTGTTCCAGGGCGATGCGACGGGAAATTTCCGAG
>NZ_JAWRXB010000077.1:0-610 GCF_046535245.1 Paraburkholderia sp. SIMBA_030
GCAAGAAAGCGCCCGAACTCGCCGTTTTCGCTTTCCGGCACCTGAATGCCGACCAGAATCGAGCTGTAGTCCGCGCCCTGGTTGCGGTAGTGGAACAGGCTGATATTCCAGTTCGGCGCCATCGACGACAGGAACTTCATCAGCGCGCCGGGCCGCTCCGGAAACTCGAAGCGGAACAGCCGCTCATCATGCGCGAGCGGCGAACGGCCGCCGACCATATAGCGGATGTGCTGCTTCGAGAGCTCATCGAAGGTCAGATCGACGGTGGGAAAGCCGTGCGCCTCGAACGCGCCCGCGATCTGCGCGGACTCGCTGCGATTGCGGATCTGCACGCCGACGAAGATATGCGCGGAGTCCGCATCCGCGATCCGGTAGTTGAACTCGGTCACGCTGCGCGTGCCGACCAGCTCGCAGAAACGCCGGAAGCTGCCGCGCTCTTCGGGGATCGTCACGGCGAACACCGCTTCGCGCGCTTCACCGACTTCGGCCCGCTCGGCGACAAAGCGCATCCGGTCGAAGTTCATGTTCGCGCCGGACGTGATCGCGATCAGCGTCTGGTTCTCGATGCCCTCGCGCTCGGCGTACTGTTTCGCGCCCGCCACGGCGAGCG
>NZ_JAWRXB010000478.1:0-273 GCF_046535245.1 Paraburkholderia sp. SIMBA_030
GGTACTGGCTGGAAAATTGATTGATAAATTTTCACCATATTGTGAGGACGAGATTTTTAATTGCCTTGAAATTGTAATATCAGGTATCGGGCTTAGTAAAGATCTTGAGAGTATAGAGTATGCGTTGGAGATGAGAAGAAAATTTGGAAACTTTTGGACAAGTTATTGGGGAGAAGCTCAATATTTCTTACTTAATAAACTTGATGATAATCGTATCAGCAAAAAATCCATAGACTTATATAATGTTTTACAAAGAAGATTTAAAGGTTGTAG
>NZ_JAWRXB010000479.1:0-273 GCF_046535245.1 Paraburkholderia sp. SIMBA_030
TATGAACATACTCTTTTAAAGACGTGACTTGACCTGCAACATCAAGACCACCTTCTGTCGTTAACTCTGCCCGCTTTTCAGGTACTAGACATACCCAAAAAGGTTTAACTTCGCAGGCAATTGCAAGCATCTCATCAGTTGCGGCCATCTCTAGATTCATTCTCGTCGACAACTGCCCTGCCAATTCACAAACATCTGCGTCTTGTATATGACGACGATCTTCACGTAAATGTATAGTAATACCATCTGCCCCTGCCTTTTCACACAATAATG
>NZ_JAWRXB010000480.1:0-273 GCF_046535245.1 Paraburkholderia sp. SIMBA_030
TAGGGCCTCTTCCAGTACACGCGACTGGGCGTTGCTGCGGTAGAGAATGGCGCACTCGGCAAGCGCCCCGCCGTTGTCCTGCCAGGTTTTGATGCGGTTAACCACAAAACGCGCTTCATCGAGTTCGTTAAAAGCACAATAGAGGGAAATAGGCTCACCGTCCGCGCCATCGGTCCACAGTTTTTTACCCAGACGCCCGTTATTGTTTTCAATCAGAGCGTTAGCGGCGCTCAGAATATTGCTGGTAGAGCGGTAGTTTTGCTCCAGACGAAT
>NZ_JAWRXB010000481.1:0-273 GCF_046535245.1 Paraburkholderia sp. SIMBA_030
GATGAAGACGCATTTGTAATTGATAACAATGCACTACTTGATTTATTGGAATTTGTAATAAAAAATGATTATGTTAATTGTGGAGTAAGAGATGGAGGTGCTTTATCTATCCGTACAGGTAATCCAGTTGTTACAAATCCATTTTTTAATATTTTTAATGTTAAAGAAATCAGAAAGCATTTTTCTTTATCGGAAATAGATCAATATATAAAAAATGGAGTAGATTATCCTAAATTTATACCTGATAATCTGCCACATGAATATAATATTACG
>NZ_JAWRXB010000482.1:0-273 GCF_046535245.1 Paraburkholderia sp. SIMBA_030
CTAGTTACTCACAAATAAAGAAAACATTAATATTTTTGGATTATAGTAACAAATCGAGTATTTTGAATCAAATTAAACCAGAAACTCATGAAATTTCTTTTATTCTAAATGCTGATTCAATAGCTTCACCTATTTATGTTGATGGTAATAAAGTGAGCATTAATAATAATAATTTCCTAGTTTCTAAACATACACAGCTCCCTTTTACAGGGAAAATTAAAAAATATGGTGACAAAAACATTTATGTTTTAAATGACAATGATTATAAAGAAT
>NZ_JAWRXB010000483.1:0-273 GCF_046535245.1 Paraburkholderia sp. SIMBA_030
AGGCCCATGGCGTCGTCGCGCGGGAATATTTCCTCTGCGTCGGCACCCTGGAACCGCGCAAGAACCTGACCCTCGCCCTGCGCGCCCACGCTTTGTTGCCGGAGGCGGTGCGTCAGCGTTTTCCGCTGCTGATCGTCGGTATGGCCGGCTGGCAACACGAGCAGTTCAGTGAAGAATTGCGCACAGCCCTGGCCACAGGCGACGTATGCCTGCTCGGGTATCTTCCGGATGAAGATCTGGCGCAACTGCTGGCCGGTGCCCGGGCATTGATCT
>NZ_JAWRXB010000484.1:0-273 GCF_046535245.1 Paraburkholderia sp. SIMBA_030
AAGTGTTGCTGACGATCTTTTCCGGTTGGAAGTCTCCGGCTTCAGCCGCGAACGCAGTGATGAGCTTTCCTGTGGGCTGCCGGAAAACGCCCAGCAACTCGTAGTTGGCCGGTGGAGGAGGCGAGCCTATTTCTTCCGTGAATTCGCGATGCGCGGCAGCCAGCGCGTCTTCGTCCTCAGCAAATTCACCTTTGGGGATGGACCAGGCATGGTCATCCTTACGGGCCCAGAAAGGGCCGCCCATATGGGCTATCCAGAGCTCCAATTGCCCGG
>NZ_JAWRXB010000485.1:0-273 GCF_046535245.1 Paraburkholderia sp. SIMBA_030
GTGACGGTCTACAAGGCCGGGCAGAACTTTTCCGAACTGCCCGGCGACCGCCACGGCGTCAGCGCGAATGCGAGCAAGACGAAGCCGGCGAAGCTTCTTGCCGTCTTCGTGGTGGATACGAACGAGACGGAACTGACGACGCCATTCGGAAATTGAGCCCAAGGCTCAACGGGTTCGTCTGCCGAGTTCGTCTGCGCGCCGGCAGACGGCCTGCATCAGCACGGTCGCGCTGCGCGACGGTGGGGAGAACTTCGAATAGACGAACGTCGCTAC
>NZ_JAWRXB010000486.1:0-273 GCF_046535245.1 Paraburkholderia sp. SIMBA_030
GTTGCTGCCGGGCTTCTTTCGCGCCTATCCGGAGGTGTCGATCGACCTGCATTTATCGGATGCGTCGGTCGATCTGATCGCCGATGGTTTTGACGCCGCGTTGCGTATCGCCGCACTGCCGGATTCGTCGCTGGTTGCGCGGCGCCTGTGCGCCGTCACGCAATTCGTGGTGGCGTCGCCGGACTATTTGCGGCGCGAAGGGCGACCCACGCATCCGCGCGAGCTGGCGGATCGTCCTTGCCTGTCGTACGCGTATCGCGCGCGCAGCGCCGT
>NZ_JAWRXB010000487.1:0-273 GCF_046535245.1 Paraburkholderia sp. SIMBA_030
CGTCGACTTGCCGACGTTCGGGCGACCGATGATGGCGATCTTGATACAGTCTTTTTCGCTTGGGCCAGGAATGCGCTTGGCTTCCTCACCTTCGGCAACGATCTCTTCTTCGCCGTCTTCCGGCTCTTCCTCGTCTTTCGGGAAATCGCTCAGGGCGATTTCCAGCATCTGGGTGATGCCACGACCATGAGCACCGGCGATAGGAATCGCGTGGCCCATGCCCAACGGGGCGAACTCGGCGCGGGCCATTTCAGGGTCGATGTTGTCGACCTT
>NZ_JAWRXB010000078.1:0-593 GCF_046535245.1 Paraburkholderia sp. SIMBA_030
GTGTAACCTTGTCTTGCTGATACGCAGCACTAAACTCTTCATGCGTTAAGCTTACCTGAGTCATCGCCTTCATATCCATCGACATACTCGGAGACAGTTGGCGAGTTACCTCGGTATCCATGGCTGCCAACTCATCAATGAGGTTGGGAGCTATCGTCAACAAGTCACAACCTGCCAATGCCAAAATTTGCTCGGTAGAGCGGAAACTAGCGCCCATTACTTGCGTCTCGTAACCGTGCTGTTTGTAATACTGATAAATGAGCTTGACTGACTGTACGCCCATGTCATCAGAAGCCGGTACGTTTTGACGACTTTGTTGTCGTTTTTGCCAATCTAGAATACGGCCGACGAAAGGTGATATCAGGGTCACACCAGCATCTGCACAGGCAATCGCTTGGTGTTGTCCAAACAGTAGGGTCAGGTTGCAATGAATATTTTGGGTTTCAAGATAGCGTGCGGCCTCGATGCCTTGCCAAGTCGCCGCCATTTTTATCAATACTCGTTCTGAGTCGACCCCCGCTTTTTGATAAGCCTCCATAAAGGCCAAGGCTTTGTCGATTGTCGCTTGAGTGTCGTAAGATAAGCGAGCGTCC
>NZ_JAWRXB010000488.1:0-273 GCF_046535245.1 Paraburkholderia sp. SIMBA_030
TTTCTACAAACCCGACGACCTTCCGCAGGCTCTTGTAGCCTTCTCGGCTGGTACTGATTTCGTGTGCGTCGTACACCAGCCTGGCGCGTGACAACTTTGCTGCCAGCCAGGCGGTGGGCAGGGTATTGACGTCATGCGAGTGCACGACCGTCGCCCGGTACTCAAGCATCTTGAACAGCAGCGCGAGGTGCGTCCACCCGCGTGATACAGCTCTTAGAACAAGCAATTTCAGGCTGGGCTTCACCGGCGCGGACTGCTGAGACTCGCCACCGG
>NZ_JAWRXB010000489.1:0-273 GCF_046535245.1 Paraburkholderia sp. SIMBA_030
GGCGCGGCCTTGCTCAGGGCCTCATCGATTTGCAGCGGACGGTCTTCGACCTCGGCACTCAGGCGTTCGACGCGCAGCGCCATGGCCAAGCGGTCGGCCTCGGTTTCGCCGACGTTGGAGGCGAAGCGGGTTTCGTCCAGGCGCAGCAGGGGCTGGCCGATTTCGACGATCTGCCCTTCCTTGGCGTAGATTTCGGCGACGATGCCGCCCTCGAGGTTCTGGATCTTCTGCACCTTGGAGGACGGAATGGCCTTGCCTTCGCCGCGCGTGACT
>NZ_JAWRXB010000490.1:0-273 GCF_046535245.1 Paraburkholderia sp. SIMBA_030
CCGACAGCATCGGCGTAATGATGGTGAGTCGCTCGGACCGCGTCGATCGGCTCATCCGCCCGTTTGCGGTTGACCAGACCGCCGCCATTAACAAGACGAACACCGAATACGACATCATCAAGCTGTGGAATTTCTATTGGAGCGAATCGAGCGCGTTTCAGAAAGAAGTCGATCGCGAAAACGGCGGTTTCGTCAGCGCCTTTGTTCCCCGTGCCGACTGGTGGCAAGCGCGTCTGCCTGAACTCTGGGGGACGCTTGGCAACCAGGGGCCTG
>NZ_JAWRXB010000491.1:0-273 GCF_046535245.1 Paraburkholderia sp. SIMBA_030
GCCGCGTACGAAATGCAGGGGCCGCTCATAGAACAGCCGGTAGGCCGGTCCGAGTACGCGTTCGCGCCGCTTGATCATCGATTGCTCGGCAGCGCTCAGGCGCTCGAAATCGCCGGCTCCGAATGCGTTGGCCATGGTCATGCTGAGTCTCCGATAGTCTGCCGGAAGAAGGCGGCAAGCGCTTCGTCGCTATGATCCGCCAGGCGAATGAGCCCGGCAAGGGCTGCCGGGTGGTTGCGCAGGATGTAGTCGCGGTTTTCAGGGTAGAGGCTG
>NZ_JAWRXB010000492.1:0-273 GCF_046535245.1 Paraburkholderia sp. SIMBA_030
TCTTGATCGCATGCACCGCGTCGATCACGCGGCTCACGCCGGGGCCTTCCGCCTCCTCGGGATCGACGATGCGCCAGTAGTGCAGCAGACGCTCCTTGCCGCCCGCCACTTCCAGCAGGCGCACGTAGAGCGCTTCGTCCCAATGCCAGTCGAGACCGGCTTGCGCGAACGCCGCGTTGAACGCGTGCAGATGCGCGCTTTCGGTATCGGCAAGCGTGCCGTCGACATCGAAGATCAGGGCTTGCATGGGCCGGTCCTCTCGCAGTGATGGAG
>NZ_JAWRXB010000493.1:0-273 GCF_046535245.1 Paraburkholderia sp. SIMBA_030
GTCCTTGACCAGTTCAGCGATCTTGATGGCCAGGTTGTCCGGGTTGGCCTGGTACGGAAGCTCGGTGACTACAAGGCAGGTGCGCCCCTGCAGTTCCTCGACGTTGACCACTGCGCGCATGGTGATGGAGCCGCGGCCCGTCCGGTAAGCGTCTTCGATGCCCTTATGACCCAAAATCGTGGCACCCGTGGGGAAATCAGGGCCCTTGATGCGCAGCAACAGGGCTTCGAGGAGTTCCTCGCGGGTGGCCGTGGGGTTCTCCAACGCCCACTG
>NZ_JAWRXB010000494.1:0-273 GCF_046535245.1 Paraburkholderia sp. SIMBA_030
GGTTGAAGTTCCTGTGCCGGCGTCCTTTCGCACCGGCCGCCACCAGCGAGTTCGATTACCCACTGACCAGCCGGTACGACGAGCCTGACTCTTTGGTCATATTCGAGGACGTCCTCGTCCCCTGGGAGCGCGTGTTTATCGACCGCAACGTTGAAACGCTACGCCGCCAGTTCTTCGAAACCGGAGCCCACGCTTTGGGAAACTGGCAGGCACAAACCCGTTTCACCACCAAGCTCCAGTTCATCGCGGCGGTGGCCCGCAAGATCACCCAGG
>NZ_JAWRXB010000495.1:0-273 GCF_046535245.1 Paraburkholderia sp. SIMBA_030
GTATTAATTCCGATCAAATATTGTAAAAATTAATAATTGAATCACTGGAATTTGAACTTACTTATTATATTTATGGTTTACCATAATCTAAAGTTGTAAATTTTCGTTAATTTACAACTTTTTTAATAACTATTTAGTAATCCTAAATAAAGATAAAATATAGGGAAAATACCTATTTATATCATTTACTTATTTTATTTATCTTGCCCTATAATTAAGAATAATCTTACGACCTATAATTTTCAAGATCGCTTGGACATTTTATTATTCATT
>NZ_JAWRXB010000496.1:0-273 GCF_046535245.1 Paraburkholderia sp. SIMBA_030
GGCTGAGGTCGAGGCCGCCATGAAAGGCCCCCACGGCGCTCGGCGAAATAAGCCCCTGGTCCATGCTGCGCGTCGGCGTAGTGCCAAGTTTGAAGTCGAAATCGCCCAATTGGCGCTGTATCTGCTGGGCCTGCAACGCGGCGCTGAACAGCAGCGCTGCGCTCAGCAACAGAATGGGCCTGGTCATGGTCACCGTCCTGGAAGGCTTGCTGTAGAGCGCCCAAGGATACCCGTGTTGGCCAAGGGTGCAAACCGTTCGGCGCGCCACCCAGG
>NZ_JAWRXB010000497.1:0-273 GCF_046535245.1 Paraburkholderia sp. SIMBA_030
GATGCGTCTCGTCATTAAGTCATTGCAGTCGCCACAAGCGGGGTTGCCTCGATTTCAGCTGACCAAAGAAGCCATCAATTGTCATCATAATTATGTCAATGAAGAGGTGCATTTCGGTGAGCAAGTTTATGTGACGCGTAAAGGTGCGATCAGTGCTTATGAAGGTGAGCTTGGGATTATCCCAGGATCTATGGGCGCAAAATCCTTTATCGTACGTGGTCTTGGCGCAGAAGAATCGTTTTGCTCATGTTCACATGGGGCAGGACGACAGAT
>NZ_JAWRXB010000498.1:0-273 GCF_046535245.1 Paraburkholderia sp. SIMBA_030
CTTTCAGGCAATAGGTGCCCAGCAGCGTCAGCAGGCACGCGAATAGCACATAGAACGACGGCGCCACCGGCGTGCCGAGCACCTTGCTCAGCCAAGTGACGATCAGCGGGGCGAAGCCGCCGAACACCATCACCGCAACGTTGTAGGCCACCGACACCCCGGTGGAGCGCACCTCGATCGGGAACTGCTCGGCCAGGGCGGTCGGCGCCGGGCCGAAGAAGCCGCCGATGGCAGTGCACAGCAGCAGTTGCATCACCAGCAGGCGCTCGATCG
>NZ_JAWRXB010000499.1:0-273 GCF_046535245.1 Paraburkholderia sp. SIMBA_030
GCCGAACTGGTCGCGAAGTTTCCCGAGCACGAAGCGCTGATTCGCGCGTTTTACGAGCGCTGGCATCAAATGGTGGCGGGTGTGCTCGACGACGGCGTCGCGACTGTGGAGAAGCTAGAAGCCGCGAATGTGCCGCTCTTCGGCCTGATGAACTGGTCGGACGAGACGTTCCCGTATGCGTGGGAGCACTACCCCGTGCTGCGGCGGTTCAAGGACATCGTCGTGTCGGGGCGCGTGAAGATGGTCAAGCCCGACCCGGCGATTTTCGCGGAG
>NZ_JAWRXB010000500.1:0-273 GCF_046535245.1 Paraburkholderia sp. SIMBA_030
CGTTTGTAAATGGATAGTATTGAGGAGCTAAGCGTTTTTTACATAGAAAGTAGAATAGATTAAACTTTTTATGAATAATTTATTTTGTGTTGGTTATTTGTTGATTGGATTGATGAGGAATGTATTTATATTTTAAAAATATGCAATGCCGAAAGGGGCAAAACTTTTGGATATTGTGATGATGGATTGCTTAACCAGAAAGGAAAGAACGTTAACTGAATTTAAAATTCAGACTTCACATTTACCCGTATCATTCAGATAGGAACAGAACTT
>NZ_JAWRXB010000501.1:0-273 GCF_046535245.1 Paraburkholderia sp. SIMBA_030
CTCACGGAATCGCGCCGCACGCGTGCGTTGTCCGACCGGCTGATTGCATTCCACGCGGCCGATGCGGCACTGGCGGCCTGCACCGCGCGATTGCTGCGCGGCGGGGCTCCGTACCTGGACGAACCCGCATCATCCGCCGAGCCGGATGCATGGCGACGCACGCCCGCGCTGGGTGCCGCCGAAGCGTTCGCCCCGTTCGCGGCCTGGCCGATGGCCGCGCAGCCGCCGCGTTGCCTGATCGAAGCCTGGCGAGGCGTCGGTCCGCAACATAGT
>NZ_JAWRXB010000502.1:0-273 GCF_046535245.1 Paraburkholderia sp. SIMBA_030
GGGTGTAGGACACGGCATCGCCGAGCTTGGTATCCGGCACGATCTTCGGCGCGATGTTGTCGAGCCACGTCTTTAGGGCATTCAGGACAGGCAAGCTATGCTGTTGGCGGAAACGGCGAATGCAGTCGACCTTCGTTTCCCCAGCATCTGGGTTTTTGTCTCTTGCCTGCTTTTCGATCCGGTAGAGCTGCTCGAAGAACCGGAGTGCCTGTTCCGGCGGGCCGCCTCCATTCTTCCTGGTTTTGAGGGCTTCGACGAAGCGCCGCCTGGAAT
>NZ_JAWRXB010000503.1:0-273 GCF_046535245.1 Paraburkholderia sp. SIMBA_030
GGGGCAGCGTCCGGGTTTTCAGCTTTATTTGAGATCTGACCTGCCGCATCGAATGCGCCGCAGGCGCGGCGATCTGTGTGCCTGTTTCTGGCAATCGCCCTCGCCCCGCACCGCTTTGGAGTGCTGCAGTCCTTAGAGGGACGACAATGCCGCTATTTTCAGTTATTTCAGGTTCCGACGCCAAGGCCATGTTCTCGGCGCTCAACAAATCGCAGGCCGTGATCGAATTCGACCTGCAGGGCAATATTCTGACGGCCAACGAAAACTTTTGCC
>NZ_JAWRXB010000079.1:0-559 GCF_046535245.1 Paraburkholderia sp. SIMBA_030
GGTATGGCGGAGATGCTCAAGGGCGGCGTCATCATGGACGTCGTTAACGTCGAGCAGGCCCGTATCGCTGAGGACGCCGGTGCTGTGGCGGTCATGGCGCTTGAGCGTGTCCCTGCCGATATCCGTGCCCAGGGTGGCGTGTCCCGCATGTCCGATCCGGACATGATCGATGCGATCATCGCTGCTGTGTCCATTCCGGTCATGGCGAAGGCCCGCATTGGTCACTTCGTCGAAGCGCAGGTTTTGCAGTCCCTCGGCGTCGATTACATCGACGAGTCCGAGGTCCTGACCCCGGCTGACTACGTGAACCACATCGACAAGTGGAACTTCACCGTTCCTTTCGTCTGTGGTGCCACGAACCTTGGTGAGGCGCTGCGCCGGATCAACGAGGGCGCGGCGATGATCCGTTCCAAGGGCGAGGCCGGTACCGGGGATGTTTCGAACGCGACCGGGCACATGCGGAAGATCCGTGCGGAGATCGCGAAGCTTTCAGCCCTTCCCGAGGATGAGCTGTACGTTGCGGCCAAGGAACTCCAGGCCCCGTATGAGCTGGTGAAGG
>NZ_JAWRXB010000504.1:0-273 GCF_046535245.1 Paraburkholderia sp. SIMBA_030
CTGCGCAGCATGGCACATCGTGCCACACGCTTGGGCGCGACATTCGAAGTATCCAGCGCATCAGGATCGACTCACGTCGTCGTGGTCAAACCCGACGTGGAGGCGGCGAATCCGCCGCCTCCGCCTTAACCGCGCGCATTGGACGCGCGCATTGGACGCGCTGATGCGCTTACTTCCAGTGACCGCTTCCGCCCCCCGTTCCGCCTACGGTGCTGACGCCACCTGACATGAAATTGCCAAGGAATTTGCTGCCCTTGCCAAAGAAGTTCACGT
>NZ_JAWRXB010000505.1:0-273 GCF_046535245.1 Paraburkholderia sp. SIMBA_030
GCCACCGTGGCCAGCCTGAGCGCCGCGCCAACTGGCATCGAGCAAGGCCTGCGCCAGGGGCACAGCGGCCTGACGCCGATCCAGCACTGGTTCTTCGACAGCGAGGTGGCCCAGCCTCAGCACTGGAACCAGGCAGTGCTGCTGCAGGCGCGCCAGCCACTGGACGCTGCGGCACTGGAGCAGGCCCTGGTCGCGCTGGTGCAGCACCATGACAGCCTGCGCCTGCGTTTCAGCCAGGCCAGTGGCCGCTGGCAGGCCGAGTACGCCCAGCCT
>NZ_JAWRXB010000506.1:0-273 GCF_046535245.1 Paraburkholderia sp. SIMBA_030
TAAAGAAAAAATACTGAAAGCAGATAAGTAGAATGCTTTGTTGACTGAAATCATTATAACAGATTTTTAATTCCCCAAATATATAAATTAAATGTATTCCTGTTAGTAGATTCATTTTATATAAATCTTAATATTCATTTTTTTTAAAGAAAACTTATTATTTGATTTAATATATGATTTTTTGATGTACAATAACTGTAGAATGTATTTAGTGGTATTTCAGAATAAGACTTCATAACCAAAGAAAAAGAGTTAAATTTGAATGATTTTTTT
>NZ_JAWRXB010000507.1:0-273 GCF_046535245.1 Paraburkholderia sp. SIMBA_030
TCTTTTCACTTGGATCGCTTGGTGCGGGCAGGGCTGGCCGTTGTCGAGTTCAGGAAGCAAGCTGACAAGGGTGGCCCGGGCTCGGGGCGGCCTGCCAAGTTCTACCGCCCGGCGTTGAACGAGGTAGTGGCGTCAGTGCCCGAGCGCCAGTATGACGTGGCGGGAGACCTGTTGGCCGCCGTCGTGGCACGTTCGTTGCCCGGACGGGTTCCCGTGGGTGAGGCGCTGCTGGAGGTTGCGGAGGAGAAGGGCCGGGAGTTCGGCCGGCCGGGG
>NZ_JAWRXB010000508.1:0-273 GCF_046535245.1 Paraburkholderia sp. SIMBA_030
CACGCTGCTTCTGGAGCGCGGCGACCGCGGCCTTCCAGCCGCCTCCCGCCGCAGCTTCTTCGAACTTTGCCAGCAGATGGACTTCGGCCGCCGGCTTCAGTTGATCGGCGAGGCGGTCGAAGCGCGGGAGACGCTCTACGGAACCGCTGCCGAACGCAGTTTCGAATACCGCATGTTCCTGGTGTCATGCGTGATCGAAGCGGCCATCCTGGCCGGTATCCTGATCGAAATCGCAATCATGCTCTACGATCTTTGAGGAGGGGTAGATGAGAT
>NZ_JAWRXB010000509.1:0-273 GCF_046535245.1 Paraburkholderia sp. SIMBA_030
GCAAGGCGGGTTGCGCGGCCCAGAAATCCGCCTCGCCAATGCATGCCTGCTGCGCTTCGAGCATCGGCAAGTCCTCCAGTTCGAAGGGCTTCATCAAGCCCTCCACCGCATAGCGCACGAGCGCGCGGCCCTCGTCGCCCATCGCTTTCGGCAAACCGAACGCGAAGAAATAGTGCGTCGTACAGGCCGTTTCCGGCGTGAGCCAATGCGCCGATGGCGCGATGCGTCCGGCCTCGCGCGGCTGGCCCGCGCCGGTCACGCCCACCACGATCG
>NZ_JAWRXB010000510.1:0-273 GCF_046535245.1 Paraburkholderia sp. SIMBA_030
GAATGTGCTGGCGAAGCGATTCAAAAGATCGCCTGGTCCGTGCAACACCCTGACCACGCCTGCGGCCACGGCCTCATCAGGGGTTAGCTCCCCGGAGATGATCCGGTGAATGTCCGGACCGGCTGCAAAGGCAAGGTCTGCCGCTCCTTCCCATCCGGGGTCCTCACGACGCGTCACTTGGAGGGTCCCACCGGAGACCCTCACCAGCAATCCAGCGGAACCGACGTCGGCCTCATAGGAAGTGGCCGGGAACCTAGCTGCCACGTCGGGCTG
>NZ_JAWRXB010000511.1:0-273 GCF_046535245.1 Paraburkholderia sp. SIMBA_030
GTCCGCGCGATGATGTCGTGCACCATCGGGGCGGCCGTTTCAGCGGCGAGGTTCAGGTTGTGCACCCCTGTCAGCGGCTGGTCGATGAAGGACAGCACGACATATTTCGGATTGCTCATCGGGAAGGCGGCGAGGAACGAGTTGAAGCTCAGCTTGTGCGAATAGACGCCGTTGATGACCTTGTTGGCCGTCCCCGTCTTGCCGCCCACATGAAAACCCGGAACATCGGCGGCGCGGCCGGTACCCTGCTCGCCATTCAGGCGAAACAGGTAG
>NZ_JAWRXB010000512.1:0-273 GCF_046535245.1 Paraburkholderia sp. SIMBA_030
GGTGCTCGCGAATGCGATTGCGTCGATGGTCGATGCGAACGGCAAGATTCTCGTCGAAGGGCTGCGCCCGCCGCCCATTCCCGACTCGGTACGGCGCGCACTCGCCGGCATCGCCGTGGGCGGCAATCCCGGTGAACCCACCGTCGATACCGACTACGGCGAGCCCGGCCTTACGCCGACCGAGCGCGTGTTCGGCTGGAACAACCTCGAAGTGCTCGCGTTTCGCACGGGGAACCCCGACAAGCCCGTCAACGCGATTCCGCCGTCGGCCGT
>NZ_JAWRXB010000513.1:0-273 GCF_046535245.1 Paraburkholderia sp. SIMBA_030
TGGCCAGGTTTTTCAGGTCGCGGTGAGTCGCTGCAATCAGGCGCACATCGACCTTTTGCGACTGCACCGAGCCGACCCGGCGGATTTCGCCTTCCTGCAGCACGCGCAGCAGGCGAGCCTGTGCTTCCAGTGGCAATTCGCCGATCTCATCGAGGAACAAGGTGCCGCCGTCCGCCGCTTCAACCAGCCCGGCGCGCCCTGCGCTGGCGCCGGTGAAGGCGCCTTTTTCGTGGCCGAACAACTCGGACTCGATCAGGGTCTCGGGGATGGCCG
>NZ_JAWRXB010000514.1:0-273 GCF_046535245.1 Paraburkholderia sp. SIMBA_030
CGTTCAGCTCGGTGCCGACGCGCTCGTACGACATCAAGGGCCGCATTATCAGCGTGCCGTCGAACTACGATCCCGACCAGCGCACGTACTCGGGCACGTGGGACGGCACGTTCAAACAGGCATGGACCGACTGCCCGCCGTGGATCTTCTACGACCTCGTGCTGAACGATCGCTACGGCGCGGGCCGCTACGTTGATGCGTCATCGCTCGACAAGTGGTCGCTGTACGAGATCGCGCAGTATTGCGACACGATGGTGTCGGACGGTAAGGGCG
>NZ_JAWRXB010000515.1:0-273 GCF_046535245.1 Paraburkholderia sp. SIMBA_030
GCATCCAAGACTAGCTGGGTCCTTTAAGGGAGGGATGCTGAAGGCCGCCCTCTAAACGAGGGGCCGACGATATAGTTCCGGCTGAGATGCAATTGCCATGAGGAACGTAGTGGACGAATTGCCATTTCTCGATGAGAGGGTCGCTCTCCTTGGCGCGATCGCCTCTCCCAACCGATACCGAATCTTGAAGCTTTTGTGCGATCGAGAAAGCGACGTTGCTACGCTCTTAGCGGAGTTGCGCGTGCCACAGTCGACGATGTCGAGAGATCTCTC
>NZ_JAWRXB010000516.1:0-273 GCF_046535245.1 Paraburkholderia sp. SIMBA_030
GTACCACCGACAGCACTTCGCCGTTGGTCTGGGCGGGCGTGAGGGTGACGCGGAAGGTGCCGTCCTCGCCCACCGGGAGGGTGCCCAGCAGGTCGCCGGCTGCGTTGCGCACTTCCACGGTGCTACCCGGTTCGCCCTGGCCACTGAGTACCGTGCCTTCGGGGTTCAGGCCCAGGCCTTGCGCCGCTGCCGGTGCTTCGAGGTCAGGCGCGGTCACGGTGCCAGGCGTCGAATCATTGCCGGCTCCGTCAGCCTGGGTGACGGACAGGGTCT
>NZ_JAWRXB010000517.1:0-273 GCF_046535245.1 Paraburkholderia sp. SIMBA_030
GCCGCCTGAGCGCCGACTCGACCGACGCGGTGAACGGCTCGCAGCTCTTCTCGACGATCCAGGAAACCAGTGCGAACACCACTACGATCAACAACCTGACGTACAACATCACGAACGGCAAGATCGGCCTCACCCTGCAGGACGAGGACACGCGAGACATCACCGTTGCGAAAGACACCGACGGTGCGAACGTTGACTTCACGGGCACGGCCGGTGCGCGTCAGCTCATGGGTCTCGCGAACGGCATTGCCGACAGCGCGGCCGTGAACGTGG
>NZ_JAWRXB010000518.1:0-273 GCF_046535245.1 Paraburkholderia sp. SIMBA_030
GTCGCTGGAAAACGCGCGTCCACCCAATGCATTAACTTTTTACCCATACTCATATTAAGCCTCCCCAACCGTCAAGATGGTACCATCCATACCATATTCTGGAACGGGTAAATTAAGTGGTGCAGGGACGCCGCTATATACGCGACCTGCTAAGTCATATTTCGACCCGTGACACGGACAGAAAAATCCGCCGTACCAATCATTACCACCTAAATCCACCGCGCCCACATCAGGACGGTAGTTTGGTGCACAGCCCAAATGTGTGCAAACGCC
>NZ_JAWRXB010000519.1:0-273 GCF_046535245.1 Paraburkholderia sp. SIMBA_030
TGGCGCACCAGATCGCCGCTGCCCTGGGTCAACAGATCGGCACCGTCCTGTTGCTTGAGCGAACGTATCGCATCGGCAAGGTTTCCTTCCAAGGCACGACTGTGCTGCCATTCCAGCGTATCGGGGTGATGCGTGGCCACATGCTTCGGTGCCCGGTTGAACAGGTCAGCAATACAATGGCTATGGGAATCGGCCTTTTGCTGCGGCCAATACGCCGCAAATATGTCGTAGGTGCGACGGCCCAGCAACAATTCGAACGGCTGCGAAAACAGG
>NZ_JAWRXB010000520.1:0-273 GCF_046535245.1 Paraburkholderia sp. SIMBA_030
CATCGACCCCGCCAACCGCCGCGGCGTCATCGAATACGTCGAACAGTACCTTCCGGGACTGATCCCGGAACCGTACGCCGAGACCACCTGCCTCTTCACCAATACGCCCACGGAAGACTTCGTTCTGGACCGTGCGGACGGAATCACCCTCCTCTCTCCCTGCTCGGGGCACGGTGCCAAATTCGCACCACTGATCGGTCAATTTGCAGCCGACCTTGCCACCGGCGTCGGGACGGTCCCGGAACAGTTCCGTCTCGCCGCTCACGCTACAAC
>NZ_JAWRXB010000521.1:0-273 GCF_046535245.1 Paraburkholderia sp. SIMBA_030
GGGCGCAATTCGAGCAGCGCCTGATACCAGATCTCGGCCTGCGAACGCGTATTCGTGAAGACGAGCGACGTGCGCGCTTCGTCGATGCCCTCGGCGACGGGGGCGACCTGACGTGTGCCGAGATGGCCGCCCCACGGAAAGCGTTCGATCGTCGCGGGAATCAGCGTGTCGATGATGAGCGTCTTCGGCTGCATGCCGCTCACCGATACGCGATGCGTGCGAACGGGCGCAAGCAGCACGTCGGCGGCGAACGGAAGATTGCCGAGCGTCGCC
>NZ_JAWRXB010000522.1:0-273 GCF_046535245.1 Paraburkholderia sp. SIMBA_030
CGTGCAATTGTTCGAGGCCTACCCGGCACGCTACAGCGCCGATGTGAAGCGCCGCCACCGCTGGATACGGGGTGATTGGCAACTGCTGCCCTGGCTGCTGCCGTGGTCGCGCACCGGGCTGCAAGGCCAGGCGCAAAGCGGGCTGAGCGCGCTGTCGCGATGGAAGATTGTCGACAATCTGCGCCGCAGCCTGGAGCCGGCCGCCCTGCTGAGCGCGCTGCTGTGGGGCTGGCTGGCCAGCGCCTCGCCGCTGCTGTGGACGCTCGCGCTGCT
>NZ_JAWRXB010000523.1:0-272 GCF_046535245.1 Paraburkholderia sp. SIMBA_030
TCTTTGACCGACTCCCAGTTTTTACGCAGAGGCTTAGAACGATCGCGCCCCATGCGTGCGGCGACCATAGGGGAAGAAACCCGACGGATCTCTTCGCGGTATTTTTCATCAAGGAATTTTTGTGCCTGAAAATAGTGTTCTGAGGTGGGCCAGGTTTTCCCGTCAACCTTGATGGGCCAGGCGGCAAAGTTAGAAAAATCACCGTAGTCATCGCTGGTGCTGTAGAAATTTATGATGGTGTCTTGCATGACGTGTTGGATCCTTTGTGCTCG
>NZ_JAWRXB010000524.1:0-272 GCF_046535245.1 Paraburkholderia sp. SIMBA_030
CGATGGAGCGGACGTACCAGTGCGTTGACTGATCCGAGGTTGCCACCACGACGGCGAGCACAGGGCGCACGCCGTCCGCTCCGAGTGCCCGGATCCTGTCCCGGACCTGTTCCTGGACGAGTCCTGCCAGTCCCTTGCCGGAGAGCACCCTGGCCTGCGGGCGTGTGGTGTTCACGCGAGGATCCTTTCGCGGACCCTCGCGGCCAGCGAATCGGCAGCCAGGACCACTTTGTCCTCAAGGCCGTTGGTTTGTTCAGCCAAGCGGGACCGGG
>NZ_JAWRXB010000525.1:0-272 GCF_046535245.1 Paraburkholderia sp. SIMBA_030
CGGCGACAAGCTGACCGTGCTCTCGCAGTTGGGGATCACCACGGACCAAAAGACCGGTGCGTTGAACTTCGACGGCACCAAGTTCACTGCTGCGATGAACGACAAGAAGCTCGGTGGCGAAGTCCAGACCCTGTTTACCGGCACCAACGGTCTGCTCGAACGCATGAACAATGTGATCAAGCCGTACACCGATACCGGTGGCATTCTCGACACTCGCACCACCAACCTGAATGTGACCAAAACCAAGCTGACAGCTGATCAGGCTGCCTTGG
>NZ_JAWRXB010000526.1:0-272 GCF_046535245.1 Paraburkholderia sp. SIMBA_030
GGACAGCGAGGCCTTTTCTTCCGGGCTCTGCAGGAACTCCAAAATGCCTCCGCGGCCGCTTGCGTTCTCTCCCGGGCCGCTGCCCCCCGGGGTGCGTTCGCGGAGGGACCTGGCCACGGCGCCGGCGCGCTCCACCAAGGAATCCATGTTGCCCAGCAAGTTGCCGCTGAGCTGCTCGATCTGCTCCAGCATGTGGTGGCGGAGCCACGGCGCGGCCGCGAACTGCACTCGGTGGGTTTGCTCGTGGAGGCAAACCCAGAGCCGGAAATCGT
>NZ_JAWRXB010000527.1:0-272 GCF_046535245.1 Paraburkholderia sp. SIMBA_030
TTTTAACAAGTATCGTTCTTGACCATTTACTAAGCGATTAGATAGCGCAGGTAGTGGCTCTGTAGAATCTAAATGCTCTTGAAACATCGATAACGTTATCATCAGTATCTTTACTCTCTATTAGTCACTCTGAGGCAATCAGTAATATGCAGCAGTACAAATACATGTATGGCATAAAAAATGTTTGTGAAGCTCGACTATAGAAAAGTGATGATATCTATTTATTGTGAGCCTAAATCTAGCAGGACGTTCTGACAATACCTACATACTGG
>NZ_JAWRXB010000080.1:0-537 GCF_046535245.1 Paraburkholderia sp. SIMBA_030
GCTCTGTTCTCAATTGTTGGGGTATTGCTTAGTTTATCTATCGTTTATGTCGCTTTTCGGCGTCTTGTTCATATCCATAAAGTGCCGCAGTAGATTAATATTTCGACTGCGTTGGATGGCATAAAGGATATGCATTAGAAGTCTCAACTCAAGAGGCTCACTATGATTTCAGTTATTATCGCCGCATTTAATGCCGCCGCTACTATTGATCGTTGTATTAGTAGTATTGACGTTGCGAAAAAGAACCATGAGATTGAATTGATAGTTATTGACGATGGTTCTGATGATGAAACTGCTAGGTTATTGCACAAGTGGGAAAGTGATAAGACATGGATTACGGTGCAATATCAAAAAAATGGGGGCGTGGCAGATGCTCGTAATACTGGGCTTGATATCGCTATCGGCGACTACATCGTTTTTATAGATGCGGACGACACTATCGATGATTGGTATTTTGACTTTGTCATTGCACAAACGGTTGATCGGGATATCGAGATGTTGGCGTTTGGTCATAAGCGCATCATGCTAAATGGTGAT
>NZ_JAWRXB010000528.1:0-272 GCF_046535245.1 Paraburkholderia sp. SIMBA_030
CCGTTATACCGCAGCCTGCTCGGCACCTGCATGGCCGCCGAAGCCGAACACGGCCTGGGCCAACTCGCTGCAGCCAAGGGCGACAACGGCCTGGCCCAGGCTCACTTGCTGCGCGCCGCGCGGCTGGCGCCCACCGACGACAAAATCCGCAACGACCTCGGCGTGGTGTACCTCAATCAACTGCGCGTCGACGATGCACGCTTTGAATTCCTCACCGCCATGGAACTCAAGCAAGGCGATCAACTGGCCGCATTGAACATGGTGACGCTACT
>NZ_JAWRXB010000529.1:0-272 GCF_046535245.1 Paraburkholderia sp. SIMBA_030
GCTGTCACATCACCAGCACATTTGCGCTGGAAATACATCGGCAAACGGCCAATCTCATACCAAGTACCTGCATAGGTATTTAGATCTACGCTATCTACGGTAGTTGGCGTGCTTGCAGATTTATGAATAATATCACTTGGCTGAACCGATAGCATATCGGTCGTGGTCTTCTCATTCATCGCATCATCAGACATTCCATTAGTTGTCATGTTCACTGGCGGCGTGGCCGCATAGGCTGAGAACGCTGCTAACGGTATAATAATGGCTAAGGC
>NZ_JAWRXB010000530.1:0-272 GCF_046535245.1 Paraburkholderia sp. SIMBA_030
CGCAGAATCAAGGTATCGAGGGCCTTGCCGGTTGCCTGGGTACGGGCTTCGGCGCCCTGCCCTGCAAGCGGCTCACGCACTTGGTAGAGCCCGGAGACGGTTTCGGCCTGGGCGGCGACAGCCACCAGGGCAAGGCATCCCGCTGCCAGATTTTTGAGAAGATGCATGAAGGATTCCTGTCCAGAAACTAGGTGAAACGGGCCGTTAACGTGCAGACTGTGACCGCGGAGGAATGACAAATGCTCCTGCGCGCGGGGCCTTTCGCATGATCG
>NZ_JAWRXB010000081.1:0-533 GCF_046535245.1 Paraburkholderia sp. SIMBA_030
GCTCGTCCAGAACCGAGATGACCTGACCGCTCTCCGTATAGTCGCCAAACCCCGACGAATCGGGCATGCGGATGAACTCGTAATGAACGATCGCGTTATCGACCTTCAAAGGTTCGGGAACGACGGCTCTTAGCGCCTCGATATCCGTCTCGTAGGAAATGATGAAGTATTCGCGATTGACGAAGCGGAACGGCGGGCGCGGATACGCGGGATTGTGCACAGGCATCGCGAAGGCTTCGCGGCGGATTTGGGCTAGATCCATTTTGTCCTCATGGCTGAGCTGCGGTAAAACGTCGCGACTAATCATAGAGGCAAACGGTAGCGCGTTCGCATTTTTGGTGAATATACACCGTTGCGATTCCGTTAATTAACAAGCCATCTGAAAGCATTAATTAACAGTTCGGGTTTTTATGAGATGAACCGGTCATTCCGAAAGCCTTTCTTCATCGGCATTTCATGGCATTTCTGTAAGCGGCGCACCCCACATTTTGCTTACGATTCAAATGACGCAATAGATTGATGTCGAACGTCGC
>NZ_JAWRXB010000531.1:0-272 GCF_046535245.1 Paraburkholderia sp. SIMBA_030
GGCCTGCTGAAGTAAAACCCCTGGATCATGTCGCATCCCGCATCGAGCGCCATCTGCAACTGCTGGCGATCATCGATTTTCTCGCCCACGACAATCTTTCCTGCGCGTTTCAGATCGCGCACCATCGGGCCTGCCGCGTGGGCACCTATCGAAGGCCATTCGAGCTTGATGATGTCTACCGCCGGCAAGAAAGCCTCGATTTGCGGAGTAATTTCCACCACGTCATCCAGGGCAATCCTGAATCCGGCACTGCGCAACGTCTGGCAACGCTT
>NZ_JAWRXB010000532.1:0-272 GCF_046535245.1 Paraburkholderia sp. SIMBA_030
GTCGCCGTCGATGTTCGAATGCATGCGTGTCACGCCCGCGCGCCGTCCCTCTTTCATCGCCTGAGCGAACGGCGAGTCCGCCGCGACCGCCGCCGGCTCGCGCGGGCGGCGCGGATAGTGCGCGAGAACCGCGCCGTCGGCGCGCACGAGGGTCGTGGTCATCGGCAGGCCGTCGTTGCCGCCGAGCAGCTCGCGGTAGAACGCGTCGAAATAGCTGGGACGCAGCGCGACCGACACGACGCCCGCAAACGTGCCGTCGGGCGCGCGTCGTT
>NZ_JAWRXB010000533.1:0-272 GCF_046535245.1 Paraburkholderia sp. SIMBA_030
CCTGAAAACTCCTCTAGCCAATATGATTCTGCTTTTTCATATCTCTCTCCGCCAAGCTCATCTTCCAACCATACTGTATAATCCTTGTATTGGATAGATAATGGTTTCTCTAATATTTCATCTTTCGCAATATCTTCATTAAAATATTCATTATATGTCTTCACTACTTCTGACACCAATATTTGAGTTGACCATCCGTCTCCAATGATGTGATGCATTGATAAGAAGAATAGGTTTTCGCTCTCTGACCTTTTTAATAATGAAGCTCTTAT
>NZ_JAWRXB010000534.1:0-272 GCF_046535245.1 Paraburkholderia sp. SIMBA_030
TACTCGTACTAGCATTAAACTGAACCAACTATAATCGTACGTTCGCTATTGGAGACGATTCATGTCTCAATTGCTTTCATGCAAAATAGCAAACGTACTGCACTTCATCCTAGTAATGACTGACTATTACGCTGTTGCGTAAAAAGTCTCGCCTGCGGCTGCCATGTCGCGAATCTTTTGTGGCGCTTCATAAGCTTTGCCAAGATGTGCGTATTTTTCACATAGTGCCAAGTAGTTATCTAGACCCATTTGGTCGACATAACGGCAAGGGC
>NZ_JAWRXB010000535.1:0-272 GCF_046535245.1 Paraburkholderia sp. SIMBA_030
TATTCATCGCCAATCACCGTCCCCAGGTGCGAGCTGTAACGCCCGACCATCCCGTCGCAATGCCCGGCCTCGTTCACAAAGGTTTTGGCAAACAACCGGCAACTGCGATGGGTCCCGTCCAACAGGTTGCGCCCGCGATCCGTAACGCCAGGCTGCAACTTCCCGGACCAGGAGTAATAACGCACGCCATTGACCTCCTCCGGCCCGTGCCCGCCCCAGGTTTCAGGCAAGCCCTGTGGATAACGCTGATTGAACAGCGCCACACCTTCGGT
>NZ_JAWRXB010000082.1:0-526 GCF_046535245.1 Paraburkholderia sp. SIMBA_030
GGCGAGCGAATTATAGTAGCGAAGTTCCTGATTCCACACTGCCAAGAAAAGCCTCTAGCGAGGTGAGAGGTGCCCGTACCGCAAACCGACACAGGTAGGCGAGGAGAGAATCCTAAGGTGATCGAGAGAACTCTCGTTAAGGAACTCGGCAAAATGACCCCGTAACTTCGGGAGAAGGGGTGCTCTGTTAGGGTGCAAGCCCGAGAGAGCCGCAGTGAATAGGCCCAGGCGACTGTTTAGCAAAAACACAGGTCTCTGCGAAGCCGTAAGGCGAAGTATAGGGGCTGACGCCTGCCCGGTGCTGGAAGGTTAAGAGGAGCGCTTAGCGTAAGCGAAGGTGCGAATTGAAGCCCCAGTAAACGGCGGCCGTAACTATAACGGTCCTAAGGTAGCGAAATTCCTTGTCGGGTAAGTTCCGACCCGCACGAAAGGCGCAACGATCTGGGCACTGTCTCAACGAGAGACTCGGTGAAATTATAGTACCTTTGAAGATGCAGGTTACCCGCGACAGGACGGAAAGACCCCG